>NZ_FOTT01000011.1 GCF_900114655.1 Candidatus Frackibacter sp. WG13
AAAAGTGTAGAAACTTCGATTACAAAAAGTAGTATTCCTAGGACAAAACATTACTATGCAGATGCTTACTGCTCATGGCAGAGAGGTAGTAATGAAAATCTTAATAAAATGATAAGAAGGTTTATTCCTAAAGGAAGAAGTTTTAAAGAATATAGCAGAAATGAAATAAAGCGGATACAAAAGTGGATGAATAACTATCCTAGAAAGATATTTGATTTTAAGACTTCAAATGATGTTTATGAAAAGAAATTAGAAGCAGCTTAGAAAGCAATTATATATGTAGGTATAATTTTTCAAAAAACCGTGCATTTAACCTTGCAATTAATAATATCAAATATTTTCTAATATATATTTGACATTGATAGTAATAAATGGTACAATATACATCCATCGGGTACGAAGTATATAAAATCATTTTATTGATTTAAATGTAAAAAATATATTATAAGTAATACAATTAAATATTATCTTGAAAAAGGCATACTCATTGTGAAATGAGGACGCAAAGCTATGGGTCTTTGATGAAGATCGCCAAGCTACCAAGAAGTTATTCTTATAATAACCTTTTTGTGTGGCTTAATAGCTGCGTAAAAAGGTTATTTTTATTTAATATGATATATATTAATAAAATCTAAATTTTGGAGGTGATTAAAATTGCTATTTTAATTTGGACAGTCTGCATTATTGGATTATTAGGTTATTCTAAAGTAGATTCAATTCTCAAATAGTATTAAGACGTCCTATGTCAAGTAAAAATATTACAAGTTAAAAAATGGAAAATAATTTAAGTCAGAGATCCCCTAATGTGTAGTTATAGAATTTTTAAATAGTCAGAAGGGACAATGATTAGTAAACTAAACTGGTTAACCTGCTTTATTTAAAATGTCATAGTCTGGGGTATCAGGCAATCTATAAGCTGTTTTATCCCTCATCATAGCAAAGATAATATCAACTAAGCGACGTTGTAAGCAGATTAAAGCAGACTTACCAGATTTGCCTTCGGCTAATTTCTTTTGGTAATAGTTATAAGCAACTGGATTTTTAGGTCTACCATTTCTAGTAGTACTAATTTGCTGTAAAGCAAGCAGATAAAAAGCATGGTTAAGGTTACGACAACCATATTTTTTACGAGATGTACGGTTTGATTTACCTGAACTATGTTCAGCTGGTGCTAAACCTGCGTATCTAGCTAATTTATCGGCGGAATCAAAACGGTTAATATAACCGATTTCAGCAATGAATTTAGCTGCTAAGTTATAGCTAATACCAGGCATAGTAGTAAGTTGGTAAGGGCTATTTTCAACTGCTTCTTTAAGCTCATTTTTAATTTTTTCAAGCTGCTGATTAATTAGTCGAAGTTGTTCAATTAGCATAACAACAAGTTTGTTTCTAGTTGTTACAGAGACATCTTGATCTTTGTCTTTATCAACTAATGAAAGAATTTTACTAGCTTTATTATTGGAAATATTTTTAGTCTGCTTTTTTAAGAAATTATGTAATCTCTTTTCTCCGTAATGCTTAAGTTTACTAGGATGAGGGAACTTTTCCCAAAAAGCCAGAGCAGTTTTTACTTTAAAAGGTTTACTAAAAAATTCTTCATAGTTAGGATATTGTTGGTGGATTAGATCATGTAATTGATTTTTAACTTGGGTTCGCTGTTTAACTAGACCACGTAAGTGGTTGTTTAATTGCTTAATAGCTTTTGAATTACCATCTTTATGGACTGTAGGCAGGTCATCCCATTGAGCTAGTAATACATTAGCAATAGCTTCGCCATCAATTTGATCAGATTTATCAGGATTAGGGCTATGTTGTCTTTCACGTTTAGTTAAAGCAGGATTGACTTCTTTAACTTGATAATTTCTTTTAATTAGCCATTGTGCTAAAGAACGTCCTAATCCTCGAGTGTCTTCTAGACCAAAGACTAAAGTTTCTTGGTTAGAAATAAAAGTTTTAAGTTCTGCAATAAATTCGTTAAAATGACTGGGATTATTAGGTGTTTCAACTACACCAAGTTTTTGGTGAAAACAGTTAATAATCACAGCAGTATGTTGATTCTTATGAGTGTCAACACCAACGAAAAGATAGTCTTGATAATTCATGAAAATCAACTCCTTATAGAGATTATTTATTAATAATCATCAGGCGAGTCCTGTTGTAGAAGCGTTGGTTCGCAGCGTCCTATCTACCGACTCTGATGATTAAAAGGAGTGGGAGCCAGTCTTAATAAAAGCGTTACTTCAAAACTAATTGAAGCCGCAAGGAGGAAGAAAGACTAACCCACTCCTTATAACTAAAAAACGAGATGGAGTCCTCAATGGTACGAGCGTTACTCCTAAAAAGGAGTCGCAGGGGTACTCCACCTCGCTTAGGATAATTATAACAAAATTTAAGACAAATGTTAAGTGGAGTACAATTTTTTAACTTATTGGTAAGAGTTCTTACTAATAAAATATCACAACAGGAGGAAAGAGTAGTATGGGTGATGATAAGCTAATTGAGAGGTTAAGAAGTGAAAGACATGATTTCTTGAATCATTTGCAGACAGTATATGGTATGGCACAGTTAAAACGGAATAAACAGATTTTAAATTATATTCAATCTTTAAATGAGGAACTAACAAATATAAAAATATCAAAAACAAATAATCATCAGTCTATCTTAGACCCTATTTTAATGACTAAAAAGAAGGCAGCTGAGAAGGAAGGTATTAAATTACTTTATCATTTAGATAAGGGTCTAAAAACTTTAGATGTAGAATTAAATAGAATTTTTAGAATAGTTTTTAACTTAATTGATAATGCAGTTGAAGCATTAAAGGATCGTAACGGATATAAGAAGATTAGGATAATGGGAGAAAATACGATAGATAATTATATATTATCCGTTTATAATAATAAGTCAGTAATAAATCAGGAATTAATAAATGAGCTTTTTAAGCCAGGTTTTTCAACTAAAGGTAAAGAAAGAGGTTATGGCTTATATATTATTAAATCTTTAGTTGAAGAGACCGGGGGAAAATTAAAAGTTAAAAGTGAGGAAGGCTTTGGAACTCAATTCATTTGTTATTTTCCAAAGTGAGGCTATCCACATACATAATGAAAATTTTATATTAATTCTAAATTGAATTATGGGGGTAGTAATAATGAATGAACAGCAAAAAGTTAAAAAAGCAGTTCTTTGTGTAAAAAATCACGAAATAAATACTAATAAGTCGAGGGTTCTTAAGAAGAGAATCATATCACATATAGATAATGATTATAAGGTTATCGAGCTTGATTTTTCAGATGTACATAAAATAGATTCTTTAGGAATTGATCAATTGTTGATAGGCTATCGAAAGGTAAGTGAAGCAGAAGGAAAACTTAGAATTATTAATGTTAAGAATGAATATATCAAGACAATTATAAAATTGATACATCTTGATAATATAATGGAAGTTAAATTTAATTAGCTGTTTAAAGATATATATTCTATATTAATAAGAAAATAATTGGAAGGATGATAATAAATGGAAGGCGTAGGAATTGTTAGGGAGGTAGATAAATTAGGGAGAGTGGTTTTACCGGCTGAATTACGTGAAAAGCTAGATATTGAATCCGGTGAGCCCTTAAAGATATTTATAGATGAAACTGAAGGTGAAATTATATTACAGAAGTTTCAGCTTGCTTGTGTTTTTTGTGATGAAGCCGAAGATGTTATTAGATTCAAAGGAAAAATTGTCTGCAAGGCATGTTTGAATAAAATATTAGAAAAATAATATATAAGAATTAATTAATACTACCCTGTCTAATGGGAATTCTTTATTAAGCGCCTTGTTCAATCAAGGTGCTCTTCTTTTTAGAGATGATTAATGATTTTACTTATTAGTGATGTAGACATGAAATTTGACATAATTTATTTGGAGGTGATATTATGATTCTCGATTTTAAAATGAAAATAACGCATAATGATATAGAGATTAAGATTCCAGAAATAAATACACAATTAATTGTACCAGGAGTAATAATCCTTACTGCTTCAGATAATGAAGGAATTAATAATAGCATTTTTGAGATTGATAAAACAGAAGAAGAGTTTAAGCAGCAAGCTCTTGAACAGTATATGGAAATGTCTGATGATGAATATTATGAATTAGTCAGACAGGGAAATAAACCTAAAGACAAAAGCTTTGAGGAAATGAAAGAGTTTAGGAAAGTGTGTAAAAAAGATTATCAAGAAAAAACTTTTGATTTTTGGATAATTGAGCGAGAATATTTTGATTTTATTTATCCATTTAGTAAAGAAAATTTTAATCCTAATATGATAATTAGCTACTTGAAGTTTTATGTAACTAAAATTACTTTTGATAAATTGATGATAGGAGCTTTGGATAGAGTTTTATGGAACTTTTTTAATAGATATAAGTTTAATTATAAATTAGATATTGAGCACTATGAAGAGATAAAAGAAGAACTTCGCAATAACCTTGAAAAAGAATTGAAAAGAAATAAAAGGTTCATAGCTGCGAATGAGATATGGATAAATAATAAAAAATTAAAAGATTCTTTGTTCTAAAGAATTGGTAAATTAATAAAAATATTATAATGAAGAATTTAATATTAAGATGATCCTAAATGAAGTTTCGTTATATAAGCTTTTATTTGGGGTCCCCCTCTTATTAAAAACTAGAGGGGGATTGAAAAATGTAAGATGTAATCAATCACATGCTACCATACATTGGTATTGTATGTCAAGACTTTTTTAAAGATATAAAAAATTAAAAATAATCAAATGCAAAAGAAGGAGAATGAATCACCAATGGATAATATAGTATATAACTGGAATTAATTGTAAAATAGATATTATTATTCGGAGGTGAAATATATGGAATGTGAAATGATAGGTCAATGTGAATTTATAAACCATTATCAAAATCAGAATAAGATTGTTATAAATGGATTTATAAATAAATACTGCAAATCAAAAGAAAGTTCCAACAAATGTATTAGAAAAAGATTAATGTCTATTTTAGAAATAAATAATAAGATTCCGATTAATATGATGCCGAATGGATTATGTTATCCTGGAACTGATAAGTCCAAGTGGTCTAATGAAATGAAAAAATACTATTTTATACAAAATGAGGGTTAAAATTTTGGAAACTAGATTTTAGTCAAAAAAAATTCAAATTTACACTTTACATTATTTTACATTTATGCTATTATATTATTAGTAAATGATAAATAAGTACTTAACAAGACATGAAGTGAAGATATTCACTATAGTAAATAAGGCAATTGGAAATAGAGATAAATTTTTTTAATCATAATTTACATTATTTTACTTTTAAACCATGAAAAGTAAAATAATAATTTATTAAGACTTTTAGAAAAATGATCCCCCTTGATAACTCCCCTAAAAAACTGGATAACAAAGTGAGGTGATATTTTAATATAACCAGTTAGTGAATAATATCGCAAGTATTATTAAATTGAATTTAAGCACAGTTCAAAATAGTTTACACTCACAAAATAAATGAAGGAGGGGACTGACTTGAAGAAAATTAAGATTTCATTTTTGATCTGTTTGTTAATTGTTGTTGGATTGAGCTTAGTTTCTGAAAATGTATCTGCTATGGATTCTGAGCAATGTAAGCAGTGCCATCAGGATGTGAAGAAGAGTTGGGAGAAGTCTGGTCACGCTAAGATGGGAATTGCTTGTTTATCTTGTCACAAGTCAAATATGCAATTAAGACAAGACAAGAAAAAGCTTTGTAGCACATGTCATAGTACTGGAGAGATTCAAGCTGGTGGGTCGATAGGAATGCCGCAGAAGGAAGTGTTTGAGGGAGAGAAAGTAGCATTCTTTACCGAAGATGCAATACCAAGTCGTCATTCAGCTTCTGAAGTAACGTGTGTAGATTGTCATATGCCGGATAATAAGAGCCATACTTTTGAAATTGTAATGCCGGTACCTCCAAAATCAGAAAATGATGAGAATGTAAAAGAGAAAGAGGCTAATAAAGATAAGAAGAAACGAGTAGCTTCTTGTACTACTTGTCATCAAGTTTTACCACCAGAATTGTTACAAAGAGAGATAGATTCAAAACAGGCTGTAGTGACTAATATGCAAAATCGAGTTAAAGAATTGTTAGAAGAGAAGAAAGAATTTAAAGGCCGAGATATTTATAAAAAAGCTAAAGCTAACTATAACTTTATAAAAAAAGATGGTAGCAAGGGTATCCACAATTACTATTATATTAGAGATGTTTTAGGACATGCGGCTGAACAGTTGAGTAGTCTTGAGGAGAAATAGTAAGAATAGCATGGAGGGGGCATGATGAAGAAAACTAGAAAAAATACATATTTAATACTAATATTACTAGTCATTATGTTAATTCCATTAGTTAATAATACAAAACCTGTGAAAGGTAAAGAGATAAAACAAGTTACAAGTTCAAAAGAATGCAAATTATGTCATGTACAATTATATTTTAATTGGAGTAAGACTCCTCATTATCAAGGTTTTAAAGAATTATCTTCATCTCCAAAGTTTGATTATCGTAGTGAGTGTGAAGTTTGTCATAATACTCATGCAAAAAGAGATGAAATTTTAATTCCTGTTTCTTTTCAGGAAGCTAATCAAAAGTGTGGTGATAAGTGTCACTTTAAGAGTAATAATTTTCATAATGGTGAACAGATTACAACTATTAAAGAAAAAGATTGGTTAGAAAGTAATCATGGGCAAGGTAATGTAGCCTGTACACAATGTCATAGGCAGCATCAATCTGAAGATCAAAATTTGCAGAGTAGAGAGTTTTGTTTAAATTGCCATGGCCCAACAAATGTAATTTCATATTCTAATAAGACTAAAGAACATTATGCAGAAAAGAATTGTATAAATTGTCATAATCCACATAAGAATTCATTAGATTTAAATTTATTCAAACGGAAGTATAGACATTATCCAGTAGCTAAAAATAAATGTTTTGAATGCCATAGTCCTCATAAGGCTTTTGGTGAAAAATTAACCAAAAACTCTGGTAATAATGTATGTTATAAGTGTCATGGTGCAAAGGAGTATGTCTTTACCAAAACAGGTCATGCTAAGGCTCAAGGGATAATAGGTAAGGGGTTATGTATTAATTGTCATACGCCACATAGTGCTGAGTATCAACCTTTATTGAGAAAAGAGATATCTAAGCTATGTCGATCTTGTCATGTTAACTATGGACCGCATCATTTTTTAGGAAATATTGAATTACAAAAAGAGATAGACTGTCTTACATGCCACTATCCTCATGGTGGAGCTAACAAGGCATCTTTAAAGATAAAAGCTCAGAACATATGTAAACAATGTCATGAACAATCATGAAAATGAATTAGTTAGACTAAAAAATATATTTATAGCGAGGGGTGAATTATGAATATACACATTACAAATAGAAGACGACTGAATAATATTTTTGTACTGGGATTAGTAATAGGAATTATCTTTTTAAGTTTGAATACTCCGGTATTAGCTAAGGATAATGATACAGATGAACAAGTAGTAAAAAAGAATAAACAAGAGGAGAAAATGGATGAAGTTTATGTACAGGATCGCATGAAAGCATTAGCAATTACATATGGTAGTACTCGGGAAAAAGGGATTTTGGCAAGTATTAAGAGATTCTTTGTAGGCTCTAAACCTCTAGTTGAGTTTAATAAACCTTTTGGAATTGCAGTAGATAATTCAACAGGTAAGTTTTACGTAACAGATGCTGTTAAGAGTGAAATACTAGTATTTAATGCCGATGGCTCTTATCTCAAGAAGATTGGAGTAAAGAGATTAGAGAATCCAACTGGTATTGATATAATTAAAGATAAGATTTATGTTTCTAATTCTACCAAAAATCGAATTACTATATTTAATACAAAGGGAAAATTTATTAATGAATTTGGTTATATAACAGATAAAAAAGATATAAAAAGACTTAAAAGACCAACAGGTTTAGCAATTGATGAGAAGAGAAAGCGAGTCTATGTGGCAGATACAAGAGGCCATAATATACAGGTTTATAATTTAAAAGGAAAATTACTTAAGGTAATTGGTAAACAACGAGGTAATATTCATGGAACATTTAATTATCCAATTGCGGTTGCTGTAGATCAAAAAGGAAAAATCTACGTAGGAGATACTCTTAATTATCGAGTGCAAATTCTAAATTCAAAAGGAGAGTTTGTTAGACAGATTGATGGTGGTCCTGGTCAAACTTTAGGAAGTTTGCCACGGGCAAAAGGTATTGCTATCGATAATAAAGGTCGAACTTATATAACTGATGGTTACTTGCAGGTTGTACAGATATTTAATCAAAAAGGCAAGTTAACCTCTTTCTTTGGTCGACCTGGTGTAAGTGATAAGCAGTTTCGATTGCCAGCAGAAATAGAGATTGATGATCAAGGTCGAATATATATTGTTGATACTATGAATAGAAGAGTACAGGTATTAAAGCTCCAACCTCCAAAGAAAGAAGATAAATCTAATAAGAATAAAGATGTTAAACAAAAGAAGTCTGATAATAAATCTGACAATAACTAAGTTTTAAATTTTATATAGCTTTTGCCTATTTGTCTAGAGATGGTAGAGTATCTCTAGACAGGCAAAAATCTATCCCAGTATAGAAAGGAGGTGAGATTATGAAGAAGCTAGGAGTTCTTTTCCTATCTGCTTTGGTAATAGCTCTATTTGCCATACCAGCAGCAGCTGCTGATGCTACTTTGGATACTGATGGTACTTACGGAATCGATGGTTCTGGCCATGATTTCAGTATAGATCAGGATTCAGCTGCATTAGGGACTACTGGTAACGGTTATGATGTTCTAACTGGTGCTGATATCTCTTGTGTAGGATGCCACGTTCCTCACAACACTAATTCAGAGGAAGAAGGAGCTTTATTCAGTGATTACTATAATGGTTCTGGTACTACTACTGATGCAGCTTTGACTCCTCCAGGCAAATTATATAACTTTGCAGAGTTCAGTACTGCTACAAAGTTATGTATGAGCTGTCACGATGGTACTATGACAGTACCTCAAACAGCAGGTACTACTACTGAAGACACTAGTACTGCTGGTAACGCTGGAGGTCAAGTTACTTTAGCAGAGAACGTCATTACTCGAGACTTAAATGATGATCACCCAGTAGGTATCCAGTATGAACCTGGAAGATTCAGAGGTATTACAACAACTTCTTGGGGTGCTAAGATGGTTGACTTAAACCCAGGTGATGAATCTTTCGCTTTATTAAGTGAAAGTGTGAGTGGAACATATGACGATATAGTTAGTTGCTATACTTGTCACGATCCACACTTAGACCTTGATGGTATGGCAGGAGACGAAGACTCTTTCTTAAGAGTTAAGCCTGCACAAGCTTGGGCACAGTCACCAGTAGATATAGCTACCTTCCAAGAAGGTGGGCATGCTGCTGAGAACCTTTGTATCCAGTGTCACCAGAAGTAAAATTAATTAAATTATAAGTGCTTATTATAAGTGCTTATTAAAGCTGGACTTAACTAAAGGGCTCTTTTAGAGCCCTTTAGCCCTTTAAATGCTATATTTTGAATATTATATTGTATTAGTTTTAATAACTTATTATGTATTATATATCTAAATTGTTACGAAACTATGATATAAATATTATGAATTTATGAATTAATAATGTTTAAATGTATTTTTATAATAAAATAACCAAAAAAGTAATACAAAAAATAAGAAATTAGACTAATTAATCTTTAGATTGGAGGTAATATTTTGAAAGAGATTAATAAGTATCAGAATTATTTATACTTAGCACCTATCGCTTTTATAATTAGTATTATTCCTTTGATAGTATATTTGAAGAAAGTCCGATTACAATATTTTTTACTTAGATACTGGACAGGTACCAAATTTAATTGGGATTATTTTTCTTATTATAAGATGGTGTGGTTTTTAATAGTTACTGCTGTTGCTATAATATTATTTATTGTTTATTTAAGAAAGAGTAATAAATTAAAAAAGACTTATTATTATCTACCTTTAGGAATCTATGCTTTTTTTATTATAATTTCTACATTTTTATCGGAATATAAAGTAATTGCTTTTTTTGGATTTCCGGATCGTTATGAAGGAATGTTTGTTTTACTTTCATATTTGGTTATAACCTTTATTACAATAAATTTAGTTAATACTAAGCAAGATATAAAATTTTTAGTAGGGTCTCTATTAATGTCTGCTTTTATTTTAGGTATTTTAGGTATTTTTCAGTATTTTGGTTTAGATTTTTTTAAGACATTAACAGGACAGTTATTAATTATGCCTGATACATTACATACTGCCGCAGGAACAATAGATACTAAATTTCCTCCAAATACTATATATGCTACTCTGTATAATCCCAATTATGTTGGGAGTTATATGGTTATCTTATTTAGTTTTACTTTAGGATTATATATTTTAATTAAGAATAAGAAGTATAAATTAATGGTGGGTATCTTTAATATTTTGATATTTGCTAATTGGCTTGGTTCTCGTTCACGGGCAGGAATAGTCGGTGGCTTTTTTGCAATATTACTTTTAATTATATTATTATATCAAAGAATAGTTAAGGATTACAAGTATGTTTTAGGAATTATTTGTTGTTTTATTGTAGTATTTAGCATTATGAATTATGCAGCTAATGGTGATTTAGGAAGTGAGTTATTATCCCTAGGAAAAGAGACTAGGATGGTTTTTGGTGAAGGTAAAGTAAGTAACCTTAAAGATATCGAAATGAATGATAATAGATTATCTATCATAACAGAGACAGAAACGTTAAATGTTGTTTTAAAAGAGAATAATTATTTAAAATTTTATAATCAGCTTAACGAAGAGATTTTTTATTCATCTTCTAGATATCCAGATCCTTATGAAGAGGGGGAATATGTAAATGTAATTAAGCTTCATGACCGGCAGTATAAAAATTATCATTTTACATATGTACCGAGAAAAGACCTACTTCACTTCGAATACGATAAGCTCTTTGGTAATAAAAGAATGAAAGTTAATTTTAAATTGACTGAAAAAGGCTTGCGAATTATGGGAATAAAAAGGAATTTATATAAACTGAAGGAGATAGAACATTGGGGGTTTAAGAATAAAGAGCGTTTAGGATCAGGGCGTGGATTTATTTGGTCTAGATCACTTCCAATATTGAAAGATACTTTTATTACTGGGTATGGTCCTGACACTTTTGCTCTTTATTTTCCACAGAATGATTTTATCGGTAAGCTTAAGACATTTGGTAATGTATTGCAGATTGTAGACAAGCCTCATAATCTATATTTACAGATCGCAATTAATACTGGACTAGTCTCACTTTTAGCTGTTTTATCTTTATTTATTTTCTATTTTATATCAAGTATTAAGCTTTATTGGCAGATAGAATTAAATGATACTTATACTATAGTTGGCTTCGGAGTCTTAGTTGCTTTTACAGGTTATATTACAACAGGATTCTTTAATGATAGTGTAATTTCTGTTGCACCTATCTTTTGGGTATTATTAGGGTTAGGAATAAGCATTAATTTAAAGATAAAAGAAGTTTATAGTGAAGAATTAAATAAATGACATTTATGATCTATTAAGTAGCATTGAAAGGGCACTATTAATTATATTACTAAATAATCGGGTTAAAGTTAGAAATTCAAATTTAGAAAGGATAAGATAATATGAGGAGTATGCTATTATGAAGAGAAATTTTACAATTATAAGAATTATATTAATAGTTCTGATTAGCATATTATTAACTCAGAATACTTTAGCTCGTGGTCTAGATCTTCAAGGTTATTTAAGATGGAAAAGCGATTATAGGAAGAATAAAGATGGAGCTAGTGATTATAATGCATATAGTGATTATAGCCTTGAACTTGGGAAGGCAGGGGTGCTTTTTATACCACAGATAGGTTATTATGATTTTGGCTTAAATTATCGCGACTATCTTTATAAATCCGAAGGATTAGAGCCTAAAGTAACTGGTTATCATCTTAATACTGATCTGTTTCCGATGAGTCCTATGTCTTTAGGCTTAAATACAAGTAAAAGTAAACGAGAATACAAAACGGATAAGATAACATCTCCTGTGGATACCATATCTAAAAGTTCTTCGGTTTCTTTATCCAGTCCTTTACCTTTTGGATTGCGGTTCCAGACAGAATTGAAGAAAAAACAAAATTTTGATGTAAAAAAGGCAAAGATAAATGATAAAAATTATGAATATGATCTGTCTTTAAATAAGAATTTATCTTTTGGAGAGTATAGAGATACTGCTTTCTTAAATACTAAAATAACTGGTAAATATAATAAAATGTTTACAAAAGATTTAATTAATAATAAAACTAAGAATAAATTTATCAATAGATATATTTCTATTAATAATTATTTTCATAAAGATTGGTTCTCTCTGTCTGATATTGATGGTGTATATTATATTACTGACCGTAAGAAGAAACGGAATATTGGTTATAATTTACGTACTAAATGGCAACCATTAAAGTATTTAGAAACACAAGTAAGTCATAAAAAAAGAATTGAGAAGGAGGAGATAGAGGAGGATAGCTATATCTTTGAAGATTCAAATACCGAATCAACAGTAGCATTTACTGCTACTCCTTATCCAATTTTGAGTTTTAATGGTGAGATTAATAAAATAGATTCGAAAAAAAGAGCTGGACTTGCTTCAAATGATTTAATAATAGAATTAGGCTTTGATACTTCATATTGGAAGGAAGCACCAATTGAATTTGATATATCTAGCACCAGTCAAGAGACTTTTGATCAAATAAATAATCTTAGAATCAACAGACAGGAGAATGTAGAATTAAGTTTGGAGAGTAACCTAAATTTTAAAGATATTAATTCTAAAGTTAATTTTTCTAATAATAGTAATAAAGAGTTCGAAACAGGGTATAAAGTATTTGAAAAACAGAATACTAGCTTATCATTAGAAGATAATCTCTATGATATTGAATCTATTTTAAAGATTTCTAATAGCACTCAAAAAAGATTTAATAAGAATTATAAAATATCTAGTCAACAACAGACGTCTTTAAGTTTAGATTTAGATAAAGAATTTGTAAATCTTTATTTTGGTAATTTTACTCTTGAGTCTTCTTATAACCAAAATATTAAATGGAAAAAAGAGATTAAAGATGAAGTAATTAAAAATAGAAGAACTGATGTTACTCAGAAATTTAGTGCTGAGCTTAATTATCAGCGTTATTTAACTAAAAATTTATATTTTAATGGAAGAACTGAGTATGATTCTAATCTAAAAGATTTTGAATATAAACCTAATTATGACTTAGATTTATTATATAATCCTACTTATAGTGATTTAAAATTTAAATTAGGAGTAGAAGGTTACCATGAAGATGAAGAAGATAATATAGGTGAAAAGGTAAAAAATTATCGTCAATGGGAAGGTGAAATTAGTTATTCCAAAGGATGGTCACAATTGAGTATGAATCTGTGGCAAGATAATGATTTTGTAGCAGATAAATGGGATAGGAGTATTAATCTCAATGTGAGGTATCGTTATCGATCTATAGTATTAAAATTAGATGTATCATGGCGAGAAACAGGTGGTAATACTTATAATCCAGGTGATACTTTAGAGGTAACTACTGGTATAACACGTTACTTTTAATCTGTTGAATTTTGAAGTTTAACTAGACAATCGACTAATATTTAGATAATAATTACATATAAAAGTAACTAAAATATTTTTAGGAGGGAAGACAATGAAAAATTATGATAAATATAACTATGATTTTCTAACGTATATAACATTAATAATAACTGTAATTATAATAACTATTTTAAGTATAAGTATGGGCTTTCCTGTAAAAGTGAGTGCTGCTCAAGAGAAAAAAACAGATTTTCGTAAGTATTGGCCATCACCAAATAATGCTAAGATTAAATTTATACGTAGTATTTCTCATGCCCAACAATTAAAGCCTAAACAAGAAGAAAGTTTATGGGGTAAAATTGTAGACTTTCTTTTAGGACAGGAAGAGAGTAAAGCTAGATTAGAAAGACCTTTTGGTTTAAGTAGTTTCAATAATGAATTATATATTGCAGACCCAACTGCCCAAGCAGTATATAAGATAGATTTTAATGAGCATAAAATGAAAAAAATTTTATATAAGAGTGAAGGGTCATTCTTTTCTGGAGAAGGGAAGAAATATTTTGAAACGCCTATTGATGTAGTAGTGGATGGTAAAAAAATATTTGTTTCTGACTCTTCCCAACAAGAAGTTTTAGTTTTTTCTAATAAAGGTAAATTAATTAAACGATTAGGAGTTAAGAAATTTAAGAGACCTACAGGGTTAGGAATTGATAGAAAGCAGAATCGATTATACATAGTTGATACTATAGAAAGTAGAGTTTATATTTATGATACTAATACTTATAAATTAATAAAAAGCTTTGGACAACGAGGAGTAAAAGCAGGGAGATTTAACTATCCAATTGATATTTCTGTAAAGAATGAAAAGGTGTATGTTAGTGATTCTATGAATTTTAGAGTACAAATTTTTGATTTAAAAGGCAATTTTATTTCCAAGTTTGGTGATTTAGGAGATAGTTCAGGTAGGTTTGCCCGACCAAAAGGACTAGCTGTTGATAGTGATGGACATATTTATGTAGTTGATACTTTATTTGGAGTTGTGCAAATCTTTAATGAACAAGGACAGTTATTATTAATCTTAGGGGAGAAAGGGACGGACTTAGGTGAATTTTGGTTGCCAACGGGAATTTATATTGATCAACAGAATAAGATTTATGTAGCTGATTCACATAATCACCGAATACAGATATTTAAATATTTAGGTAAGCAATAAGCGGCTAAAATACTAGAAATTAGTATCAATATAATACTTTGGAAGAGGTGATGAAAGTAATTATGAATATTACTAAAAAAGTTATAGTTTGCATGCTAATACAGTTGATTATGTTATTTGTTTTTACTAATTTTGTTGTGGCAGATACATATGACACAAGAGATTCAGCACATAATTTAACTGTTACTGGAACAGGGGATATAAAATCTAATGAAGGCGATAACTATTGTCTGTATTGTCATACACCACATTTTGCTGATCCAATTGAGCCATTGTGGAATCATAAAATGTCAGGACAAACTTATACTCTTTATGATAGTTCTACTACGGATGCAAGAGACATCGGACAGCCAAATGGAACATCTGCTTTATGTTTAAGTTGTCATGATGGGACAATTGCTATGGGGGATGTTAATTATGCTCGTTCTGTAGGAAGAGATGAAACTATCACTGATAGTGGTAGTGAGAAGTTAGATTCTTCTAATACTTTTGCTAATACAGCTAAAGCTAATTTAGGAGTTAATATTGCCAATGATCATCCAATTAGCTTTGTTTATGATCCTACGTTAGCAGAAAAAGATGAGGGATTAGTAGACCCTACTATGGCACCTAGTGGTCTAGGTGATACTATTAATATTGATATGTTAGATAGTAATTCTAGATTGCAATGTACTTCGTGTCATGAACCCCATGATAATACTTATGGAAACTTTTTAATTAAAGATAATACTAATGGTGAATTATGTACTACTTGTCATGATAAAACTGGTTGGGCAACTGGAAATGCTCATTATGATGCTGGGGTTACTTGTAATGATTGTCATACTTCTCATAATGCTAATGAACCAGCACAATTGAAGGCTGCTACTGAAGAGCAGTTATGCTATACATGTCATGATGATGATGGGAGTCGCTATAGTGAATGGGATTCAATACCTGATATCGGTAGTGTAATAGATAAGGCTAATAACAATAGAGGCTCTGTGCATCCAATAGAAGATGGGAACTTAACAGGACGACATGATGCAATAGAGAATAATGATCCAAGTAATAACTTGCCAATTTTTGCTGCTAATAAACATGCGGAGTGTTCTGACTGCCATGACCCTCATCAAGTTACAGGTACCAATGCTTTCGCAGGAGTGCCAGGTTTCGATTTAAGTGGTACTTTAATTACTTCAGTGACAAATAGTTATGAGTTATGCTATAAATGTCATCAAGGGGCTAATGGTTTACAAGAAAGTATAGATAGTGTGAAATATACTTTTGATAATAGAACTTATACTCATGGTAATGAGACTAATGCTGAACAATGTAATAAATGTCACGGTGGGAATAGTGTAGATGTAACTACTGAGGCAATTCATGGTTCTAATGCATCAGGTTTATTAACCAAGTCGCAATTTATTGATATATTTAATCCAAGTACTAGTGATCTTTGCTTAAAATGTCATGATGATGCTACTAATGGACAACAACCTAAAATTTACTTTACGCAAGCCGTAGGTTCACAACACAATACAAAGTGTACTGCTTGTCATGGTGATAGTGTTAATTATAATAATATTATAAATGTAGGAAGTGAAACAGGTGTGCCTCATGGTTCCAACAAACCTTCGATTCTCAAAGGAAGTGACCCACAGGTATGTCTTGATTGTCATAGTGATAAATTTAGTGGATATAATACAATCCACGATTTACAGGACCTTAGTTATGATGATGGTAATAATGGGCAAGTAGCTTTTAACAATGGATTTACTTCTAATACGAACATGAAATGTACTGCCTGTCATGGAAATAGTAATAATAGCAATCAGGGCAGTCAAACTGGAATCCCCCATGGTTCAGATCAACCAAAATTATTGAAAAATGATTGGGATCCGAACTTTGGTATTGAAGGTAGAAGTGGTGATTCATCAATATGTTTAGACTGCCATGATAGTAATACTTATGGAATAAATGCGAGCCAAAATGCTAGTTCAGGGTTTACTGGTAGAGATGGTGGTGAGAATTTACACGAAGAACATAATGACTTTAATTGTGCATCGTGCCATGCAGTGCATGGAGCGAATAATGATCAAAGTCGATCACTATTAAAAGACTCAGCATCTTCTGGGAATTTCTATGATCATGGCAGTGGTGGAGATACCTATTTGACAATAATCAATTGGAGTCAAAGTGGAAATTGGGGGCAGGATGATTGTGATCATAGTGGATGTGGATAAACATGTGTATCCACATATAATGAAAAAATGTTATATTATTATGTGAGATTAAGAGAGGTGTCATAAATGTCTAAGATAGATTCTGAGATTGTTAATTCTAGAGTCAAAGAGGTATGGTTAAAAAGAAAAAGGAGTAAAAAATTTAGTTATCAATCATATTTAATCATTAAACGCTTGTTAGATATAATAGTCTCGCTAACTGGTTTAATATTGACGCTACCGTTAATATTAATAGTAGCTATTACAATTAAGGTTGAAACTCCAGGACCAATTATATTTAAACAATCAAGGCTTGGTTTAGCGGGGGAGGAATTTACTATCTATAAATTTAGATCAATGATAGAAAATGCAGAGGAAAAGACGGGTCCAGTTTGGGCTCAGAAAGATGACCCACGAATAACTAAAGTGGGTCATTTTATTCGTAAGAAACGTATTGATGAAATACCTCAGTTTGTGAATGTATTAAAAGGAGAGATGTCTTTAGTAGGTCCTAGGCCAGAGCGAGAAATTTTTATAAAGAAATTTAGTGATGAGCATCCATCTTTTAAGAATAGATTACTAATTAAACCAGGAATAACTGGACTGGCACAGGTGACAGGAGGATATGAATTGACGCCTAGACAAAAAACAAGATTGGATTTGCTTTACATACATAACCAAGGATTAATTTTAGATATTAAGATATTATTGAAGACGGTATTAGTTGTTATTTTAGAAAAAGGAGTGCGATAATTGAAACTAAAAAAATGACCGTAAGGCTAATTAGTTGTAATCTTTGCTTAAAATTAGAGTGGGTTGGGATTAATATGCAAAGATTCACTTAAAAGCCTATGGTTTAACTATAAATATATTAATAATAAAAAATTAGTAAAAGGATGGTAAGTGAGATATCATTAATATTATTTTACCATGTTATGGAAAACAAATCAAGTTAAAAGTGAAATTTAATTTAATAATCAACAGGGAGTGCTTGCAAAAAAATAGATAAATTACAGGAATTTGTCGTAAAACAACGAATACAATATATGTAACATAAATATGTGATATATATATGTGATATATATCACTCTAATTTAGGGGTATCTCTTTTTTTTAGATGGCAAAGTATAATCAGCATATAATGTTGTAATTGTAAAAGAATTATAAATATTTTTTAAGGATGGGATGAGAATATGCTTGGAAAACTACTTAACTTTATTGAAAAAATAGATACTAGACCAATAAAGGTTAAAGAAAAATGTTGTACTAAAATTATATCTTCGAAAAGCAATTGCTCTGCCTGTCAAGATGTTTGTTCCCAGAATGCTATTATAATAGATGATGAAGAAATAAGAATAGATTTTGATAAATGTAATCAATGTGGACTTTGTGTTACTAGTTGTCCAAATCAAGTATTTAATTTGGAAATAGATTCAGACTCTCATCTTTTGAATGAGGTTCAGAAAAAACTTAATGTAAGTTCAAATCTAATAATTCAATGTCAAGCAGCGAAAAAGAATAAAAATAGTATACAGATTAAATGCTTAGGAAGACTATCTGAAAGGTTATTATTAAAGTTACTCTTTACTGGTGCAGATTCAATTTGGTTGCAGTCAGGCCAATGTGCTCAATGTCAATTGCAAAGTGGACGTAAATTAATAGATAGAGCAGTAAATAATTGTAATTTTTTATTAAAAAACTACTTTGATGAATCTAGAATTATCATTTCAATGGAAGAACCTAATAATCTAAATTTTGAATCTTTTAATCTTAAAGAAACTAATTATGAAGGTAAAGAAGCTGAGGGACTTGGAAGAAGGGAGTTTATAAATAAGTTAAGAGACGAAAGTATTAATGGTCTAACAAGTTTATTGACTTTTAGCCAAAATGAAAAGACTGAAAAAGATAGTGTTGAGGTTAAAATTAATGATAAAAGAAAAGAATTATTATCATTAATTGAAAGGTTAGAAGATAATGTGACAAAGAATAAAAGAGTTGAGTCCTTATCTTTATTTTGGAAAGTAGATATCGGAATAGATTGTGATTTCTGTCAGATTTGTACTTCCTTATGTCCAAATAATGTTTTAGAACTAAAGAATGAAAAAGAAGAAAAGAAGATTGTAGCTAATCATAATCTTTGTACTAATTGTGGTCTTTGCGAAGATGTCTGTTATAAACAGCAGATTAGTATTAATCAAGACATCAATTATAACCTAGATAATAGTGAGCAAGAAGTAATAGTTGGACTGAAGAAGGTTTGTAATGAATGTCAGAAAGAATTTTACACTGCTAAGCAAGATAAAAAGATATGTAGTTTTTGTGAAAGTTCGAAAGGTATCTTATAAAAATATAATTAGCTAATTATGAAATAATTATTTTGGCATCATTTTAACATTAATAATAATATTATTAAAATTCACTTACTTCCATTGTTAAAGAAGGAACTAAGTGAATTTTTTGTTTATTTGTGGGGATTCAAATATAAGGCTGGAATTTTGCTCGAGAAATAGAAGATGATTAATGACTAACTTCTTAATCTTAAGAAGTTAGTCATTTCATTATTTCCCATAATATGCTTTCTCATAAAGTACTTTCATATCTTCTACCGTAGGCTCATTAGGATTAGTTAGAGTACATGGGTCCTTATGACTATTTTCTGGCATCCGACTTAAAGCATCTTCAAACATTTCATCTGTGACATCAAATTTGTCTGCTATTGCTTGGAAGTTATCAGGAATTCCTACTTTGTTATTTAATTTGTGAACCTCTTCTGCTAGACAACCGATTCCTAAAGTATCTTGAATCTTTTGAAGTTTATCTTCAGCTGCTTCATAATTAAATTCGATTACATATGGTAATAATATTGCATTAGATAGTCCATGTGTAAAATGCAATTCACCACCAATCTTATGAGCTAATGAGTGGACAATACCTAACGAAGCATTAGAAAAGGCCATTCCTGCCATTGTAGATGCATCATGCATCTTTTCTCTTGCTGCTAGGTCATCACCATTTTCATAAGCTGTTGGTAGATATTCAAATACTGAATCGATAGCTTTTAGGGCTAATGCATCTGTATAGTCAGTTGCTGCTGTAGAGATATAAGCTTCGACAGCATGAGTTAATACGTCCATACCAGTATTGGCAGTAATATGTTTAGGCATTGTTGAAGGTATTTCAGGGTCTACAATAGCAATGTCGGGAATGATTTCCCCGGAGACTAATGGATATTTAATCTTTTTTTCTCGGTCTGTAATTACTGCAAAGGCGGTAATCTCTGATGCAGTACCACTAGTTGAAGGGATGGCAACAAATCTAGCTTTATTTCTTAATTTAGGCATGGAATTTACTTCTATAATATCTTCGAATTTTAAATCTGGATGCTCATAAAAAGACCACATGACTTTAGCACCATCCATTGGTGAGCCTCCACCTAGTGCAATTATCCAGTCAGGTCCAAAGTCTAACATTATATCTTTACCTTCTTTTACGGTTTTTACCGATGGGTCGGGTTCGACTCCTTCAAAAACTTTTACTTCTAAACCTGCATTTTTTAAGTGTTTTCTTACCTTATCAACAAAGCCAAGCTTACTCATAGTTCCTTCATCTGTGACTATAATGGCTTTATTACCTTCTAGATTTTCTAATTCCTTTAGTGAATTCTTGCCATGGTGAACTGTTCTTGGAATTGCGAAAGTTGTCATCACTAATCACTCCTTTTTTATGTTAAATGCAATATCTTTTTTTATTATATCCTATTGGACGGTGTTTGTCAAGTAAGTTGTCGCATTTAATTAAAAATTTCTTTGAATACTCTTCATTCAGAGTTCCAGTTAGGAACTCTGCTGGTTGAGATATTTTTCTACTTTGTCTTCTTCCATTGGGTTTAATGTTACATATTCAGGAAGAGACCAATCTCTAATTTTTCCTGACCATCTTTCTGGATGAGCTGCTTTAGCTTTTTTATATGTTTCAATACGCTTTTTCATTATATTTATATCAAGCCCGTAATGTCTCTGGTAGGGCGTTATAAAATTAATTCCACTATGTAAATGCTCATGATTGTACCAGTGAACAAATTTAGAGACCCATTTTCTGGATTCATTTAAGTCTTTAAAGCCTTGATTTGGATAAACAGGTCTATACTTCATTGTCTTAAATAGTGACTCAGAATAGGGATTATCGTTACTTACTCTTGGTCTTGAAAATGAACTTTGAACTCCTAGTTTTTCGAGTGTTGCCATAAATGTTGCTGCTTTCATAGGGCTACCGTTATCAGAATGTAATACTAACGGTTTATCTTTTTTAGCTGCTATGCCTTGAAAAAGAGTTGCTTTTCTAATTAATCTTTTAGAGTACTCAGCATTTTCTGTTTCCCAGACTTCATGAGCAACTATTAGTCTGCTAAACATATCTACAATTAAATACAGTTTAAAGAATTTACCCTTGATAAAAGCATTGAGCCAAGTTATATCCCAGGTCCACACCTGATTGGGAGCAGTAGCTATATGAGTTGGTATTTCTCTTTTTACTGGCTCCTTAGATTTACTCCTATGGGTATTTAGTTTTTCTTCAGCTAATATTCTATAAAAAGTTGATTCCGAAGCAATATATTTACCCTTATCAGCTAATTTAGGTACAATTTTTGATGGTGGTAGGTCTGCAAACTTTTTACTGTTAGATACTCTAATAATTTCTTCTCTTTCTGATTTTGTTAATTTGTTTTTAGGTGGTTTTCTTTTAATCATTGGTCTTTGATCTTTCTTGATCCCACCGTTTTTAGTCCACCTTTGGTAGGTGCGGGAGCTAATTCCAAGCTCTCTACAGGCTGGTTTTAACCTTGCACCATTTTCTCTTGCTTCATTGATCAGCTTTACTGCTCTTATGCGATCTGAATCACTGATCAGTCTTCCTCGGGGTCCCCCCAAATCGCATTTGACTTTTTTCTAAGTGTCAGTAAAGCTGCAGTTTCAGCGAGAGCTTTTTCCTTATATCTTAGTTCTTCCTGGAGTTCTTTATTTTTCTGTTTTTCATTTTTTAGGTTATCTTTAAGTTCTTTTGGATCTTCTAGTTTAGTATCATTAGCATTTTGACATTGCTTAGCCCAGCTTTTTAATTCTTCAAGATGAATTCCTTTTTCTCGACAGTATTTAGAAGTTTCCAATTCAGAAAGACTGGCAGTTTCTAAGACAGCTTGAAACTTATCTTTAGAAGTCCATTTGCTCGCTCTTTTACTAGTAGCAGAGCTTTCTTTAAGAACCTTACTTCGCCAGGAATAAAGAGTATTTCTAGGTATGTCTAATTCTTTTGCTAAATCAGGTACTTTTTCAGCATTTGGTGGAGCAAGTCTTTTAAAAACAGATTCTTTTAATTCTTTGGGATAAACTTTTTTGGGCATATTAATTCTCCTTAGGATTTATTGTCGTTACTTTATTATACACAAATTTTATTCCTTACGACAACTATCCTAACATATAGGGTTGGATTACATGATATTTAATTATATTTGGATATATTAATGTAATTATAGTATATATTAAATAAGTTAATAAAGGGGTAAGAGAAATGTCAATATTAATTAGTAAACTTAAAAGTGAACTATTCAAAAGATATTTAGGTTATTTTTATAGTTTTCAGTAAAAATAAAATGGTTTTTTGTTTTTATATCTAATTATATCTATGGTTACCTAAAATATAAATAATGGAGGTAATAATTATGAGCGAATTATCAAAGACAGTAAAAGAGAAATATAATGAACTTCAAGATTATTTAGCTAATTTAGATAGTTTAGTTATCGGGTTTTCTGGTGGAGTAGATAGCACTTTCTTACTTAAAGTTGCTTATGATGTGTTGGGAGATAAGGTATTAGCTGTTACTTCTAGTGCCGAAACTTATCCAGCAGAACAATTAGAAGAAGCAAAAGAGCTAGCAAAAGAGATTGGTGCTCAGCACTTAGTTACTTATACTGAAGAATTAGATAACGAAGATTTTGTAAAAAATCCACCGCGACGTTGTTATTATTGTAAGTTTGAGTTTTTTAAATCTTTAAAAGAAGTAGCTGAAGAAAAAGGTTATGCTAACGTAGCTGATGGTGCCAATTATGATGATATAAGCGATTATCGTCCAGGAGCCGATGCAGCTAAAGAATTAGGAGTGTTAAGTCCTTTAAAAGAGACTGGTTTTACTAAAGATGATATTCGTGAGGTTTCAAAAGAGTTAGGGTTACCTACATGGAATAAAGCTGCTTTTGCTTGTCTTTCTTCTCGTTTCCCGTATGGAGATGAGATTACTGCTGATAAATTAGAGATGGTTGACCAAGCAGAGGCTTATTTACGACAATACTCTTGGCAACAGTTAAGGGTTCGACATCATGATGAGAATACAGCTCGAATTGAAATACTATCTGAAGATTTTGAGCAACTGTTGAATTTAAGAGAGGATATAGTTAACAAATTCAAAGAGATTGGTTATACTTACATCACTATGGACTTAGAAGGGTATCGGACAGGTAGTATGAATGAAGTATTAAATGAAGAAGATAAGAAGTAGATAAAGGAGGACTTAAACTTGAAAAATGAAGATATTAAAGCCATTTTAAATGAAGTAAAAGATGGGACTCTAGAGACCGACAAAGCTATGAAGAAGTTAAAAGATCTACCTTTTGAAGATTTAGGTTATGCTAAGATTGATCATCACCGAGGTATTCGTAATGGTTATCCCGAAGTAATCTACTGTGAAGGTAAATCTATTGAGCATATTAAAGGAATAGTAGCAACGATGATGGAACGTGGTAATAATATCTTAGCAACGAGGGCAAAGAAGGAAGTATATGAAGCGGTAAGAGAAGTAACAGATGATGTTGAATACCACGAAGAAGCCCGAATAATCATAGTGAAGAATGAAGAGATTGAGAAGACGAAGAGTAAGATTCTAGTTGTAACCGGTGGTACTTCTGATATTCCTGTCGCCGAAGAGGCAGCTCTTACAGCGGAAGTAATAGGGAATACAGTTGAACGTCTTTATGATGTTGGAGTTGCTGGCATTCATCGACTTCTATCTCAACGTGATAAATTTGAAGAAGCAAACATAATTATAACTGTTGCTGGGATGGAAGGTGCTTTAGCCAGTGTAGTTGGTGGATTAGTAGATAAACCGGTAATTGCGGTGCCGACTAGTGTTGGTTATGGTGCTCACTTTGAAGGGTTAGCGACTCTGTTAGCTATGTTAAATAGCTGTGCTAGTGGGATTGGTGTGGTTAATATTGATAATGGCTTTGGAGCTGGTTATTTAGCTAATACTATCAATAAACAGATTGAGAAGGCTAGGAAAAATGGCAAATAGGAAAGGATTTGTTGCTAGATGGAGCGAATACTATATTTTGATTCTTTGTCAGGTATAAGTGGTGATATGACTATTGGTGCTTTATTAGATTTAGGTGTAGATGAAGATGAGTTTTTGGAAGAGTTAAAGAAGATAAATATTGATGGATATGAAATAAAAGTTGAAGAAGATAAGAAGAAGGGTATTACAGGAATAAATTTTGACGTGATATTGGCAGATCATGATACTCATTCTCAAGATAATCATAATCACCACCATGCACATAGAAATCTTTATGATATTGAGAAGATAATAGATGAGAGTGAATTAAATGAGGATGTCAAAGAATTAAGCAGACGCATTTTTAAGCTAGTAGCCCAAGCAGAAGCTGTGGTTCATGCTAAACCAATCGATAAGGTTCATTTTCATGAAGTAGGTGCTGTCGATTCAATTGTAGATATCATTGGTGCGGCTATCTGTATAGATAAGTTAGGAGTCGATAAAATCTATTCGTCACCTTTACATGTAGGTACCGGTTTTACTAAGTGTGCTCACGGAAAGATACCAGTGCCTGCACCGGCTACCTTAGAAATTCTGAAGGATGTGCCTATTTATTCTAAAGGGATCAAGAGTGAATTAGTCACACCGACTGGAGCAGCGATTATTAAGACTTTAGCTCAAGACTTTACTACTTTTCCTCAGATGTCGGTTGAGAAGATAGGTTATGGTTTAGGTAATAAAGACTTAGAAATCGCTAACCTTTTACGGGTAGTTTTAGGTAAGAAGAAGAGAAAAAGAAAATTAATGATTATCGAAACGAACATAGATGATATGAACCCAGAGGTTTATTCTCATTTAGTTCCTCTATTATTAAAAGAAGGGGCTTTAGATGTCTATTTAACTAATATTATGATGAAGAAGAATCGTCCTGGCGTCAAGGTTAATATATTATGTTACCAAAATGAATATCAGAAATTTGAGGATATTCTATTTAGGGAAACTACTACCTTAGGCACTAGACGATATGAAGTTGAAGGCACAGCTTTAGATAGAAAGTTTATAAAGGTAGAGACTGAATTTGGGGAGATGACTCTTAAAGTTGCTTTAACTGATGGTGAAGTTTTGAAGTATGCACCTGAATATGATGAATGTAAAGAGATAGCTAACGAGTTTGGTTTACCGCTTAAAGATGTTTATAATGAAGTATTGAGTAAAGTAGATAAAATCATGGAATAATTTTCACATAGCCGAATTTTATAATTATGCAATAGACTTATATAGAATAGCTTAATGGCTAACCTCTTAAAATTTACAATTAAGAAGTTAGCCATTTTGTTATCTATTTTTAACTTATTCTTATCTCATCATATTTGGTCCCATTCCTCGTCTTCTGGGATCAAATTCTGAATTATCATACATCATACCCGGTCCGAAATTAGAGTTAGGCATCATTTGAGGTCCCATCATTGGACTATACATACCAGGTCCCATCATACTATAATGCATATTATACATATTAGAAATTCCTCTGAACCTAGTATTGCCTTCTTCATAATAATTCTTCATTAAACTTAACCTTGTTAACATATAATCTGCCTGTTTTTTGGTAATGAAGCCTCTTTCTAGCTGTTTTTGGATAGCATCTTTACGGAATTGATATTCTTTTTCCAACCAGTTATCTCCTATTGCTTCGTAATAATTTTTTGCTGCATTCAGTCTTTCTAACATATAGTCAGCTTGACGTTTAGTAATAAGATCTTTTTCTAAGAGATTTGCAATATAATCTTTTTGTAAATCATAACTTTGTTGGAGTGAACCATTATTATTTTCTTTTTTTGTGGATATATTTTGCTTAAGCTGATTATCATCTTTAGGCATTAATTGAGCTTGCTGTTTATTAGAACATCCAGTAATAGTAATGAATAAAAATATTAGAATAAAAGTAGTTACAATAAGTTTTAGTCTTTTAATTGATGTGTTCATCTTAATCATCCTTTTTGTTTTTGGTCTAATTAAAGAAATTAGTAAGATTGTACATCGTGAAAGGATATTCTAACTTTATTGTTTCATTTGTTATCATTATTTATACTTTTTATTTAAAAACCTAACCATTCTACTTTTTCTGTTAGCTTAGGGTCTTCTCTAGGTGGGGCAGGTGGATCCATATCTGGATATCCAATCGGAATAATTCCAGCGATATTCTGATCATCAGGAATATTTAAGATTTCTTTTGTTTCTGCTTCATGGGCAACATGACCAGCAATCCATACTGTGCCTAGACCTTCTTCAAAAGCAGCTAAGGCTAAATTTTGTATAGCAGCACTAGCTGCCATTAATGCTTCTTCAGTTTTTATTTCATCATCATAAGTTTGATAAGAGATAGTAATATGTACTGGTGCTCCACCAAAATTTTTAGCATACTCTAACATCGCTGGTTTCTTTTCTTCAGGAATGTAAGGGGCATCAGGAATATAGCTTTTGGCAAAATCATAGAAGATATTACAGACTTTTTTTACAGGTTCTCCTTTGGTAACAGTAAAGTACCAAGGCTGACTATTGCCATTAGAAGGAGCCCAGTTAGCTGCTTCTAAAACTTTTTTTATTTTCTCTTTTGGCACCTCCTTATCTTTATATTTACGGATACTTCTTCGGTCTTTAATAGTTTCTAATATTTTTTCCATAATTCCTCTCCTTTCAAAATTCATCTGATTTCAATCTTATTATATAATTAATAAGGGATTATATGCAAGCATGATAAGTATTTATTCTCTATGGAATAATACATATTGCAATGAAGAGTTGAAGGTATTTTAAAGTAGAATTAATTTAAAGCTGAGTCTTGATATTATATATAATTTATATTATAATAATTAGTACTTCTAAATAAAAGAATATCTAAATAAGAGAAATCCTAACAAAAATTAATTATTTTTTAATCAAATCGTTTATTTAACAGTTATAAAAATTATAAAAAGATCAAGGAGGATTGCCAGTGAACGATGGGGTACAGGAAGTAGAGATGTTATTAAGGACTATCAGTAGTAAAATTAATAAGGAAACAAAGGATAATCTTTCTAAGTTTAATTTGAATAAAAGTAGATTCTTTGTTCTAATTATAGTTTCCAAATATGAAAACATTACTATGGGAGAATTGAAAAAGGAGATGCATTTAGCATGTAGCTCAATTACCAATTTAGTAGATAAATTAGAAGATGATAACCTATTAAAAAGAAGTAGAAGTAAAGAAGATAGACGAGTAATAAATTTACATCTGACTGAAAAAGGAGAAGAACTATTAGAATCTATTATGACCTTTAGATGCCAATATATTAATCAAGCTATTAAGAAATTGGATGTAACAGAGACTTTACAGTTAAAGGATACTTTAAAGAAAATAAACCAACTTTTAGGAGAAAGTTCTTGCTGATGCAAATAACTTAGGTAAGCAATTAGTTGTGGCTATAGAGGAAGAGAAGGAGTATCCAGAACAATTAGAGTTTCACAAGCAGATGCGAGAAATGTTAAAAGAAGCAGTTGTTGCTAATCAAGAAGATTGGGAAGCCGAATATAATTATTGGCAGGAAAAAGGATGGATTTAGTTAATTAATGTTTAAAGTTAAATATTAATTTGATTCAGAACAAAAGTGTTTTTATTATCAAAAAGTACCTTTTGATCTGAATCTTTATTTTTGTTTTTGTTGAGAGGAGGGAATACATGTCGAAGCAAGACGTAAAATCTATAGAGCAAAAGACTGAAGAAGAGAATGGGGCTTATAAATGGATAGTCTTAGGGGTAGTCTTAATTGGAGCTTTTATGGCGATTTTGGATACTAGTATTGTTAACATAGCATTAGCAGAAATGATGTCAGTTTTTGGAGTTACCTATGAAGAGATAGATTGGGTAGTGACTGCTTACTTATTGTCTATGGGAGTTATTCAACCGATTACTGGTTATTTAAGTAATAATTTTGGTGCTAAGAGGATGTATATATTTAGTTTGATTGTCTTTACTATAGGTTCGGCTTTATGTGGAATGGCTTGGAGTAGGGAATCAATGATCTTCTTTCGAATTATTCAGGCAATCGGTGGTGGGATGATTATGCCGATTAGTAATACAATTATTTATCAAGTATTTCCATTAGAAGAAAGAGGGATGGCTCTAGGAATTTGGGGTATCGCTGCAATGGCTGCGCCTGCTATTGGACCAACATTGGGTGGTTATATTGTTCAGAATCTAAATTGGCGTGTTATCTTTACTATTAATATCCCTATTGGAATTATAGGAGTTGTATTAGCTGGGATATTATTAAAAGAGACTGAGATTATTCCGTCTAAAAAGTTTGACTTTATTGGATTTATAACTGCTTCTATTGGCTTTGCTTCTGTCTTATATGCATTAAGCGAGGCTTCTAGTAAGGGATGGGATGAAGCATATGTTTTAGCAATTCTAGCTGTAGGTATTTTAATGTTAATATTATTTGTGATCAATGAATTACATATTACTGAACCTTTAATAGATTTAAGAATCTTTAAGAAGAGGAATTTTACGTTTAGTATGATATCGGTCTTTTTTGTAACTATTGGTCTTTATGGTGGAATCTTCTTATTACCACTATACTTACAAAATATCAGAGGTTATACTGCTTTGCAAACAGGACTTTTATTGATGCCAATAGCAATTGTTACGGGAATAATGATGCCTATTGCTGGGTGGTTATTTGATAGGATTGGCGCTCGTCCTTTGGCACTGACTGGTATTTCATTGATGGTATTTTCTATGTATAAGTTGCATGGTTTAAATCTAGTTGTTTCTTCTTGGTATATTCAGTTTTGGATGATTATTCGTGCGATTGGTTTGGGGTTAACTATGATGCCGGTTACCACCGCTGCATTAAATGCAATTTCTGAACCGAAGATGGCACAAGCGGCGGCAACTAGAAGTCTAGTGACTAGAGTGGCTGGTTCGTTTGGGTTAGCAATTTTATCTCCACAGTTAGAACATAGAAGAATATTTCATTTTAATAAATTAGCTAATGGTTTAAAGCAAGGAGAAGCAATAGTCAGTCAGACACTTAATAAATTACAGCATGGTATTTTAGTTAACGGTAATGCTGTTGAGCATTTACAACAAAAAGCATTAGTGATGTTATATGGTAATATTTCAAAACAAGCTATGGCTAATGCATTTGGAGACACATTTTTACTTGTAGCAGTTTTTTGTAGTTTAGGTTTAATTCCAGCTTTATTCATAGAAAAACACCCAGATAAAAATTAAAGGAGGAATTATGATTTATGGAAGGAAATGTAGAGCAATCTCAACCAGCAACTAAAAATAGATTTAAAATATTTTTTATACTGATTGGGATATTTATTGTATTAGGTGGTATCTTTGGTTATCGATGGTGGGTGCACCAGAGTACGATAGTTAGTGTAGAGAATAGTAAGATTAATGCTACTCAAGTTAAGATTAGTGCTGAGATGCCTGCGAAAATAAGCAAAATGTTAAAAGAGGAGAATGATCAGGTTAAGGCTGGAGAAGTAGTAGCAAAACTAGACCAAACCGAACTTTTGAATACCTTACATCAAGCTCAGGCACACTATAAAACTTTAAAGTCGAAGGTTCCTCAATTAAAATTGAATATTAAATTACAGAGAAAAGTACATGCAGAAAAGTTAAATCAAGCTCGGGCTAAAGTTGATGAAGTTCAACAAAGTTTAACTCTTCTTGAAAAAGGGCCAAGAAAAGAAGAAGTTGAACAGATGGAAGCGGCTTTATCTAAAGCCAAAGCAGTGTTACAAAAGGTGAAGAGTGACTTGGAACAAGTTAAAAATTTACATCAAAAAGGAGTAGCAACACAGGACCAATTAGAGAACGTTACTACTGAATATAAAAAAGCTTTAGCTCAACAAAAAAGTGTTGCCAAGAAATTAGAACTTTTACAAAAAGGGACTAGAAAAGAAAAAGTAAATATAGCTAAAAATAAATTAGAAGCAGCAAGAGCTAATCTTAATTTAGCTAAAGCAGAAGTAATGAAGATACAGATTAAGGAACAAGAATTAGTTACACTAAAGAATCAGTTGCAGGAAGCTAAAAAGAAGATCAATTCAATAAAAGACAAACTGAATGATACTACTGTTAAAACTCCTATGAATGGAACAATAATTAAGAAGTATTTAGAACCAGGTAGCTTTACTTCTCCTGGGCAGCCTATTTATGCAATAGCTAATTTAAAGGATACTTGGGTAGAGTCTAATGTTGAAGAAACAGATATTCATAAAGTGAAAGTAGGACAGAAGGTTGATGTTTATGTTGATGCTTATCCAGATAATGTTTTTAGCGGTCAAGTAGTACGGATAGGAAAAGCGGCAAATTCTAATTTTAATTTATTTCCAAGTACTAATACTAGTGGAGATTATACTAAAGTGGTACAAAGAATTCCGGTAAAAATAACTGTAGATAAAGAAGGATATATCTTTAGACCAGGAATGAATGTAGTAGTTGATATTCACATTGCAAAAAATGAACAAGGAGGTGAAATTTCTAGAAAAGTAGATTAAAAGGTAGAAACTTCATATGTTTTTAGGGGTAGATAGCTAATACAGTTTGGAAGCAGTCACATAATACGAAAATATTAGGTTAAACTAATCTTAAGATAATAAGTTATGGAGGGATAATATGTCTATTTTTCAAGTTAAAGAAGATGTTTATTGGGTTGGGGCAAGAGATTGGAATATTAACTCGTTTCATGGACCTGCTTATAGTACGAAACAAGGTACAACCTATAATAGTTATTTGATTAAAGATGAAAAGAATGTATTAGTAGATGGTGTGTACAAGCCTTTTATAGATAGGTTCTTTGAACATATAGAAGAGGTAGTTGATTTCAAAGATATTGATTATTATATTGTTAATCATGTAGAGCCAGATCATTCTTCTAGTTTTCCTAGAACGATGGAAAGACTAAGAGATGATGTTACAGTAGTTTGTTCAGCTAAGGGTAAAGAAGGGATTATTGAACATTATGGTAGTGGATATAACTTTGAAGTGGTTAGTACTGGAGATACTATTAATATAGGAGAGCGGAACCTAGCTTTTGTAGATGCTTCTATGTTACATTGGCCTGATAGCATGTTTACATATATTCCAGAAGATAAATTATTACTACCTAATGATGCTTTTGGAATGCATTATTGTACTTCCCAATTATTTGATGACCAGGTTGATGACTGTCTGATGATGGATGAAGCTAAAAAATACTTTGCAAATATCTTGACTCCATTTAGTAGTATTCTGCTTAAGAAATTAAAAGAAGTACAAGAAATGGATATTGAGATAGATATGATTGCACCTTCTCATGGTATAATTTGGCGAGAAGATCCAAATAAGATAATTCAGAAATACTTAGAATGGGCAGAAGGTAAGGCTAAAGAGAAAGCTTTGGTTATTTATGAAACTATGTGGGATAGTACAGAGTTGATGGCTAAAAAGATTGCTGATGGTTTAATAGACCAAGGCATAGAAGTTCAGTTTTATCGCAAATCTGATGCTGATAAGAATGATATAATTAAAGAATTTCTTGATGCTAAAGCAATTATTGTTGGTTCTCCTACTATTAATAATGTTATGATTCCTGAGTTAACTCCTTTATTAGAAGAGTTAGAAGGTTTAAGATTTAAGAATAAGTTAGGTGCCTCATTTGGTTCTTATGGTTGGCGTGGAGGCGCAGCAAAAAGGATTGCTGATAGATTAGAAGGAGCTAAGATTGAATTAATTGATGAACCGCTAGAGGTCAAGTATGTTCCTGATAAAGAACAATTAAAAGAGTGTTATGAATTTGGAGTAAGCATTGCCGAGAAGATAAAACAAAGTTAATTTGTAATATTTACCAGGAAATAAAATATCATTTTGCTTCTATATAGTTTGATTACTCATTAAGATAAATTGTGATCCCCAGAAACATTCAATATAGATGATGTTTTTGGGGATTTTTTATTATTATGCATAAAAAATTGATGATTTGTCTAAAAATTGATATAATGAAGATGTAAGTGAGAATTTTAACATTAAAAATTTTATTTTGTAATTAGTTTGTCATTATTTATAAATTAGAACTTATTAAAGTGAAGAATGACTGAGAATAGTAATGGAGATTAAAATAGGGGATGAGATTTAATGAGTAAGCTATCTTTAGAAGAATTTATTAATAAAAAATTTAATATAATCTTTATTAGCCTTTTAATTGTTTTACTAACTGTGTCTGGATTTGTCTTTTATACTTTTTATAATATTGAATACCAAAGAGAAAAGCAAGCAATTAGAAGTTCGATGAAGTATTTTATTAATAATTTAACGGGTCAAGTTACTAAAATTGAAAGAAAGTATAATGGAGCATTAAAAAAGCAGTTAATGGAATTTTATAATAGTTATAATAAGATTAACAATGTTAGTGATTTTAAAAAGGAGATAAGAGATGTTAAGCAAAACATAAAGTCAATAAATAGTCAAGGTATAGAATTAGATAAGGTAAATTATTATTTAATTAATTCACAAGGGATAATTACTAAGACAGATTATGAAGTCGATTTAGGTTTGAATCTTTCAAAGTTCGGAGGGCTTTGGGATAGAATAAAACAGTTAAAAGTTGGAGAAGTATTGTTATTACCATTTGATAGGGAGAATAGTACAGGTAGGCTTAGGTTGTATTCTTATGTAAGATTATCTGATAATAGTATTCTTGAAATAGGAGTTAGATTTAAAAATTATGACCAACTAATAAAAGGCAAACTACAACGTTTTGCCAATGGTTATGAGGCAGATATATATTGGTTCTCTTATGCTTTCCATCCATTATTTAAAGAAAGTATTAAGTTAACAGAAAAAGAGAAGGATGTTTTAAGAGAAGCTTTGAATAAAAATAGATTAATTGCAAAAAATGATTCTTTCTTTGAAACAGCTTATTATTCTGGTTGGAATACCGACTATGGTGCGCAATATATTAAAATGGAAGTTACATATTTACGGTTTAAAAATATCTTGGCTATTTTTTCACTATTATTTTTAATGGTTATGGCGACATTATATCTATTAAAAAGAAACTTAAGTAGTTTGCTTGAAACTAATTTTATTAATCCCATTAATCAAATATCGATGAAGATGAATTCATTTAATCCTGAGGAAGAAGTCGAAGCAAAAATAGAAGAAAGTGAAATTAAAGAGATAGATCAAATTGGAAAGAGTTATACGGATATGGTCAGTGAAATAAGTGCTAGCTATCAACAACTGAAATCTTATAGTCAGGAGATTACTTTTTTAAATGAAGAACTTGAAGACTCACTTAAGGAAGTAAGTGTGTTAAATGAACGTTTTATTAATATGATAGAGATAATTTCTAGTCTAACTACGGACCTTTATCAAGAAGAAGAATTTTTATCAAAATTACTGGAGGTTGCTGCAGATATAATTCCTGAGGTCGATTATGGTAGAGTCTGTCTTTTTAAAGATGGCAAATGTCTGTTTGTAGATGCCATTGGTCATGATGCTTCTTTATTAAGGGAATTAGAGATTAATGAAGAGTTGCTTCTTAACTGTGACCATGAGGGGATCTATCATTTAGAGGAGTGTATATTAGTTAATTCAAGAAAAATTTCTAAAGAAGATAGGTCTATTTTAAGAACAGCTCTAAAACCAAGCAAAGAAGTTATCTGTATAGATATAATTATAAATTCAAATGTGGCAGGAAAGATGACTTTTGCTATAGCTGAAGGTAGTAGTAAGTCTTTTGATAATAAAGCTAAGAAGTTTCTTAAGTCATTTAGTAATTTAGCTTCGGCGTTCTTTTATTGGCAACGATATAATCGAATTAGAGGTGAGTTTAATAAAGAGTTTATTACTTCGCTTACGAATGTTTTAGAGATACATGATGTCTATACTAAAGGACATTCAAAGAATGTTGCTGAGTTAGGAGCAAAAATAGCAAGAAAAATGGAGCTTTCTGATGAAGAGATTGATGATACTTATTGGGCAGGGATGTTACATGATATCGGGAAATTATTAGTTCCGTTAGAAATATTAAATAAAAACGGATCTTTAACCGAAGAAGAGTATGAAAAGGTTAAAAATCATCCTTATTGGGGTTATTTAAGCTTGAAAGATTCTGAGTTCTTAAAAGAGGTTGGGGAATACGTATTATATCATCATGAACGTTGGGATGGAAAAGGTTATCCGGAAGGATTAAAAGGTGAAGAAATTCCATTAATCTCACAGGTATTAACTGTGGCTGATGCTTGGGATGCGATGACTTCGAAAAGAGCTTATCGAGGTCCATTAACAAGAGATGAAGCTATTCAGGAGATTAAAGATAATAAAGGAACTGAGTTTTCTCCTAAAGTAGTAGACATCTTTTTAAGAATATTGGATAATGAATTTTAACTAAACATATGATTTACAAATTCATTAAACAGGTTTGAATGGTATTTATCTCGATGATAAATAAGTTGAAACTTTCTTGTGAAGTCTATCTTTTCAATAGATACCTTTACAATTTTATCTTCTTCCATCTCTTTTTTGACAGCTATTTCTGGTAAAATAGAAATTCCTATATTAGCTTCTACTGACTTCTTAATTGCTTCTATATTATTGAGGATATACTTTGGCTGGTAAGATAGATTAAATTTAACCAAGGTATTCTCAATAACTTCTCTAGTTCCACTTCCTTTTTCACGAGTAATAAATTTTTCTTCCTCAATTTCAGATGGTTCAATCAATTCTCTCTTTGCCCATTTATGCTGGGGAGAGCAGATTATAATCATTTGATCATCGAAGAAAGGTTTAATAGTAATTTCAGTACTTTTAATAGGACCTTCTACTAAAGCAAGGTCGATCTTATTATTAAGGATCATTTCTTCTATTACACTTGTATTATCAATGATAAAAGGTAGTTCAATATTTTGATATTTTGTTTGGAAATCCTTGATTATTTTTGGTAGCAAGTAAGTTCCGATAGTCATGCTAGCTCCAATACGCAGTCTACCTTGATTCATCTTAGCAATATCAGTTATTGTATTTTCGGCTTCTTCTGTAAGTATTAGGATTCGCCTACTATAATTTAAAAGTATTCTACCAGGATGAGTTAAGATTAACTTTTTCTTAATGCGTTCAAAGAGTTTAACTTCTAAATTTTCTTCAAGCTCAATAATAGTTTGGCTAATAGCTGGTTGGGTCATATACAATTCTTTAGCAGCACCCGACATACTACCGATTTCACAGACTTTCATAAAAATTTTAAGTTGCCTTAAGTTCATGAGGCTCCCTCCATACTCTTTATATAAGTAATTAATTATATATATAATAATATCATATTATTTTACTAATACAAGGCTAAATGTTAGAATAGTAAATAAGAAGTATATGGAGATTAAAACTATATTTGGTTGCAGAGATAGTTAGAGAATAAGGGGGGAGAATAGATGAATTTTTTTAAAGATAAAGGGGCAGGTTTAGTCCTTACAATCATTATAGGAATCGGGAGCAGATATTTGTCTAACTGGATTCCTCATTTAGGAGGAGTTACATTAGCGATAATTGTAGGTTTTTTAGTTAGTAATATCTTCAGTATAGGAGGAAATTACGAAGCTGGAATTAGGTTTGTAGAAAAGAAGATTTTAGCTATGGCGATTATGCTAATGGGTTTAAAGTTAGAATTGAATATTTTATCTCAACTAGGTTTCTCTTCGATCTTGGTTATTGTTACTATGGTTTTAAGTACTATTGGGCTTGGCTATCTAATTGGTAGATTGTTAGGATTATCTAAGTCATTCAGTATTTTATTAGGAGTAGGTAACGGAATTTGTGGTTCTTCTGCCATTGCAGCGGTGGCTCCAGTTGTAAGTAAAAATGAAGAGGAAATTGGTCTTTCTATTAGTGTAGTTAATTTATTAGGGACTTTAGGAATCTTTATCTTACCAGGACTAACTTATGCTTTACACCTTAATGATACAATTAGTGGGCTAATGGTTGGTAGTACTTTGCAGGCTACTGGGCAAGTAGTAGCAGCTGGTTTTTCTATAAGTGATGTAGTTGGTAGGCTAGCTACTGTTGTGAAGATGGGCAGAATTTTAATGTTAGGACCAATTGTGTTAGGTTTAAATATATTTATTGGTCCAAATGATGAGGTTTCTCAAGGTAAAGTGAAAATTCCAGCTTTTATTATTGGCTTTTTCATTTTGAGTATTGTAGGGACTTTACATCTGTTACCTATTGAAATGATAAGTTACTTAAAGACTTTAAGCAAGATACTATTAACTATAGCTATGGCCGGAATTGGTCTTAGGATTAAGGTTTCTGCTTTAACTGACCAAGGGCCTAAAGCATTATTGGTCGGTTGTTTAATTTTTATTAGTCAATTATTTATGATTACAGGTCTGATTACTCTATTATTCTAATACGGAAAGGGTGAGTATACTTGACAGAAAGACTACTTTTATTAGTAGATGGAAATGGCGATATTAGAATGGCTACTCTTGATTTTGGTATGGATTTGAAAAACAGAGAATAGTTAAGAGATAATTTCATATAATAGTTAAATTATTGCATACTTGATAAAATTAGGTGTACTTTTATTTATAATTGGATTTGGAGATTATTGGTTGAACTATGATAGTTAAATGTGATATAATAAAAATTAAGTTTTAAACAATTGAACTATAGATATTATGAAAGGAGGAGTAAGATGGAGTTATTAGTGATGGTTATAGAAAATAATGATGATTTAGACAGAATTTTAGAAGGATTCAAAGAGATAGGCTTACATGGAATCACGGTTCTTGATAGTATGGGAACTGGTCATTTATTAACTGAGGATATTTCGATCTTTGGTCGGGTTATGAGAATGGCGGAAGGAAATAAAAAGTACAACAAGACTGCATTTACTATTATCATGGAAGATGAGACTTTAGAAAAAGCAATAGCGGTTGTAGAAAATGTAGTGGGTGATCTTAGTAAACCACATACTGCATTAGTCTTTACACTACCTTTATCCAGGCTTAAAGGTTTAACTAAAGTGCCAGAAGCTTGCGAATAACAGAATATAAAATTGTAAAAAGTGGAGGGAATATAATTGGAAGTAAATTTAATTTTGATTTTAGGAGTAATTCTACTATTAAGTCTAGCATTAGGAAGATTAGCTAATAAACTTAAATTACCAGCCGTACCAGGATATTTAATTGCTGGGCTACTATTAGGTCCTTCTATTTCTAAAGTAATGAGTCACGAAATGGTTAAGCAATTACATCCTATTAATGGGATTGCATTAGGAATCATTGCTTTAGTAATAGGTGGAGAATTAAGTTTAGAGTCAGTGAAGAAGTTAGGGAAAGCAGTTATATTTATGGGGCTTTTTGAAGTTTTAGGGGCAATAGCTGTGGTAACAGTAGTAATGATGTTCTTCTTGCATCAATTTGCTTTATCGTTATTACTCGGTGGTTTAGCTGCAGCAACAGCACCGGCAGCTACAGTAGCTGTAATTAAAGAAAGTAAGGCGTCTGGCCCTTTAACGAACAGTTTATTAGGGATCGTGGCACTAGATGATGTATTTGGAGTTATTTCTTTTGGAATAATCTCAGCTATTGTTAAGACAATGGCTAGTGGTTCAGCAAATACTTCAATTTTGACTATGATTAAAACACCAATGATAGAAATTGTAGGATCAATTATTTTAGGGTCAATAATGGGCTATATTCTTAGTTATTTCAGTAATCGAATGAATAGTGAAAAGAGTTTATTGGCTTTAGTGCTTGGCAGTGTATTTTTGGCTAGTGGTTTAGCGACTTTATTTGAATTTTCTCCTATATTAACTAATATGGTTTCTGGAGTCATGGTTAGAAATATATCTTCTCGTTATAAGAAGGTATTTGATGTTACTGAAGGGATAGAAGTTCCTATCTTTATTGTCTTCTTTGCTTTGGCTGGAGCTAGATTTGAATTACATCGCTTGGTTGAAATCGGTGGTATCGGTTTAGCGTATGCTTTAGCAAGGGTAGCGGGCAAGATGCTAGGAGTAAGAATAGGTGGCGAGTTAGGAGGAGCCTCTAGTCAAGTTAAGAAGTATCTTGGCATGGGTTTGATGCCACAAGCTGGAGTAGCAGTGGGTTTAGTCATCATAGCCCAACAAGCATATCCTCAGGCTAGTAATCTTATTTTGAATATCCTTTTAACTTCAGTGATGATTTCAGCTTTATTTGGGCCTATTTTATCTAAAATAGCTTTAGTTAAAGCTGGTGAGGTAGGTGCCTTAGAACAAGGACAAGATTGTAGAAAAACAGCATGAGGTTGTGTTGATGTTTAATTAAGATGTCTTCTTATATAGAGAGAGGAATATATAATTTGATATTAACTATTAATGAAGCTATATGTCGGTTTAAAGACTGATATATAGCTTTTTTTGTATTTAAAATAAATTGTGAGTGAGGTAATAAGAGGAGTAAAATCAGTTTTAAAAAATTAATAAAAAAGAAGGAGAACACCAATATTAGTCGAAATATGTAGATAAGGGATTATTAGATTAAATATCTATTTTTTGTCAATACGAAGGGGGAGTCACAATGAAGAAGATAAGTTCAAAGATTATTATTGCAATTACTGCTTGTTCAGTATTTATTGCCTTATTAGTAGGTGGTGTAAGTATTTTCAAGAGTACTAAATTAGCTAAGAGTTTGATAGAAGATAAGATTCATTTTATGACAGAAAGTCTTGCTAATGAATTTAATAATACGATTATTAATGTTGAGAATAATGTAGATGGATTGGCAACTACTATTAGGAGTACATTAGATTATAATAAATTATTATCGAATTCTAGTTATATGAGTCAATATAAAGAATTAATTGATCCGGTTATTAAGAGCTTTACCATGAATGATAAAAAAGCAGTACATACATACTTTTATTTAGATGCAAAAATAACAGGTGGAGAGGTATATAAAATTTATTATTCGAAGAATGAAAGTTCATCGGAGCAGACTGAGGAAGTAGATACAGTAGCTTCAGCAACCTCAAATAATAAGCAAAAAAATGCTGATTTAATTGTAAATGAGAATTTAGAATGGTATGATGAAGTGGTTAAGAGTAAGAGTGGTGTTTGGAGTGATTTATATAAGGATAAGGAAACAGGAGAGATGTTAATTTCTTATAAGAAACCTGTATATAGTGATGGACAATTAGTGGGTGTAGTAGGAATGGATATTAAAGCAGAGGAAATTAAGAACATTATTTTAGATATGAAAGTTTACAATAGTGGGTATGCATTCTTATTAAATGATACTTATGACTTTTTGATTCATAAAGATTTTTCTCAGAAAGATAATCTGGCTAATATTGATAATGGTAAGCTTAAATTCATAACTAAACAAATGAGTCAGAAGAATTTTGATGTTATAGAGTATCAACTAAAAGGTCAAGAAAAAATTATGGGTTATGCTCATTTAACGAACGGTAATATTTTAGGAGTTTCTGTTTCAGCAGATGAAGCTTTACAAGAAATATCTAGTTTAAGTTATTTTTTAATTGGGATAATAGTATTAGGTACTATAGTAGCAGTTCTTGTAGCTTGGTATTTAGGTAATTTATTAGCTAAACCGATAGTTAAAACAACAGAAACAGTTAGAGAAGTAGCTGATGGTAATTTAAATGCTGAAATAACAGAGGTTAGAACTAATGATGAGGTCGGTCAATTAGCTAATGCTTTTAATGAAATGATAAGTAACTTTAAGCAAGTTATAGCTGATTTATTAAGTACTGCTGAGGATTTAGCAGCTTATAGTGAAGAGTTATCGGCTTCGGCTCAAGAAGGTGATGCTACAATAGATATGACTAATGATTTGGTAGAAGAGATGACAGCAAATATTCAACAGATTTCAGCTAGTGCTGAAGAGGTAACAAGCTATGCTCAGGAGTCTAGTTCAAAGACAGAAGTAGGGAATGAGAATATTGAAAATACATTAGCGAGCATGAGAGAGATTAGTCAAGCAGTTAATAGCTCAGTAGAAGTCATTAATGATTTAGATAGTAACTCTAAAGAGATCGGTGAAATAGTAGAATTAATTACTGACATTGCAGAACAGACTAATCTATTGGCGTTAAATGCTGCTATTGAAGCGGCAAGAGCTGGGGAAGCTGGAAAAGGATTTGCAGTAGTAGCAGAAGAGATTAGAACATTAGCAGAAGAGACAAATGATGCCACTGAGAGAATTGCTAATTTAATTCGAGAAACTCAGCAGAAATCTGATACTGGTCTTAAGGCTATTCAGGAAGTAAAGAGTAAAGTGCAGGAGGGTCAAGAAGTAACTGAAGAAGCCGGTGAAGTCTTTAAAGAGATTCAAGAAGCCAGTGAAGAAACAGCTGCCCAAATTCAACAGACAGCAGGAGCTACTCAAACTTTAGCTCAAAGTAGTGAAGAAGTGAAGGGGGCTACGACAGATATTCAGAATATGTCTAATGAGATAACTCATTCTTCACAGGAATTAGCTAATATGGCTCAAAAACTAAAAGAAATAGTTAGCGAGTTTAAATTATAAGTTAGGAGAATTGAATAGAGTTCTTCTTAATAAGAATCCAGGTTAACCTGGATTCTTATTTTTTATAATTAATTTTGCATATCTTAAATTAAAATATGCAAAATAAGATTAGGAATAGAATTGAAGTTAGTTTTGTGATTTATATCATAGAAGTTTTAAGCTTATTAGATTATTATTAAGTTACAGTATTTTTTTAAACACCAGTGAATGAACATTCATTCATTAATTTATTTATTCATAAATTAACTAGGAGGGATACTAGTGAACAAAAAAGAATTAATCCGACAAAGTGCAATTAAGATTATCGCAGATGAAGGTTACTACAATACAACAATTAAGATGATTGCTGATGAGGCTGGAATTGCTGTTGGTACTATCTATAATTATTTCAATAATAAGCAGGATATTTTAAACCATATATTTGCAGTGGAACTTGATAAGAGGATTAAGATATTAACGAGGGTGAAAGAAGATGAGAGTTCATTAAAGGAAAAATTAAATACCTTTTTAGACCTCCATTTTAATAAGTTAGAAGCTAATCCAGATGTAGCTACAGTTTTAGTACAAGAAATGAGTCAGCCAAGAAAGTATGGATTAGAAGCGATTGATAACTTTATGAATGAATTACCAGAGTTATTAGGAGAAATAATAGAAGTTGCTGTGGAAGTAGGGGAAATTAGAGAGGTTAATTCAGAATTAATCGCCAATGCTATTTTCCATACTATTCGTGGTATGGTAACTAAGACAAAGACTAGTGAATTAGATTATAATTTAAAAGATGTTAAGGAAGAGATAATTAATTTTATTTGGTTAGGATTAAATTTAAAATAAAGACCTATAAATTCTAAAGGAGGAGATTAATTATGGAAATTATTAAGATGAATGAGATTGAAGGTAGAACTAATAAGAGGGGGGTTACGGCTAAAAAGATCTTGAAGCATGAGCATGCTCAAATAATGAACTTAGTTTTGAATCCTGGTGATGTAGTGCCTGAACATTCGGTTCCAGTTGATGTTTTCTTCTATATTGTAGAAGGTAAAGGAAGATTACAGATTGGAGATGAGGCTAAAGTAGTAGAGGCTAAGGATATTATTCCGTGTCCTGCTAATACAGAGATGTCACTTAAGGCAGACCAAGATGAAGAGTTTGTAGTTTTAAATGTAAAGACACCTAGTCTGTAAATAATATTTAATAATCTCCCCTTCTATATAATTTGAGCTGAATATAGAAGGGGAATTTATTATTTAGAGGCAAAATATGATTATCAAATAGCAATAGCTCAATTAAATAAAGCTATGGGAGTTAGGAATAGGAGGGGTCTATAATGAATTTTTCTAAACGAAATTCAGTAATATTTAGTTTGATTTTAATGTTAAGTTTAATGATAATATTGGCTGGTTGTAGCAAACAAGTAAAAAGAGTAAACCAGACTAAAGAAGAAGTGAAGAAATCACCAGTTAGTATTTTGACGGCTAAAAGAAAAGATTTTAAAGTTAAGTTACCAGTGACTGGAACTATTGAAGGCATTAAAGAGATTAAGGTATTTGCAGAAAGTAATGGGAGATTAGTAAATTTAAGGATTGGAGAAGGAAGTCAGGTTAAAAAGGGTGAGATTATTGGTTCTTTAGAAAAAGATAATTTAAAAGTTAACCTTAAACAAGCACGAGCAAATCTAGAGATGAATCAAGCAAATTTAGCTAAAATAAAAGCAGGAGCACGTCCTCAAGAAATAAAACAGGTCCAGGCAGTTCTTCATCAAGCACAAGCAAGTTATAATAAGTTGAAATTGGACTATGATAGAATTAAAAGCCTGTATGAAAAAGGAACGACTACTAAAGCCCGTTTGGATGCGGTTAAGGCTAATTATGAAGTGGCAAAGGCTAAATTAGAATCTGCTAAAGAGAATTTATCTTTAATTAAAGCTGGAGCTAGAAAAGAAGATATATTAGCTGCTAAAGCAAAGGTAAAACAGGCTAAAGCAAAACTAGAATCATCTAAATTACAATTAAATGATGCTAATATTACAGCATCTATTTCAGGAGTTATCACTGATCTTTTTGTTGAGGAAGGTGAAATAGTCAAGCCTAATGCATCTTTAGCTTATTTAGTGAAGATGGGTCAGGTCTTATTAGAAGCTGATATAAGTACTAAAGATTTAGCAAAGGTGAAAAAAGGGCAGATGGTTGAAGTTAAAGTAGTTAGTTATCCTCAAAATATATTCAAAGGAGAAATTACTAGAATTGGAGATAAGGTTAATCAAAGAAGTAGAACTGTTCAAGTAAAGATTGAGATTGATAATTCTGGTCTTAAGCTGAAATCAGGTATGTTTGCTGAAGGAAAAATTATAATTGATACTTTTGAAGATGCCATTGTTCTATCTGAGAGAGTAGTAGAGCAAAGTGCTAATCAAGATATTATTTATGTAATTAAAGATGGAAGAGTAATTAAAAGAAAAGTAACAGGAGAATTGATTACAATAAATAAATATTTAGTGAAGAGCGGTTTAACCCAAGGAGAAAGAGTTATAATGACTAATTTAAATGAACTACAGGATGGCAGCCAAGTATACGTCAGAAAGCAAGGAAGTGGTCAATAATGAATTTACCTAAATTCTCTGTTGAAAAACCCTATACAGTAGTTGCTTCGGTTTTAATTATCTTATTATTAGGTGTCCTTGCTTTTAATACATTGCAGGTTAAATTATACCCAGAGCTTAATCCGACAGTAATTACAGTTATGACGGAATATTCAGGTGTGTCTGCTGTAGATGTTGATGAATTAATCAACGAACCTTTAGAAGATGAGTTAGGTACTGTTGAAGGAATAAAGAGTATCGAAGCTAAAGCACAGCAGGGGATTTCAATAGTTACCGCTGAATTTGGATATGAAAAAGATATTAACGTGGCAGCAGTAGATATTCAGAATGTCATTAATCGGATCAGAAATCAACTACCTAAAGATATTGAAGAACCGAAGGTGTTAAAGGTTGATTCATCTAATAAACCGGTCTTAACGATTTCGGTAAATGGATTAAATTCTTTAGTAAAGCTAAGGAGTTTGGTTGAAAATGAAATAAGACCACAATTTCAGGTAGTAGATGGAATTTCTGCGGTTAATCTATTTGGAGGATTAGAAAGAGAAGTAATTATTACTGTAGATAAGAGTAAGTTAAAAGCCTATCAAATTCCAATTAATGCAATTACTCAAAGAATCAAGAATGAAAATGTAAATAAGCCAGCTGGAAAGATAACTATAAAAAAGAATGAATATCTAATTAGAGCTATCGGCGAGTATGAAAAGATAAAAGATTTAAAGAATATAGTTATTAGTAATTTTAATGGTCGATTAGTTAAATTAGGGGATGTTGCTAGAGTCAAAGATAGCCATGCAGAAAAGAGAAGTCAGTTTCGAGTAAATGGCAAAGAGACAGTTGCTATTAATATTAAAAAGACTGATGAAGCAAATACTGTGGAAGTCGTTAAGAAGGCTAAAAGAGTATTATCAAATTTAAAGCAAGATTATCCTCAACTCACCTTTGAAATAGTAGATGATCAATCAGACTTAGTAAATATAGTGGTAAATAGTATGGTTAGTAGTTTAAGAAGTGGGATTATCTTAACGATTATTATTCTCTTCTTATATTTGACTAGTGTGAGAAGTACTTTGATTGTGGCTTTATCGATTCCAGCTACCTTTCTAGTTGCTTTAACGTTGATTAAGCTTTCTGGCTTAACTCTAAATATGGTTACGATGTCAGGATTAATCTTAGCGACTGGAATGTTAGTCGATGATTCAATAGTGGTAACTGAAAGTATAGTACGACATATTAAATTAGGAAAATCTCCTTATCGAGCAGCTGTTAAGGGTGCAAAGGAGATTATGTTAGCAAGTATGGCCGGAACTACTACTTCAATTATCGTTTTATTACCACTAATCTTTGTTGGTGGTTTCGTTCAGCAGATGTTTAGACCTTTAGCATTGACATTAGTCTTTGCTTGGACGGCATCAGTTATTCTATCATTAACATTTATTCCGTTCTTAGCTTCGGTTATCTTAAAAAGAGATAACGGATTGAATAGATTAGAAAAATATATATCGTTCTTTAGTAAAGGTGTAGACTTTTTACGAGAGAAGTATATTCAAATATTGGAGTTTGGTTTAGGTAAGTGGTATATTGTAATTCCATTAATTCTAATGATCTTTGTCGGAACAATTAGAATGGTGCCACAAATTGGTGCTGAGAAGTTGCCTAAGATGGATTCCGGACAGATATATATTTCTATTGAAAGTGAGCCTGGTTCTTCTCTAAAAAAGACTAGTAATATAGTTAAACAAGTAGAAGAAATTTTAGCTCAGGAAGAAGAAATAGTGACTTTTTCTAGTCAAATAGGCTTCGAGTCAGGAAGCCTTTCTAGTAACAAGACGGGAGCTATAGGTGTTCAACAAGCTAATATTTCGGTTATTCTCACTGATAGACATGACCGCCAAGAAAGTATTTGGCAAATAGAAGATAGAATAAGGACTAAAATAGCAAAGATTCCTGGTATTAGGTCTGCAGTAGTGCGCGAAGTGGGAACTACTGTGCTTTCAACTACAGAAGCACCGGTTGTAGTCAGAATTTCTGGTGCTGATCTAAAAAAATTAGAGAAGATAGCTAATGAAATCAAAGATAAAATTTCTAATGTGCAAGGGCTATCCAATATAGCAACAACTTGGACTTTAAATAATCCAGAGTATCATCTTGACTTAGACCACCAACGCTTAGCAGATTTAAACTTAACGGCTAATGAAGTTGTTAAGCAAACAATGATTGGACTAGAAGGTTTAGAAGTTTCAAAATTTAATTTACCATATAAAGATGATTTAGATATTAGAGTGAAGTATCAAGAAGAAGATCAGAATCAATTAACTGATTTAGATGAAGTTATGATTAAGTCTCCAAATGGACCAGTAATTCCTTTGAAGTCGCTAGTAGAGATAAAAAAGAGTAAAGAAGCTAATCTAATTACAAGAGAGGACTTTAAGAAAACTATTAAAATTTTAGCTTACAATCAAGGTCGACCATTAAGTAAGGTAGCTAATGAAGTGAAAGCTAGATTACAGAAGGCTAATCTTCCGGCTGGTTACGAAGCTAAACTTGTCGGTCAACAAGAGGATTTGAAGAAATCAATGAAGAGAATGGGAATTAGCTTTGTTTTAGCTATATTGCTAGTCTATATAGTTTTAATCAGTCAATTTAAATCTTTTGGTCAGCCATTGATCATTATGTTAGCTATTCCGTTAGAGCTTATTGGAGTGGTAGGTGCTTTATTTATTACCGGTAAGTATCTTTCACTACCGGCAATGATGGGAATTATTTTAGTAACTGGAATTGTAGTTAATAACTCAATTTTATTAATAGATAGAACTATTTCCAATAGAGAAGAAGGATTAGACCTTAAGGAGGCGATTATAGAAGCGGCTGCGACTCGATTTAGACCTATTTTAATGACAGTAACGTCTACTATTGGCGGAATGTTACCTTTAGCCTTAGCTTTAGCTACAGGGTCAGAAAGATTTGCTCCTCTAGCTACTAGTGTAATAGGTGGTTTAATTGTTTCAACTTTCTTAACTCTAATTTTGATACCAGTAGTCTATAATTTAGCAGCAAAGATTAGAGATAATAGATAGAAGAATATTCGATAGTGACTAATTTTTAAATTAAATATCTATTATAAATCATAACAAATTATAATAAATCTTCTCTTTTTGACAAAGAATAATAAATAATAAGATTAAAGGAGGAGATTTAATGGCCGAAGAAATTCATTTTAGAGAAGTATTGGATGGCAGAGTTAGTATTCATGATTCTGTGCAGGAAATGTATGAAAAAAGATTAACTAAAGATGGGATGAGTAATACTTTTGATCGATTTGATGCCCAAGATAGAATTAGGTGTAAGTTCTGTGTTGACGGGGTAAGTTGTCAGTTATGTACTAATGGACCATGTCGTATTTCAGAAAAAGCCGATGCTAATCTAGGAACTTGTGGTATTGATCCTAATGCTATGGCTATGCGGGATATGCTACTTAGAAATGTTATGGGGACTAGTACCTATACTCATCATGCCTATAATGCATTTAGAACTCTTAAAGCAACTGCTCAAGGAAAGACGCCGTTTGGAATCGTTGATGAAAAGAAATTACGAGATATTGCAGCGGCAGTAGGTATTGATAATTCTGGTGCGAAAGAAGATGTTGCTATTCAATTAGCAGACACGATGATTGGACAGTTATATTCTGGATATGAAGATTCACCACTGATGGTTGACACTTTTGCGCCAAAGCATAGAAAAAAACTGTGGAAGGATACAGGTCTATATCCATCGGGGGTAGTACATGAGATTAAAGATTCTACAGCTAGTTGTTTAACTAATGTTGATGGTTATCATGTATCTATGGCCAAGAAAGCCCTACGTCTTGGGATAGCAACTATTTATGGAGCACAACTTGGTTTAAATTTAGTACAAGATATGCTATTTGGAACACCTGCTCCTCATTCAATTCAAACAGATTTAGGAATTCTTGACCCTGATTATATTAATATTGTATTTAATGGACATGAACCGTGGACAGGAGTAGCTACTATTTATGCTGCGCGCGATGAGAAAGTGCAACAAAGAGCCAAGGACGCTGGAGCTAAGGGAATTAGAATTATCGGTTGTATTGAAACCGGTCAAGAATTGGCCCAAAGGTTTGGAATGGATGATGTCTTTGGCGGTCTAATCGGGAACTGGTTAGCGATTGAACCTGCTTTAGCTACTGGTGCAATTGATGTCTTTGCTATGGATGAAAACTGTTCACCACCGAACTTAAAACCTTATGAAGATAAGTATCAAGTTACTTTAGTTTCTGTTAGTGATTTGGTTAGAATTCCTGGAGTAGAAAGAAACTATAATTATATGCCTGAGAAGATTGGTGATACGGCACAAGAACTAATAAATATGGGAATTGAAAACTTTAAGCAACGAAATGAAAGAGGCATTGAGCCGTATGTACCAAAAAGAACTCAAGAAGCAATTGCTGGGTTTTCTACTGAATCTGTGTTAGAAGCTTTAGGTGGTAAACTAGATCCATTAGTAGATGTAATTAAAGATGGAAATATTAAAGGAATTGTTGCTTTAGTTAACTGTACTACTCTTCAGAATGGTCCTCATGATTATATGACGGTTAAGTTAACCGAAGAATTAATTAAGAAGGATATTTTAGTAGTAACAGGTGGTTGTGGTTGTCATGGTCTTGAAGTAGCTGGACTAGCTAGTATGGAAGCTATTGATCAAGCAGGAGATGGATTAAAAGCTGTCTGCGAGCAGTTACAGATTCCACCAGTATTACCTTTCGGGACCTGTACAGACACGGGAAGAATTTCAACAGTAGTTACTGCTATAGCTGATTTTTTAGACGTAGATACTTCTGATCTTCCAGTAGCGGTAACTGCACCACAATATTTAGAACAGAAAGCAACGATTGATGGTGTATTTGCTTTAGCTTATGGACTTTATACTCACTTGTCTCCAACACCTCCGGTGACTGGTGGAGAAAAGTTAGTTAAACTTTTAACTGAAGATTTAGAAGGGATTAGTGGTGGTAAAGTAGCGTTAGGCGAAGACCCAGCTGCAGTTGCTAATGATATAGAAGCTCATATTATAGAGAAAAGAGAAGGATTAGGGATTTAATTAATTTAAAAAATTAAATTATAAAGGCTCCTCTGTAAGTTTGCAGGGGAGTTTTTTATTTTTAAACATAAAGTTTTGTGAGATTTATCAAATAAGAAAGTGATTCTTTTAGCTGAAGTTGAGAGTAATAAATGAGATAATATACCTATAATAAAACTTTACACACTGAATAATATTATAGAGGAGTGAGCTATAACTATGGATATATTATCAAAAGATTCAATAAAGAGGTATTAAAATAAGGTTGAGTTTTGTTATTTAGGGGGGGTAAGGATGAAAGTTAAGTTAAAAAAGCAAACAGAATCAAGGATAACAAAGACTAAATATTTTCTAATAGCAATTTCAATATTAGCGTTATTATTAACGACAGTTTCTTTCTATTTTTGGTTAAAAAATATTAAGAAGCAATATTATAAGCGGTTATAATGTATGACTTAGACCATTTTAAAGATGTAAATGATACATATGGTCATAACTGTGGTGATCTTGTTTTAAAGGAAGTTTCACAAACAGTCAAGGATGAAGTGAGACAAAACGATATAGTAGGTAGACTTGGTGGAGAAGAATTCTTATTAATCTTACCTAACACCGATGGTCAAAATGCAATTAAGGTTGCAGAGAAATGTCGAAAAGCAATTGAAGAAATGAAGATTAATTATAAAGAAAATAAAATTAAAATAACAGCTAGTTTTGGTGTTACTGAGGTAAGTAATAGCATAGACACGACAGATGAATTGCTTAATATCGTTGATAAGAATATGTATGAAGCAAAGTCTAGTGGAAGGAATAAGGTTTACGGTTCTTAGTTTAAGCTGGTGCTAGTGAAGAATCAAATAAATTATAAGCCGGATTCAATAATTATTGAATCCGGCTTACTTAAATAAGTTATTAATTTTAGTTAAGCAGATTGTTCGATAACTTCTTTCATGTTATCTAAACATTCAGAGCAGATGGTCTTACCCTTGAATTCGATCGTTTCACCTGCGTTTCCACAGAAGACACAAGCAGGTTCATATTTTTTGAAGATGATTTTATCATCATCCACGTATATTTCTAAAGGATCTTTAGTTTCAATATGTAAAGTTCTGCGGAGCTCAACAGGAATTACTACTCTCCCTAAATCATCTACTTTTCTAACAATACCAGTTGATTTCATTATTTATTTCCTCCTTTGCTACATTATTCGACATAACTTCTACATTTATTATATAAAGATTAAAGTCTTTTGTCAAGCAATTTATTATTAAAATAGAATTATTTATAAATAATTCTATTTTAATACCAATATAGTATTTAAAATACTATATTTAAGGAACATTTTAGAAACGTTTAAATTAATATTAAGTAAAAAGTCACAATTGTTAATCGTTAATTAATATATATTTATCCCTATCATTGACATATAATAAAAACTAAGATATAATATTTCTAGACTGACCAGTCGGTTGATAAGTATATTTAACAAGGAATGGGTGGCAAATATGAAAACTAAGGATAAAATTATAGAAGTAGCAGTAGAGTTATTTGCTAATTATGGCTATCATAAGACTACTATGGATTTAATAGCTGAAAAAGCTGGGGTAGCAAAAGGAACTTTATATTGGCATTTTTCAAGTAAGAATGAATTATTTAATGGGATTATAGAACGAAATTTAAATAAGTATTTTAATTTTTTAGAAGAGGTTAGAGATAATAAAGAATTAAATACTCATCAAAAGATTGAATATATAATCGATAATCAATCTACTTTCTTTAATAAACACCAATCTATTATTAGAGAGTTAATGAGTAATCAGGAAGGAATAGATAAGGAATGTAAAGAAAGAATTTTGACATTGAAAGATAAAAATATAAATTTATTGTCAGCAATCTTTCAACAAGGAATTAATAATAAAGAGTTTAGTTTAGTTGATTCACATATAGCAGCATTAGCATTTATGGGGATTAATATTATGGTATCTAGGGAGGAAGAGTTATTCTTAGGTAATAATCTAGATAGAACAAATCAGATCTTAAAAAATTTCATCTTTAATGGGATATTAAATGATAAATAGGAATAGAGAGAGGATTAAATTCAAATGACAAATACAGAAAAATTCAATGACTTTAATTATATTACTGATGGTCCCATATTGAAAGCAATTTTGAAGTTAGCATTACCTATAATGGCTAGTCAATTATTACAGACACTGTATAACTTAGTTGATACTTTATGGGTAGGAAAAGTAGGGGCGGAGGCAGTGGCTGCTATTTCAATAAGTTTTCCTTTAGTATTTTTAATGATAGCAATAGGGGTTGGATTAACTATTGCGGGTACGGCTATAATTGCTCAATATAAAGGTGCAAATAATTATGACCAAATTCATAGGGTTTTAGGTCAATTATTTCTCTTTGTAGAAGTTATTTCAATCGTTATTGGTATTATAGGTTTTTTATTAGCTGAAAAGATGATTGTTTTAATGGGGGCTGAACCTGCAATCATTAACGAAGCAGCTGGTTATTTAAAGATAATCTTTGCTGGAATGCCTTTTATGTTTGGTTTCTTTATCTTTTCTTCTACATTAAGGGGTATAGGAGACACAGTTACTCCAGCAATTATGATGGTGGTTTCTGTTATATTAAATATAATCTTAGATCCTTTATTGATTTTTGGTGTTGGGTTCTTTCCTGAATTAGGAGTCCAAGGTGCAGCTGTTGCTACAATCTTTTCACGAACAGTAGTGACTATTTATGCTCTAGTCTTATTAGTACGAGGTATAAAAGGCTTAAAATTAAAATTGAAGTATATGGTTCCAGATTTAGAGATAATTAAAATGATAATTAAAGTTGGGATTCCTTCTTCAGTAGAACAGTCAATGGTAGCACTAGGTCAATTATTTATGACAAATTTAGTTGCTTCTTTTGGTACAATGACCTTAGCAGCATACGGGATTGTTAATCGAGTTATAAATTTACCTATCATTCTTGCTTTTGGAATCTCAGCGGCATCTACTACTATGGTAGGGCAGAATATTGGTGCTGATAAAGAAGAGCGAGCAGAAAAGACATCATTTATAAGTATAAGTACAGCATTTATTGGATTGACATTAATTGGATTAATCTTAGTAATAAGTCCAGAAATGATAATTAGTATCTTTAATAAGGAACCAGAAGTATTGAAATTTGGAACAGAGTTTTTAAGGATAGTGGGGCTAACTGTTGGTTTTACTGGGGTTATGTATGTAGGTAATGGTGTCTTTAAAGGTGCTGGGAGAACGATTCCACCGATGATTATTTCTAGTTTAACATTGTGGGTTTTTAGATTAATATTAGCCTATATTCTCATTTATACATTTAAGTGGCAGCAGTTTGGTTTATGGTGGGCAGTTGCTATTTCGAATATAGTTGGTGCTTTAATAGGTGTCACTTGGCTTAAGGTTACAGATTGGAGTGACAAAATCGTCGATGATAGAATGATAGAACCAGAATTAGTTTCTGATAATGAATGACTTTTAAAATAAAGAAGAATGATGTTAAAGTTAAACTTATAAACTATAAACTCTTAGAAAGGAGGTGAACGTGATGAAGAGTAAGATTGCTGAAGCTATCAACTTAAAGACTTCACCCGTGGCTGTATTATGGACTGACCAGAAGCCAGAAGATGCTTTACAATTTAAAGAAGGTAGATGGGGCTGTGTTATTGCTATGTTAAACAAAGCAGCCCAAGGGAAGACGGCTGTGTTTGATGAGAAGACTCATGGCTGTCAAGGTGGAGCAACTGGCCTTGGTTTTAAGAAGTATGAGGAGGGTTATATTGAATACTTCCTTTCTACAGGAGAAAATATAGAAAAGGAAGGCGAGTTTTATAAGCAGTCTCCAGAATATGCGAAGGACTTTGTTAATAGTCTTCCTGATATTACTACTCCTACAAAGTATGTTGTTTTGAAGCCACTAGATAAAGTAACTGAAGATGAAGAACCAAAAGTAATAGTGTTTTTAGTAAATGCTGATCAAATTTCTGGTTTAACATTCTTTGCTAATTATGACCAACCGACTCAAGATAACGTAACTACCTTTTTTGGAGCAGGTTGTCACAGTACTATACTTCAACCAATTGAACAATCTAAATCAGATACTCCTAAAGCGCTTATCGGTTTAACAGATCCTTCGGCAAGAAAATTTGTTGATAAGAATATATTATCATTTAGTATCCCTTATGAACGCTTTTTAGAGATGGAGGATAATGTAGAAGAAAGTTTCTTAACTAAAGAAACTTGGGCGCCGATTAAAGATAGAATATAAATAAAGGCTGAGAGAGTTTTATAATTCAAAGAATTTTAATTTAAAAAACTTTAATTAGTCTATTGATATACCTTAATAAGGTATATCTTTTTTTATAATATAAGGTTCTTGCATAATTAATTGCTGACGCCCAAAAATTCCGCTTTTAAGTGGCTTACATCAATTAATTATGCTCTAATTTTGATTATGAAATTCGCTTAATATAAATAATTTTAGATTTTAATAATATTTTGATCTTATGTGAATAATAAATTAGTAATATTGATTACACAGAGGAGAAATTAACTATTTAAAATAATGACGAAGGAGGTATTAAGTTTGAAAAAGATAATAATATTTATTTTAATCTTTTGTTTTGTACTTACTTCTACAGGGTTAGCAATAGATTCTGAACTTAATTGTGATTGCCAAGAATATAGAAAATTATCATTACAAGAACCGAGATTAAAAGGAAACGATGTGTTAGAATTACAAAAAGAATTGAAAGATTTAGGGTTTTATGAAGATGAATTAACTTCAATCTACGATTGGAATACCTATCTTGCTGTTAAGGAGTTTCAAAAGGAGAGAGGTTTATCGGTAACAGGTAAGGCTGAAAAACATCTATGGCTAGAGTTAGCTAAAGCTTTAGGGAAAAAACCAACTACAATTCAAGTTGATAAAAAGAGTCCACCAGAAGGAGAGGTTTTAATTGTAGTAGATGGTTATGCTCGACAATTAATAGTATATGTAGATGGAGAAAAATATCAAACATTTCCCGTAGCTATCGGTAAGCCATCGACTAAATCTCCAGTAGGTGAGTGGACAGTAATCAGTAAGAATGTTCGTCGTGGTGGTGCATTAGGAGTTAGATGGATAAGATTAAATGTGCCTTGGGGGAATTACGGAATTCATGGTACTAATCAACCAGGTTCTATTGGTAGAGCGGCTAGTAAAGGGTGTATCAGAATGTTTAATCGTGATGTTAAAGTTCTTTATCCTTGGGTTGAAGTAGGAACTAAAGTTAAAATTATTGGCAGAAGAGACCCCATTGAGATAACTCATAATCTTCGTCCGCATCAAGCAGGCAAAGATGTATTATTATTACAAGAGAAATTGAGGGAATATGGGTTTAATGCTGGGCGAACGGATGGCAGGTTTGGTGAACAGACTATAGAAGCTATAAAAGAGTTTAAATATATTTATGGATTACAAGATGATTTAATTGGTGATAAGAATACACTTTATATTTTGGGGATAGAATAAATTGATAAAATTAAAAAAATAATTATCTATAGGCAGGATTTTAATTGCTAAGCAAGAATTTATCATAATAGTATAACGAGTTAGACCTGTGCTATTTTCATTATTGGGGAGGGATAGAATGATAAAATTATATCAATTTGAAACTTGTCCATTTTGTATAAAAGTAAGGAAAAAATTAGATGAATTAAATTTAAATTATGAAACAGTAGAAGTATCTAGGGATAGAGCTAAACGCACTAAGATAAAAGAATTATCTGGTCAGATTAAGGTACCAGTATTAGAAGATAGCGATGGAACAGTAGTCTATGATTCGAGTAGAATAGTTGAATATTTAGAAGATAATTATTAATTATAAAACCCCAAGATTTAAATCTTGGGGTCATTTTTTAATATGTAGTTTAAATTCAAATATAAAATGGTGGCGGCGCAGGGATTCGAACCCCGGACACTACGGGTATGAACCGTATGCTCTAGCCAACTGAGCTACCCCGCCAAGAAATATATTATTTTTATTGACTACAGTCATGTATTATAGTATATATTTAAGTATTAATCAATATTCATTATAAGACTATAAGGCCGATTAATTTATTTTATGATTGTCAAATTAGCTTTTATTAGCAAATACTTTAATTTATAAGAAGATTGAAATAGAAGTGTTTTTTGTATTTATGCAGGAAGAATCTTTTTTTTAAAAAAATAATATAAAAACAAGTATACTGTTTTAATGATGTAGATAATATAATAATATAATAACTTGAGTGGCAACAGGTTATTGGCTTGAGGTGATGGCAGTGGAGAGGAATCCTAAAATCGGTTTAGCTTTAGGGGCAGGTTCAGCTAGAGGGGTAGCTCATATTGGAGTTTTAAAGGCATTAGAAGCGGAAGGAATTAATATAGATTATTTAGCGGGCACTAGTATTGGTAGTATGATAGGTAGCTTTTATGCTGTTGGTATGGATTTAAAACGTTTAGAGCAGTTATCATATCAGATGGATTGGGATCTTGTAACTGATATAACTGTACCTAGGCAAGGCTTAATAGCTGGTAATAAAGTAAAAGAGTTTGTTCAGTTGTTGACTAAAAATAAAAAGTTTTCCGATTTAGATTTACCTTTTGCAGTAGTGGCTACAGATATTGAGAAGGGAGAAGAAGTGGTCATTACTGATGGGTTAGTTGCTGATGCTATTAGGGCAAGTATTTCTATTCCAGGTGTATATGTACCTTACCAAATTAAAGATAGACTATTAGTTGATGGAGCAGTTTTAAATCGGATTCCAGTCAATGTAGTCAGGGAGTTTGGAGCAGATATTATTATTGGTGTTGATGTAAGCTATAATATTCACCGTGATAGTAAGGTAGGTAATATATTTGACATTATTACAAAGGCGATAGGAATTATGGAAGAACAGATAGTTAAGTATAGAGGAATAGATGCCGATGTGATAATTAGACCTGAAGTAGGGCATGTGCCTTCAACAGCTTTAGAGCAAGCAGAAGAATGTGTAGAAGCTGGCATTAAAGCTGCTAAGGCAGCAGTGCCAGAGATTAAAGAATTGATTGAAAGGTGGGAGGAGAATGGCGAGATTTCGAGTGATAAGGCTTAAAAAAATAATGACAATCATTCTAATAATTTTTGTGGTAGTAACTTTGGCAGCGATTTGGCCTACTGATTATTACATAGAAGCTCCAGGAATAGCCAAAGAATTAGGACCGTTGGTGACAGTAGAAGATGGACATCAGGACAGGATTAAAGGTAAGTTTAGATTAACTGCGGTTTCTTTAGAGCCAGCTAGTGTATTAGAGTATTATTATGTTTCTTTGACTAAACCTAAAGGGTTAGCATTGACGCCTTTAAAACAACAGCTACCCTCAGGAGTAGACCCTAAAGAATACTTTGAGATGATGAAGGAAGTTATGAAAGAGAGTCAATTGAAAGCAAAGGCAGTTGCTTTGAAGCAAGCAGGATATGATCCAAAAATAACTGGTGAAGGAGCAAAAATTGTTCAAGTCCTAGAAAAAAGTAATGCAAAAGGTAAGTTAAAGAAAGGAGATATTATTACCAAAATAGACGGTGAACCAGTAGAACTTTTAACTGAAGTAGTAAGTAAGATTAGGGATAGAGAGGTTGGAGATTGGGTAGAGGTTGTAGTCAAGAGAGGAGAGGAGACAAAAGAATATAAGATTAAGACGAAGGAGATTGAAGAGAGCCCAGGAAAGCCTTCATTAGGAGTTTTGATTTCATCTTATAAGCGTTCCTATGAATTTCCAGTCGATATTGAAATTGATTCCGGTGATATTGGTGGTCCGTCTGCAGGTATGATGTTTACGTTAGAAATATTAAATCACTTAACTGAAGAGGATTTGACCCATGGCAAAGATGTTGCTGGGACAGGTACAATTGCACTTGATGGAAAAGTAGGAGAGATTAGTGGAGTTAGTCAGAAGGTATTAGCTGCGGAGAAGGAAGGAGTAGATATCTTTTTAGCACCTAAGAATAATTATCAAAGAGCTAAAGAGACTGCTACTCAATTAAAGGTAGTTTCTGTAGAGAATATTGAAGATGCCATTAATTTTTTGAATTCTTTAGAATAATTGGTTGTTTATAATCTTGACCAGCATGGCGGTATTCTTTATTCATATAAGCTAAAGAATATATATCAGTAGCTTTAATATCATAAGCTAACATCTTCTCTTTAAGAGAGTTAGGTTGATAGTTATTCTTGTAATGATTAGCAGTACGATTAACTACTGGTAATTCAGCTTTATCTTTCATTATTTTTAGTAAATCTTGTCCCTTTTCAGTAAAGCCTAAAATGCGTAAATACTGGGGACCGCCATTCTTATCAAACTCTTGAAGAAGACTCTTTTTTAAATCTAATAAAAGATGAATTAGTATTCTTTTAATTCGGGTTTGGGTAAAGCGTTTGGTCTTAATAAGAGAAATCAATTTACTTAAGGATGCTGTCTGATTGGCAGCATCTTTAATTCTATTTTCTAAGCCCCCGATAATGTCTTCGATTTTCTGCAATTGATTAGATGAAATACGGCGTAGTAGAGTAAGGATTGATAACTCAAAGTCGTTTAATGAAATAGGGCCTTTGTTCTGCATTAAACTTTCGTTCAAAATATTATATGAATGACTAGGAACTACATTATCTAGGTTTTGTAATTCTTTATTATTTAGAATTGCTTTACGAATAGCAGTAGCGCTAGTTATCTTACCTTTAATTTCTGTTTGATGATAATTAGCATCTTTTCGCTTGATAGTTAATGGCTGAATTGAACTTTCTGTTCTAATTAGGGCTTTAATATATTCAATGCCTAAGATATTATTTGGGTTATTAAGAATAGTTTTAAATTGTTTAGAGCTAGAACTATTTTTGAACTTAGTAAAATATTTTTGTAAAGCATTAGCCCTTGCTTCAGGGAAGGAGATTCCGGTTTGTAGTTCTTTTTGAATTAAGTTTGATAATTGGTCAGGTTCATAGGCTAATACTTCACTTATTTCTAATAACGGTTTAATACTGCCAATTTCACTGCCAAATACTATTTTGTTAACTATGCCAGTCTTATTTAGTAATTGAATACTACCATATGCAAAGTATTCAGCACTACGTAAAGCATAAGTAACTGGTAGTTCGATTATTAGGTCAACGCCATTTTTTAAAGCCATTTCAGTCCTAGTCCATTTATCTATAATAGCAGGTTCACCGCGTTGTACAAAGTTACCACTCATAATACAAACGACGTAATCAGCATTGCTAACTTCTATGCTTTTATTTAAATGATATAGATGTCCATTGTGAAAAGGATTATATTCAGTAATGAGGCCAACTACTTTCATGGATTATACCGACTCCTTAATTAATTTTAGTCCCAAATAAAGGGATAGAAGAATAGAATAATAAGTAACTATTTATTTCTTTAATTGAATCATTATTTCCTTCTATAATGACCACTTTCTCCTATAATAAGATAGAAATTTTGTATAAGATAAACATAGATTAATTTGTCCTTACATATTATTTATAATAAATATAATATTTTTTCTATTTTTTGCAGGAATAATCTATTTAATACAGAATATAGTTATGTAAGATGGTAAAATTTAATATTGATGGTATAATATTTTTGAAATTTAATTTTTAGTATTAAGTTTGGTGTTAAATTAATGATTTAATTACAAGGCCCAGATTAGAAAGGAGGGATGAAGTCTTTATTACTCTTAATCTGAATTTTCAGAAAATTTAAAAATATTAATCCATAGATAGATATCATACCTTAAATTTAATAATTCATTCATATAATAAATTGCATTTTGATAATTAATTTTCATTTAAGAAAAAGGAGGAATTTAAAGATGGGATTTGTTGAAGAAATTAGAACAAAGGCAGCAGAGGATAAGCAAACTATAGTGTTGCCAGAGGGTACAGAACCAAGAATGATTAAGGCTACACCTAAGATTTTAGAACAAGATATTGCTGACATTATTTTAGTTGGTGATGAAGTGGAGTTAAATCAGATAGCTGACGATGAAGGAGTAGATATTTCTGGAGCTGAGATAATCAATCCAGAAGAGTCAGATAAGCTAGATGATTTTGCTGATACTTTTTATGAGTTAAGAAAACATAAGGGGATTTCTAAAAAGGATGCTATAGAACAGATGAAGGATCCACTTTATTTTGGATCTATGTTAGTTAAGAAAGGGATAGCTGATGGTAAGGTTGCTGGAGCTTTAAATACTACAGCTAATGTATTACGTCCAGTAATCAGAATTATTGGTACATCAGATGATGTCTCTATAGTTTCTGGTTCTTTCTTAATGATTGTGCCAGACTGTGAATATGGTGCAGAGGGCAAAATGTTATTTGCCGATAGTGGAGTATTTCCAGAAGGTACTCCAGAGGAGCTAGCTGAATTAGCTATTTCTTCTGCCAATACTTTTGAAGTATTAACTGGAGAAGAGCCGATTGTTGCTATGTTATCATTCTCTACTAAGGGAAGTGCAGAGCACCCAATTGTAGAACGAATGAGAAAAGCAGCTGAAATCTGTAAAGAGAAAGCACCTAACTTACAAGTTGATGGAGAGATGCAAGGAGACGCTGCTTTAGTACCTGAAATTGGAGCTAAGAAGGCGCCAGATAGTGATGTCGCAGGTAAGGCTAACGTTTTAATCTTCCCTGACTTGAACGCAGGTAATATTGCTTATAAGTTGGTTCAGAGATTAGCTAAGGCTGATGCTTTTGGACCGTTAATTCAGGGTAATGCTTTACCGGTTAATGACTTATCAAGAGGATGTAGTGTAGAAGATATTGTTACTGTAAGTGCGATTACGGCAGTTCAGTCTCAGTTTAGAAAGTCACAAGAGGGCTAAATTGTGAAGAAGAATCTTTAAATAAATATTAAATTAATAAGGGGGCTAAATTTATGAAAGTGTTAGTTTTGAATTGTGGTAGTTCTTCGGCTAAATATCAGTTGATCAATATGGAAGATGAGTCGCCATTAGCAAGCGGGGTTGTAGAGAGAATTGGTATTGATGGTGCATTCTTGACACATGAACCAGTAGGAAGCGAAGAAGTCAAGATTGAGAATGAAATTCCAGACCATAGTGTAGCGATTAAGATGGTTATCGATGCTCTTTTAGATGATGATTATGGAGTAATTGATAGTATGGATGAGATTAGTGCTGTTGGTCACCGTGTTGTTCACGGAGGAGAGAATTTTGCTGATTCAGCATTAATCGACGATGAAGTGTATAATGCTATTGATGAAGTTAAGCACTTAGCGCCATTACACAATCCACCTAACTTATTAGGAATTCAGGTTAGCCAAGAGTTAATGCCTGAAACTCCTGATGTGGCAGTATTTGATACTGCTTTCCATCAGACAATGCCTGCTAAGTCTTATATGTATGCACTACCTTATGAATGGTATGAAGACTATGGGGTGCGTCGTTATGGTTTCCATGGTACTTCTCATAAGTATGTTGCTAGACGAGCAGCAGAAATTCTTGATAAGCCATTTGAAGACTTAAAGATTATTACTTGTCACTTAGGAAATGGAGCTAGTATGGCTGCTGTTAAAGGTGGTAAGGTAATGGATACTAGTATGGGGTTAACGCCATTAGAAGGATTAGTAATGGGAACTCGTTGTGGAGATATTGATCCGGCGATTGTACCATTTATGATGGAAAATGAAGGTTATGAGCCTGCAGAAATGGATAACGTATTAAATAAGAAGAGTGGTGTAGCAGGTTTATCTGGAGTAAGTAATGACTTTAGAGATATTGGAGAAGAGGCAGAGAATGGTAACGAGCAAGCACAGATAGCTATTGATGTCTTTGCTCAGCGTGTGAAGAAGTATATCGGTTCTTACTCTGCGGTATTAGGTGGAGCAGATGTGGTAGTCTTCACTGCTGGTATTGGTGAGAATGCTATCGATATTAGAGCTAAAATTTTAGACGGATTAGATTATCTAGGTCTTACTTTAGATGAAGAGAAGAACGATATGCGTGGCGAAGAGCAAGTAATCACTACTGATGATTCTGATAATATTGCTATAGTGGTGCCTACTAATGAAGAACTAGTAATTGCTCGTGACACTAAGCGATTAGTTGAAGAGGCTGAAGAAGTAGCTAGCTAAGATTGACATTTGTTAATGATTATAATTAAATAGAATGATAATTAATAGCTCCTGAGGTGAATTTATTACTTCAGGAGCTATTTTATGTAAAGGGTTGACACTTAAAAATAGTAAAAGTGTCAGCCCTTTTTTATTCTACTCTACACTAAGGACAGGACCTCTTAAAATCGGTTCTCCAACTCGTGTATTATCTAATTGAGGTCGAACTACAACATTAATTGGGAATAAAGTACCGCCAAAAGTTAAGAAAGTTGTAGCTGCCCATACCTCCTCTTTGATTTACCATATTTTATGAAATATTTAATTAAAATGTGCAGAGATTAGTTAATTATTTTTTTATTGCAATCATTATAGCGATAAGATACAATAATAATTGGTAAATATTTTTAAAAGTACTTGGTGATGATATAAACTAGAAGGGAGTCAAGGATTAGCAATGTATAATTATCATTCGGATAAACCAGAATTATTAGCACCAGTAGGGAATCGTGAAAGTTTGTATGCAGCAGTACAGAATGGGTGTGATGCTGTTTATTTAGGTGGGAAAGCTTTTAATGCCCGTGAAAATGCTCAAAATTTTACTGTAGATGAATTGAAAGAAGTCTTTAATTACGCTCATATTCGTGGAGTTAAGGTTTATGTTACGGTTAATACTTTATATAAAGATGATGAAGTTAGAGATGTACTTAAGTTCATAGAAAAGATCTATAATTATGGGGTAGATGCAGTAATTGTACAGGATTTAGGAGTGGCTCGCTTAATCAATGAAGCATTTCCAGATTTAGAATTACACGGGAGTACGCAGATGACTATACATAATTTAGAAGGAGCAAAGTATTTAGAAGATCTGGGATTTTCACGAGTGATTTTGGCTCGTGAGTTATCTTTAGATGAAATTAAAAAGATTATAAAAGGGACTAAATTAGAAGTAGAGACATTTGTTCATGGGGCTTTATGTGTCTGTTATTCAGGACAATGTCTTATGAGTAGTTTAATAGGTGGGAGAAGTGGGAATCGTGGTCGTTGTGCTCAGCCATGTCGTTTACCTTATACTTTGGTTGAGCTAGAAGATGAAGTGGTAGTCGGGAAAGAATATACTAATAGTCATTTACTTAGTCCTAAGGATATCAATACCTTAGAGATTTTACCGAATTTAATTGACGTCGGAATTCGATCGCTTAAAGTTGAAGGAAGGATGAAGCGACCAGAATATACTGCATTGGTAATAAAGAATTATCGCAAATATATTGATAATTATTTACAAAATAGACAGCAAAGCTATGGAGTTAGTGAGAAAGATAAAGAAGATATTAAACAGATATTTAATCGCGGTGGTTTTATTCCTGGATATTATCTTGGGAAAGAAGATTTAGATTTAATTAGTTATGAGCGACCTAAAAATTGGGGGATAAAGGTTGGAGAAGTAATTAATTATGATCATAGAAGTAAAGAATGCAAAATAAAATTAAGTACAGAGCTTAATTCTGGTGATGGAATTGAAATTTGGACTGAAGATGGTAGAAATCCTGGGCTTACCTTATCTAATTTTGAACTATTATCAGAAGATATAATAACAATTAATGTTAGAGGTAGAATTAAAGTAGGAGATTTAGTTTATCGTACATCGGATAAAGAGTTGTTAAGTGGTTTACAGAAAAGTTATGAGCAACCAGATACTATGAAAAAGATAGAGATTTATGGGCAGTTAATTGCTAATTTAGGCGATCCAATGCAGCTTAATATTTGGGAGCAGGAAGGACATTATGTGTCGGTAACTAGTGAATTTATTCCAGAAGAGGCTAGAAAGCAACCAATTACGGAAGAAGACTTTAGAGAGCAATTGAATAAATTAGGTAATACTCCTTATCAATTTGGAAATTTAGAGTTGGATGTTGATTATAATTTATTTGTACCTATCTCTAAAATAAATGAGCTGCGTCGTAAAGCGATAGAAAAGTTGAATCAAAAAAGAAGTAAGCAATTCATTGTAAATTCTCGTAATAATAGCTTGCAAGAAGAATATTTTGAATTAAAAGATGCTAAAAGAGAGGATAAATGTAAATTAACGGTCTATCTTAAAGAATTAGATTATTTAAACGATCTTTTAAGATTAGGAGTAGATAGAATTTATTGTGATAGTAAAGGGTTAAATATAGATGATAATATAGATGATATAGAAAGGTTAGCTCAAAAATTTATTAATTATGATACAGAATTATTTATTAAGTTACCACAGATTGCTCGTCAGGATGAAATGAAGGAAGTCAAAGAGAAAATTAGTAAGTTAGAGGCAAGTAATGTAGATGGTTATCTAGTTTCACAATTAGGTGTTGCTCAGATATTAAAAGGAACTGGTAAGGAGTTAATTGTTGACTATTCGGTTAATAATTTTAATAGTTATATGGTTAAACATTGGCAACAAGAGGGTTATCAAGGAGTTGTGTTATCACCTGAGCTTAATTTAAAAGAAATCAAAAGTTTAACTCAATATAATGAGATTGACAAAGAACTTATCGTTTATGGACACTTACCGATGATGGTTACTGAATATTGTCCAATTGGTAGTGTAGCAACAGATTTTGATATTAATAAAGATTGTAACCGCGAGTGTCTAGAAAACGATTATGGTCTATTAGATCGAAAAGGAATGGTTGCTCCTATTGAAACAGACCCAAGGACTTGTTCTACATTTATTTATAATAGTCAAACATTATACTTAGTAGATTATTTAACAGAGATTACTGAGGCAGGTTGTCAAAGCTATCGTCTTGATTTTACTTTTGAGGATAGGGAAGAAGTTATTGAAATCATTAGTGCTTACCAAGCTAAAATTAATAACGAAGATTTTGATTTTAATGAGTTAAAGGCTAAGATGAGAAGAAAAGATTATACTACGGGACACTTTTATCGCGGTGTGAAGTAGGAACGTGAAATAGGAATAAGTGGAAACGAATTTAATAAAATATATATATAAGGTTAAGATTGAGTAGATAACAGATTACAATCAAGACCGTTAAAGACAGTTTGACACAGATTATCACAGACTAAAGACAAATAAATAATAATTAAAATTTGGCAATAATAGAATATAGATTGATATTGTTATGTTGTGGATTTAGTATTTATTAGTTTTTTTAAAGTCTGGTGGCTAGTCTCGTGTAAGTCTCGTGTCAAAAAGGCTTTTTAAAGATAATTGTCAACTGTAAATTGTCAATTGAACTTTAAATTACTGAAGGGAGGAGGAATTTATTGAATAAAGAGCATGATGATAATGAAGAGAAAGAAGAGATTGATTTAGATAAATTAAAAGATTTGGATGAAGAAGATATAGATCAAGAGACATTAGTTGCTATTAAAAAGACATTAATGAAGTTAGTTGAAGATTTCCATAAGTTTGGTGTTGCTGAATATATTGAGATAGTTCGCTCACCAAAGAGAATGATTTACATTAATTTTTTAGCTGGCTTAGCTCGGGGGTTTGGCGCAGTTATTGGGGCGACTTTATTAGGAGCGGTCTTTTTATCAATTTTATTTAGGGTAGCTGATTTGAATCTTCCGTTAATTGGAGAGTATATTGCTCGTTTAGTTAAAATAGTTAAGCAGAATTTATAATGTGTAACTTGTAATGCATAAATCATAATTAACTGCAAAAACTATTAAAGAAAACTAATCCAATGTAGTAGAAGATGAAATTAGGAGGCGAGTAAATGATGAGCTATCATAATGATGATTACTATAAGCAGAAGTTATTAGAAGAAAAAGAGAGACTTATAGGACAGATTAAAAATTTAGAAGATAAGAACTATACTGGCTTGGATCATAGTCTTAGAGAATCGACTAGTGAGCTTTCAAATTATGATAACCATCCGGCTGACCAGGCACTTAATACGTATGAGAGAGAGAAGGATTTAGGATTGCGGGATAATGAGTATCAACTACTTAAGCAAGTAGATGATGCTTTGGAACAATTAGAAGAAGGGAATTATGGAGTTTGTGAATATTGTCAAAAGAAGATTGACCCAGAAAGATTAGAGGCAGTACCTTATACCACTTACTGTCGTGACTGTAGAGAAGCTCATGATTTGACTGCTAATACTACTGATCGTCCGATAGAAGAAGATACATTGGCTCCTTATGGACGAGCTTTTAAAGATGATACTGACAATGTTGGCTTTGATGCCGAGGATAGTTGGCAGGCTGTTGCTCAATATGGAACATCTAATACTCCTTCGGATGTTGCTGATGCTGTTGAACAGGCTGATGCTTATATAGATGCTGCTGAACCAATAGGTATTGTTGGTTGGGAGGATAGAATTACAGACCAAGGCTTTACAACTGGAGATGAAGAGTTTGGTGATGAAAATATTTTAAATTGGCAGCCCACTACTGGTGCTGAAGAGCTAGAAGATATACAAGCATTAGATGAGTTAGAGGATTTAAGGTCAATGGAAGAATTCGAAAAATTGGAAGAAGAAATGGCTGAGGTAACTGAAGATGAATTTAAAGAAGAGATGAGGCAAGGGGCTGACTTTGAAGAAAAGTTTGAAGAATAGAAAGTTGCTTGAACAAGAGAGGCTAACTCTCTTGTTTTTTTTATCCAGTTATGCTAAAATTAAAGTGCATTTAAGAGATGTCTAAATAGGATGGAGGAAGTAAGAATGGTTGTTTTAATTACGGCGCTATTAATCTTAGTTTTAGATCAAGTAACAAAATTAACAGTGGTTAAACATTTTTATTTAGGTGAGTCTTTACCAATTATTGATAATATTTTTCATTTAACCTATGTAAGAAATTTTGGAGCGGCATTCGGTATTTTAAATAATCAACGTCTATTCTTTATAATTACTACTAGTTTGGTTATTATTATTTTATTAGCACTTTACTATAAAGCCAAGGATGCTGGATTAATAATCAAAATTGCTTTAGGGTTAGGCTTAGGTGGAGCTATCGGTAACTTAATAGATAGAGTGCGACTAGGTTATGTAATTGACTTTTTAGATTTTAGGATTTGGCCGGTATTTAATATTGCCGATTCAGCAATAGTAGTTGGAGTTGGAATCTTTTTTTATTGGGCAATTATCTTAGATGGATTAGATGAAATGGAGGAATAATTATGGCAGAGGAAATGAATTTTATAATTAATGATGATGATGTGCAGCAGCGATTAGATAAATTTTTAGCTGGAGAAGTTGAAGATATATCACGAACTTATGTGCAAGAATTAATAGATCAAGAAGAGGTAACGGTTAATGGAAGTGGCACAAAGAGTAGTTATCGGCTACAATTAGGAGATGAAGTTGAGTTAAATATTCCTGAACCTGAAAAGACAGAATTAGAGCCAGAAGAAATTCCTTTAAATATTATTTATGAGGACGAGGATATAGTAGTAATTAATAAACAGGCTGATTTAGTAGTACATCCGGCTCCAGGACATGAAAGTGGAACTTTAGTTAATGCTTTGTTATATCATTGTAATAATCTTTCAGGAATTAGTGGTGAAGTTAGACCGGGAATCGTACATAGATTAGATAAAGATACTACGGGGGTGATGGTAGTAGCTAAGAATAATCAAGCACATCTGAATTTATCTCAGCAATTTAAAGATCGTGAAACTGAAAAAAGATACCTTACTTTGGTAGAAGGGAATATTAAGCATAATAAAGGTAAGATAGATGCAGCAATTGGTCGTGATCCAAAGGATCGTAAAAAGATGGCGGTAACAAGTAGTAATAGTAAGAAGGCAGTGACAAGATTTGAAATATTAGAGCGTTTTGGCGATTATACCTGGGTAGAAGTTAAGCTTGAAACTGGACGAACTCATCAAATTAGAGTGCATATGAGTTATTTAGGGAATCCGATAGTTGGTGATGAGACCTATGGTTATAGGAATAGTAATTTAGGTGCTAAACGGCAATTATTACATGCTTATCGTTTAGGATTTGAGCATCCAACTAAGAATGAGTGGATGGAGTTTGAAGCAGAATTACCGCAAGATATGCAGGGAATATTAGAAAGTTTGAGGAATACATAATTATGCTTAAGTATGTGGCAGAGTATTAGACCAGATACTGAGATAAGTTATAGTTATGAAGTGAAGTAGAATGTATAAAGGAAGTGCATATGCACTTCCTTTATTTTATGAGTTATTTTTAAATACTCCTGTACTTAAATATCGTTCTCCTGTATCGGGGGCCATAGCTAAAATATTCTTCCCAGCTCCTACTTCTTTGGCAGCCTGTAAGGCAGTATGAATAGCAGCGCCAGCAGAAGGACCGATTAAGATTCCTTCTTGAATGGCTAACTGGCGAGCAGTTTCTAAGGCATTTTCATCAACAATTCTATAAATTCTATCATAAATATTTGTATTTAAAGTATCTGGAATAAAACCGGGACCAGTACCAGGAATCTGGTGAGATCCAGCTTCACCTCCGGAAATTACTGGAGAATTTTCTGATTCAACGATATATATTTTAAGGTTAGGCAATTCGTGCTTTAGAACTTCACCAGTACCGCTGACAGTACCACCCGTACCAGCAGTGCTGACAAATATATCTAGATTATCATCAAATATCTCTAAAATTTCTTTTGCAGTAGTGTGGCGGTGAGCATCAGGATTAGCTAGATTTTGAAACTGATTAGGCATGAAGCTATTATCAATTTCTTTTAATAATTCTTCAGCCTTATTAACTGCACCGCTCATACCTTCGTCGGCAGAAGTTAAGACTACATCAGCACCATAAGCTTTCATTAATTTAATTCGTTCTTCGGAAGCATCTTCGGGCATAACTAAAATAGCAGGATAACCTTTAACAGCTGCGACCATGGCTAGACCGATACCGGTATTACCGCTAGTAGGTTCGATAATGGTTCCGTTGGACTTGAGAGTACCATTTTTTTCAGCAACTTCTATCATATTAAGAGCTGGGCGTGCTTTAACACTTCTTGTGGGATTGAAAGATTCTAATTTAACATATACGTTTGCTGCATTAGGAGGAACGATATGATTAAGCTTAACAATTGGAGTATTACCAATTAGATCTACAATATTATTAGAAATTTTCATTGTGCTAACCTCCGTATAAAGAATAAGTCACTATACCTAAAGCTTAGATATAGTGACTATTTTAGTCTTAATTTTTGATCTGTTTTAGAAATGTGGTATCGACTAAACCAGTTAAATCTGTATCTCCTTGAATCACACCTAACTCACCAGAAATATCAGCTAATTCTTGAATTATTTTTGGATCAACTTGTGAAGTGAACTTAGTACGAGTTAAGGCTCTATCTAAAATATCAAGTGCTATCTTTTGTCTAGTAATTCTTTTAATCTCTTTTTGAATTAACTTCAGACTTTTATCCTTATTGTTAGTAATAAATTCAATACTCTTTTCATTAGCCTTTAAGAATTGCTTAACTAATTCTGGATGTTTTTTAGTAAAATTACTTGTAGTAACAACAACGGTAGCCGGCATTCTTCCTTCCCAAGGCATTTCATTCCAATCAACTAAGACTTTAGCACCAATCTTCTTTTCCATAACTGCAGCCCAAGGCTCAGAAACGGCAGCGGCATCAATTTGATCTTGTTTAAATAATCCCATCATTGTGGCTGGTTTTTGCATGATCTGTTCTATAGTTCCACCGCGTCTTTCCATTTTGAGGTTGTTGTTCCATAATAATTTCCTTAAAACTAAGTCATGACTACATGCTAGCCCAGGGGTAGCAATACGTTTATTAGCTAAGTCTTTTGGATTTTTAATATTACTATCTCCAGCTCCAACAATTACATTACCACCAATACTAGCACTAGCTAAAAGTTTAACTTTTGCGCCTTGTAAGAAGCGGTTTAGAACCGGACCAGGTCCTGCATAACCAATATCAATTTGGTCTGTAGCTAAAGCATCCATAAGTAAAGAGCCTTTAGGGAAAGTCTTAACATTAACTTTAACATTATTGCCAAATTCTTCAGCAAAGAAACCTTTAGTCTTACCAATAATACCTGGAGCATGAGTTAAATTAGGAAAATAACCGATAGTAATCTCTTTAACTTCTCCGCTAGTTTGCTTGCTGCCATTTCCCCCACAGCCAGCTAAAATTAAAGTACCTATTAATAAAATTGAGATAAGTAAAATTTTCTTATTAATCTTCATAAATATCACTCCTATTTATAAATATTCTTAAAAATTATTTGACACAAGACTTACACTAGACTATACACAAGACTTTTTATTATCAACACTTAGTGTCAGTAAAGTTCAGTAGAAAACTATCATACTAAAAGTAGTAATCATCATAAACTTATGACCAGTCTTGTCTTGTAGACTGGGCAATAGTTCAGTAGAAAACTATCATACTAAAAGCAACAGAGTATTTTAAGGTCTTAATTGTAATCTGTTAACTATTAGTCTGTGCCTTCCTTGTCTGTGTTAGTCTGTGTCTAATTATTTAAGCTTTTAAAGCTTTTTAATTGTCAATTGTAAATTATCAATTGTCAACTAATCACAACCCCCAGCGTTCTAAAACTTTGTTTTCGATAATCTTAAATAATAGGTTGTCAGTTAATGTACCAAGTACAGCAATAATGATCATTACAGAGATGACCATACTCATATTACCCATCTCTCGACCCCACATTAAGATTTGTCCAAGGCCTCTACCGCTACCTAAGAGTTCACCGGCCATTAATGCTCGCCAGGAGAATGCCCAAGAAAGCCTCATGCCTGTAATTAAGTGGGGGATAGCAGCAGGAAGAGTTACGCGAAAAAATAATTGATGTCCTTTGACTCCCATAGTTTTTGCGGCTTTAATTAATAGTGGGTCTACATTCTTAATTCCGGCAGCAGAGTTAATAACCATATTCCAGGTACCTCCTAAGACTACCACAAAGATTATTGCTGCTTCACCCATATTAAACCAGAGGATAGCTAACGGAAGCCATACTATAGATGGTACACTTTGTAATGCTAAGATAAGTGCTCCTAATGTTTCATCGATAGTTTTAAAAGAAGCAATTAAAAGCCCTAGAATAGTACCGATAATTACGGCAATGCTATAGCCAATTAATAATCTTTTAAAACTATACCCTAACGATATTAAGAAGGAGCCATCAATAAATCCATTGTAAAGGGTAGTTCCTACTTCAATTGGAGAAGGGAAAAGGATTGGTGGCCAGATTTGTAATTTATATATTACTTCCCAGATCGCGATCAGGATCCCAAGGAAGAGGGTTCTCTTCAAAGTTGTATTCATCGCCGATTTCCTCCTTCATTACTTTTTCTATTTCTTCTTTAAGTACATCTAAAATTTTATCTTCTAGATGTAGTAAATAACTGTTATTTGTCTTTCTTGGTCGTGCTGCTTTAACTTCAAAGATTTCTTTGACTTTGCATGGTTGGGTGCCAAAGACAATTATTCTATCGGATAAATGTACTGCTTCGCGAATGTTATGTGTAACGAAGATGATGGTCTTTTTTGTTTCTAACCAAATCTTTTGTAATTCATACTGTAACATCATTCTTGTTTGTTCATCTAAAGCACCGAAAGGTTCATCCATTAAAAGAATCTTAGGATTCATGGCTAATGCTCGGGCAATTGCTACTCTTTGTTTCATTCCTCCGGATAATTGATGAGGATAGGAGTCAATAAATTTAGTAAGATGAACTTTCTTTATGTACTTTAAAGTCCTTTCTTCGGCTTCTTTTGAAGTGAGCTCTTTATCTTTAAGTCCAAATTTAACGTTATCTAAGATTGTTAACCAAGGGAAGAGGGCGGAGTCTTGGAAGACTACTCCTCGCTGAGAATCTGGTTCTGTTACTGGTTCATCTTCAACTAATACTTGACCAGAAGTAGAGTCTTCTAAACCAGCAATTATATTAAGCATAGTTGATTTACCACAACCAGATGGACCTAAGAGGGAGACAAATTCTCCTTCTTTAATTTCAAGATTTATATCTTCGAGTACTTTCAGTTTTGAACCATCTTTCTGTTCAAAACTTTTATGAATTTGCTCAATTTTTAGCATATATAGAACCTCCATTTCGTCAAAACTATTTGTTAGATTTTAGTATTAGGCTTAATGTCGGGTATTCTGATAGGAATTAATGTTATTGTTGCATTAATTATATATGTTATATCCGAGTATGTCAATAGGAAATTGTGATTTTGTTATTATGAGTGGTCAAATAAAGTTCTCTTTATATCGTAATTGTAAAATTCACTATACAAAATAATAAAGACTAGAACCCTGCAAATACAGAGTTCTAGTCTAGTTAAAACCTAAGCATCAACAATTGCGTCAGTAGGGCAGCCTTCTTGTGCCTCGATAGCATCACCTTCGACTTTCTCTGGGACAGTATCTACTATTGCTGTTGCTTTTTCATTATCATCCCACTCGAATACTGAAGGACAAGTTTCGATACATAGACCACAACTGATACATGCTTCTGGGTCTACTTTTAAAGCTAAATCTCCTTTTGGCATCTTTAATCACTCCCTTTATTATTTAGTAGCAACTTATTTATTAGTATCGACAAATTTTCTAATTTTATCACTGATAATTATGAATAATATTAATTAAAAGAGTAATTTTCAAGTATAATCAGTTAAATTATGAAATTCGCTTATTTAAATAATAATAAGCAAAATTTTAATTAGTAAAGCAAGAATAGTCTGAATCTTTAATTTGATGTTGACAATCAAGTTAAGGTGTGTTAGACTTTATATGAATAAAAAAAGTATAGTTAAAAAATGTAAATAAAGTCCTTTTAAATTAGTCCTGTGAGGCTGGTAAGGGGAATTAATAGATTTGAACTATTACCTTCTTACTCTTGCTCAGGGTGAGAAGTTTTTTTATGTCTAATTTTGTTTAACTAGGAGGAGTTAGGTTGCTAAAATACAAAAAGGATATTTTAGATGAACAGGGAATTCAGCGAGCTTTAACAAGAATTTCTCATGAAATTTTGGAGAAGAATAAAGGTTTAGAAGATTTGGCGATTATTGGAATTAGAACAAGAGGAGTTCCTCTAGCTCAAAGAATTGCTGATAAGATAGCAGAGATTGAGGGAGAGGAAGTACCAGTAGGGATTTTAGATATTACTCTTTATCGTGATGATTTAACTACTGTGGCTCAACAACCAATAGTACATCAAACGGAAATATCCTTTGATATTACTGATAAGAAGATTGTTTTAGTAGACGATGTTTTATATACAGGAAGAACAGTTAGAGCTGCTTTAGATGCTTTAGTTGATTTAGGAAGACCAGAAGTTATTCAGTTAGCGATTTTGGTTGATCGCGGGCATCGAGAGTTGCCGATTAGAGCTGATTATATCGGTAAAAACTTGCCGACTTCTAAACAAGAAGTTATAGAAGTTAAGCTTGAAGAAATAGATGGGGAAGACATGGTTGTACTAAATGAATATATAGATGAAGAAGAATAAAATTTGATAAAGAACTCTTTTAAATTAGTCCTGTGAGGCTAGTAAGGAGTGAGGAATCTTACTTATCTTATTTAGGTAGGATATGTTAGTGAGTAATTAAACCTCCTTATGGCTGCATAGTGGCTATGAGGAGGTTTTTTATATATTTCAACTTTGAATTTAGGAGGCTGATTAAGATGAAAAAAGAGAGTCTAAGAAATGAAACATTATCAACGTCAAGAAAAATGATTTTAGCTGTCCAGCATATGTTTGCTATGTTTGGAGCGACAGTTTTGGTTCCAAATTTGACAGGCTTGAATCCTTCGGTAGCATTATTTACTTCGGCAGTAGGTACACTAATCTTTCATGTAATTACTAAAGGACGTGTTCCGGCTTATTTAGGTTCTTCATTCGCTTTTATTGCCCCGATCATTGCCGCGAAAGAATCTTTTGGTATTGCGGGAGCAATGCTTGGCTGTTTAACAGCAGGTCTAGTTTATGTAATAATGTCAGCTGTAATTAGAACAATCGGTACAGATTTCATCGAAAGGTTTTTGCCACCGGTGGTAGTTGGTCCAGTAATTATGACTATCGGTTTAGGTTTAGCACCAACAGCTAAAGATATGGCTTCGGTTCATTTACCAACGGCTATCTTCACTTTAGCAGTTACAATTGTAATTAGTATTTTTGCTAGAGGATTATTAAAAGTAATTCCAATCTTAATCGGAATTATATCTGGATATATATTTGCTTATTTTGTTGGAATTGTAGATTTGACAGCAGTACAGAATGCAGCTTGGTTTGCACTTCCAAACTTCTCACTACCAAGCATTAGTGAATTTTCAGCTAGTGCACCAGCAATCTTAATTGTAGCACCGATTGCTATCGTAACTATGGTAGAACACTTAGGTGATGTATTAGCACTAAGTAAGACAGTAGATAGAGAGTTCATTGAAGAACCAGGTTTACACCGCACATTATTAGGTGATGGAGTTGCAACAGCATTTGCAGCTTTATTAGGTGGACCTCCAAATACGACTTATGGTGAAAATATCGGGGTTTTAGCGCTTACTAAGGTTCATAACCCGATTGTAATAGAATTAGCAGCAGCTTTCGTCTTCGGAATGAGTTTTATTCAGAAGGTAGGAGCATTAATTAGAACTATTCCAGCAGCAGTAATGGGTGGAATTGTAATCTTACTCTTTGGTATGATCGCTGCGATTGGATTAAGAACTTTAATTGAAAATAAAGTAGATTTAAGTGATAATCGAAATCTAGTCATCGTTTCTACTATCTTAGTAATTGGAATTAGCGGTTTAGCTTTCAATATTCCAGGATTGGGTGTTGAATTAGCAGGTATGGGATTAGCGGCTATCGTTGGAATCTTACTCAATATTGTTCTGCCAGAATCTGAAACGATAGAAGCAGATTCGATTAAAAATGAAAATGTTGAGAGTGCACTTAATTTAGAGCATTAAAAAATTTTTAATCAGTCTCAAAATATAAAATCTAATATGATTCCTTTAAATTAGTCCTGTGAGGCTGATAAGGTTATTCTTGCTAGAGTTAAAGCTCCTTATTGGGTTCCCAGTAAGGAGCTTTTTTATAATAAAAATTTATGATAAGTATAAGGAGGGGTAATAAAATGAGTGATACACAAGTGAGTTTTAAGCATAAGGACCTCTTGAGTTTGAAGAATTTGACTAAAGAAGAGATAAAGCTGATTTTAGACACTGCAGAATCAATGAAAGAGATATTTACTAGAAAGATTAAGAAGGTGCCGACTTTAAGGGGTAAAACAATTATTAACCTTTTTTACGAACCGAGCACAAGAACTAAGTCTTCTTTTGATTTAGCTGGAAAGCGGTTAAGTGCTGACATGATGAGTTTATCGGTTTCGACAAGTAGTGTAGTAAAAGGTGAGAGTTTAGTTGATACGGCTCAGACTTTGGAAGCCATGGGGGCTGATGCAGTAATTATCCGTCATAGTATTCCGGGGTCTCCCCATCTATTAGCAGACACAATAGATGCTTCGGTTTTAAATGCCGGAGATGGAGCTCATGCTCATCCAACACAAGCATTATTAGATATGTATACTATTCGTGAGAAGTGTGGAGAGATAGAAGGAAAGACAGTCTTGATTGTAGGAGATATCAGACATAGTAGAGTAGCAAGGTCAAATATTTGGGCTCTAAATAAATTAGGAGCTAAAGTAAGGGTAGTTGGGCCGCCAACTCTAATTCCACCACAGCTTGAAAAGATGGGAGTAGAAATCTACTATGATCTTCATGAAGCATTAACAGGTGTAGATATAGTTAATATTTTAAGAATACAGTTGGAGAGACAGGAAAGCGGATTTTTACCAAGCTTACGTGAATATACTAAGTTTTATGGAATAGATGAAGAAGTTTTAAAGTTAGCCAATGATGATATAACCGTAATGCATCCGGGACCAATGAATCGCGGAATCGAGATTATGCCGGAGGTTGCTTATGGTGAAGATTCAGTAATAACTGACCAGATACCTAATGGTGTGGCAGTTAGAATGGCATTATTGTACTTATTAACTGGAGGTGAGCGCGTTGAAAAAGCTGCTAATTAAAGGTGGTAAAGTAGTTAGTCCGGCTGATGATTTAAACGAAGAATTAGATCTTTTAGTTGGAGATGGGAAAGTTACAGAGGTTGCTGAGGAGATTGATGCTCCAGAAGCAGAAGTTATTGACGCGACAGATAAGATAGTGACGCCAGGATTAATAGATATGCATGTTCATCTTAGAGAGCCAGGCTTTGAACATAAAGAGGATATTAAAAGTGGAACAGAGAGTGCCGCAGCAGGAGGATTTACTTCTGTAGCTTGCATGCCGAATACTGAACCAGTAGTGGATAATGCTACAGTCGTCAATTATATCAATGATAAAGCTAAAATTAATGCTAAAGTAAATGTCTTTCCAATTGGCAGTATAACTAAAGGTTTGGAAGGAAAAGAACTAGCAGAGATTGGATTTATGAAGGAAGCAGGAATTGTTGCTATTTCTGATGATGGCGAAACGGTAATGAATTCGGAATTAATGAAGCTTGCATTAGAATATGTTAAAGCTTTCGATTTACCAGTAATCAGTCATTGTGAAGATAAGACATTGACTGAAAATGGCGTAGTTCATGAAGGGTATTATTCGACGGTTACTGGGTTAGATGCAATTCCAGCGGCAGCGGAAGATATTATAGTAGCTAGAGATATTAGACTAGCCGAAATGACAGGAACACCGCTTCATATAGCACATGTAAGCACTAAAAGAGCTGTTGAACTAGTTAGGGATGCTAAAGCAAGAGGTGTACAAGTTACTGCTGAAGTTACTCCCCACCACTTTACTTTAACTGATGAAGCGATAACCACTTTTGACACCAACACTAAAGTTAACCCACCATTAAGAAGTTCTGAAGATGTAGCTGTAATTAAAGAAGGCTTAGCTGATGGAACTATCGATGTAATTGCTACTGACCATGCTCCACATGCTTGGGAAGAGAAGGATGTAGAGTATGATTATGCTCCTTTCGGAATTGCTGGCTTAGAAACAGCACTTCCACTAGTAATTACTGAGCTAGTAAAGCCAGAAGTCTTAAGCTTAGAAGAGGCGATTGAGAAGCTAACAGTTAATCCAGCCCAAATCTTAAGTTTAAATAAAGGCAGCTTAACGGTTGGTGAAGATGCTGATATAACAGTTATAGATTTAGACCAAGAATATGAAGTAGATGCTAATAAGTTTTATTCTAAAGGTAAGAATTCACCATTTATCGGTGAAGTGTTGGGAGGACGAGCAGTAGCGACAATTGTTAATGGTAAGTTAGTAATGAAAAATAACGAGATTTTATAAGGAGGAATTAATATTGGCAAACTTCGTTGATAAATTACAAGCAGCGATAGATAAAAAGAAGAGCTTTGTCTGTGTCGGGCTAGATCCGAGATTAAACAGAATTCCTGAACAGATTAAAGATAAGATAGTAGCTGAATATGGACAGACGAAAGAAGCAGTAGGTAAGATATTTCTAGAGTTTAATAAGGGGATTATTGATGCTGTTTGTGAGCATGTTCCAGTAGTGAAGCCGCAGATTGCTTTTTATGAACAGTATGGATATGAGGGCATTAAGGCTTATGAGGAAACTATTAAGTATGCACAACAAAAAGGTTTATTAGTTATCGCGGATACTAAAAGGAATGATATCGGTTCTACGGCTAAAGCTTACGCTGATGGCTATCTAGGAGAAGTTGATTTTTGGGATCAGAGTGAATTAGGATATGGAGCTGACGCCTTAACGGTTAATGGCTATTTAGGAATTGATGGAATTCAACCGTTTGTTGATGCTTGTGATGAATATGGGAAAGGCCTATTTGTCTTAGTAAGAACCTCTAATCCTTCGGCTGGTGATTTGCAAGACTTAGAGAGTGATGGTCAAAAGATATATGAAGTAATGGCAGACTTAGTTAATGATTGGGGTGCTGATGTTAAAGGGAAGAGTGGCTATTCAGCAGTAGGGGCTGTAGTGGGTGCTACTTATCCTGAGGAAGCGAAAGAGTTACGAGAACAGATGAAAGAAGCATACTTTTTAGTGCCAGGTTATGGTGCTCAAGGTGCAGGGGCTGAAGAAGTAGTACCTACCTTTAATGAGGATGGTTATGGCGCTGTCGTTAATTCTGCCCGGGGAATCATCTTTGCGTATGAAAGAGAGCCATGGAAGGATAAGTTTTCTGCTAAAGAGTACCAAGCAGCGTCGCAAGCAGCTGTTGAGGCTATGAAAGACGATATTAATGAAACATTAGCTAAGCATAATAAGTTACCATGGATTAACAAAAACTAATGAGAATAACAAAAATAAAGAATAAAAAATATTAAAGATATATATGGAGGGAGAGCCTATGGAAGCAAAATTAGTATTAGAAGATGGAACAATCTTTACTGGACAGAGTTTTGGTGCTACCTGTGAGACAGGTGGTGAGATAGTATTTAATACTAGTATGACTGGATATCAAGAGATCTTGACCGATGCTTCGTATAAAGGCGAGATAGTAACTATGACTTATCCGCTAATCGGTAATTATGGGATTAATGAGGATGATATAGAATCTTATGCACCTCATGTTAATGGCTTTATTGTTAAGGAGTTCTGTGCTCAACCGAGTAATTGGCGTTCGTTAGATAAGCTAGAGAACTATTTGAAAGAGAATGGAATAGTTGGTATTAGTGATATAGATACAAGAGCTTTAACTAAGAAGTTAAGAATCCATGGAACGATGAAAGGGATTATAACTACGGCAGACCTTAGTGATGAAGAACTAATTAATCAAGCTAAAGCTGCCCCAGGACTTTCTGGTCGAGATTTAGTAAGTAAGGTGACGATTGAAGAGAGTCAACAGTATGAAGGAGAAGGATATAAAGTAGTATTAATGGATTTTGGAGCTAAGAAGAATATTATTAGATCGTTACGAAACGAAGGTTGTGAAGTAGTTGTAGTACCAGCAGATACTTCGGCTGAAGAAGTATTAGTTCATGATCCGGATGGAATTATGTTATCTAATGGACCAGGAGACCCACAGGATGTTCCTTATGCAGTAGAGACAATTAAAGAGCTACTTGGCAAGCGACCAATCTTTGGCATCTGTTTAGGACATCAAATCCTAGGATTAGCTTTAGGCGGAGACACTTATAAGCTAAAGTTTGGTCATCGTGGAGCTAATCATCCCGCACAGGACTTGAGGACTAAAAGGGTTTATATTACATCGCAGAATCATGGTTTTGCTTTAAAAGAGGATTCGTTAGACTTAGACAAAGTAGAGATTACACATAAGAACTTAAATGATGGCACGATAGAGGGTATTCGTCATCGTGAGTTACCGGCTTTTTCCGTACAGTATCACCCAGAGGCTTCGCCGGGGCCGCAGGATTCGAGATATCTATTTAAAGAGTTCATAGAGTTGATTGATGAAACAGATAAAGCATATTTAGAAGCTAAGTAATTATAACAATTAGGGAGGTTAAATTATGCCGAAACGTACAGACTTAGAGAAAGTTATGGTCATTGGTTCAGGACCGATCATTATTGGGCAGGCAGCGGAGTTTGATTATGCAGGGACACAGGCTTGCCGTGCTTTAAAGGATGAAGGAATGGAAGTAGTATTAGTTAATAGTAATCCAGCTACTATTATGACTGATCAAAATATTGCTGATAGAGTCTATATTGAACCTTTAAATGCTGAAGTAGTAGCAGAAATTATTAGAAAAGAGAAGCCAGATGGTTTACTACCTACTTTAGGTGGGCAAACGGGATTAAATATAGCATCGGAGTTAGCTCAAAAGGGATTATTAGATGAGTTAGATATAGAATTATTAGGAACTCCTTTAGAGACTATCGAAAAAGCTGAAGATAGAGATAAGTTTATCGAGATGTTACATGAGATAGGAGAACCGGTATTAGAGAGTAAGATAGCCGGAAGTATAGCAGAAGCAAAAGAGATAGCTGAGGAGATTGGTTATCCAATTATTGTTAGACCTGCTTATACGCTAGGTGGTACTGGAGGAGGAGTTGCTGAAACACCACAGGAATTAGATGAAGTTGCATCGCGAGGATTAAAGCATAGTCTAATTGATGAGGTGTTGATCGAAAAGAGTATTGCTGGCTGGAAAGAGATTGAGTATGAAGTAATGAGAGATGGAGATGATAACTGTATTACGGTCTGTAATATGGAGAATTTTGACCCAGTAGGAATTCATACTGGAGATAGTATAGTAGTAGCACCGAGTCAGACGCTTTCTGATAAAGAATATCAGATGCTAAGAACTTCATCTTTAAAGATAATTAGAGCCTTGGGAATAGAAGGCGGTTGTAATGTACAGATTGCTCTTGATCCAGATAGTTTCCAATATTATATTATTGAGGTTAATCCGCGAGTTAGTCGTTCTAGTGCTCTAGCTTCGAAGGCAACCGGTTATCCGATTGCTAAGGTGTCGACTAAGATTGCCTTGGGAATGAGTTTAGCTGAGATAGAGAATGCGATTACTAAGAAGACATATGCTTGCTTTGAACCAGCATTAGATTATATTGTCTTTAAGATACCACGATGGCCTTTCGATAAGTTCCATTATGCTGACCGAGAATTAGGAACACAGATGAAAGCAACCGGAGAGGTTATGGCTATCGATAGACTCTTTGAATCATCACTTTTGAAAGCGGTTCGTTCCCTAGAGATTGGAGCATATAGCCTTCGTTTACCGGAGAGTGAAGAGTGGACTGAAGAGGAGATAGAGGAGTATTTAGTAGAAGCAGATGATGAAAGGCTCTTTGTAATTGCTGAAGCGTTAAGAAGAGTTTGGTCGATTGATAGGATTCATGAAATTACACAAGTAGATGAATTCTTCTTATGGAAGATGCAGAATCTAATCGATTATGAAGTGAAGATTAAAGAAGCTGAGGAGTTAGATGTAGTGTTTTTAAAGAAAGTAAAAGAGTTAGGTTTCTCGGATAAAGATATCGCAGCTTTGAGAGGAATTAGTGAAGAGGAAATAAGGAGTATAAGAGAGGAGAGAGAAGTTGAACCGGTTTATAAGATGGTAGATACTTGTGCTGCTGAGTTTGAAGCAGAGACTCCTTACTATTATTCTTCTTATGAAAGAGAGAATGAATCAATAGTAACGCCGAAGAAGAAGGCGATGGTAATCGGCTCGGGGCCGATAAGAATCGGACAAGGGATTGAGTTTGATTATTGTAGTGTTCATTCGGCTTGGACATTACAGGAAGAAGGATATGAATCGATCGTTGTTAATAATAATCCAGAGACGGTAAGTACAGACTTTGATACTTCGGATAGATTATATTTTGAACCATTAACTAAAGAGGATGTATTAAACATAATTGAACATGAAAAGCCGGAAGGGGTAGTTGTACAGTTTGGTGGACAGACAGCAGTAAACTTAGCTAAACCATTAGCAGACGCAGGCGTAGAAATCTTAGGGACATCGGTAAAAGCTATAGATATTGCTGAAGATAGAGATAAATTTATGAATCTACTAGATGAGTTAGATATTCCAACCCCGACAGGAAAGACGGTATTTTCTGTGGAAGATGCTAAGGATGTAGCTGCGGGGATAGGTTATCCGGTCTTAGTACGACCATCGTATGTATTAGGTGGTAGAGCGATGGAAGTCGTTTATAAAGAAGAAGAATTATTAGAATATATGGAGAATGCAGTGAAGGCATCATCAGAGCACCCGATCTTAATAGATAAATATATTATCGGGAAAGAGATAGAGGTAGATGCTATTTCTGATGGTGAAAACGTCTTAATTCCAGGAGTAATGGAGCATATTGAACGAGCAGGAGTTCATTCGGGAGATAGTATAGCGGTCTATCCGGAGCAGTCATTAAGCTCTACAGAGAAAGATAAGGTGATCGAGTATACAACGAAGTTAGGTAGAGCCTTAAATGTACAAGGATTAGTTAATATTCAGTATGTTGTTTATGAAGGAGAGGTCTATGTAATCGAGGTAAACCCAAGATCTAGTCGAACGATTCCTTACTTAAGTAAGGTAACGGGAGTGCCGATGGTGCAGCTTGCTACGCAAGCAATGCTAGGGAAGAAGTTACCAGATTTAGGATATGAAAGCGGCTTATGGCCTGAGCCAGACCATGTAGCAGTAAAAGCTCCAGTCTTCTCTTTCTCTAAATTGATGAAAGTGGATACTTCCTTAGGCCCCGAGATGAAGTCAACAGGAGAGGTTTTAGGGGTAGATTATGATTATGCGAAGGCGCTCTATAAAGCCTTTGTTGCAGCAGATATTGATATTCCAGAAGACGGTAGAATTTTAGCAACGATTGCTGATAAGGATAAAGAGGAAGCGATCTCTTTAATCAAGAGGTTTGCCGAGTTAGGATTTAATATCATCGCGACTAAAGGAACAGCTAAGAAGTTACAGGAAGCTGGCATAGAAGCAGAAGCGGTTAATAAGATTTCCGAAGGTTCACCACATGTTGTGGATTTAATTAGGGAAGATAAGATAGACTTAGTAGTTAATACTTTAACTAAAGGTAAGGAACCAGAAAGAGATGGGTTTAAGATTAGAAGAAATGCTGTAGAACATGGAATTCCATGTTTAACTTCGCTAGACACTACGGAAGCTATCTTACATGTTCTAGAAGAGATTAAGGATGAAGGTAAGAATAAGTTTAGTTATCTAGCGTTACAAGATTATATGGGGGAATAATAGTTGACAATGAAGCCCAATAAAAAGCTTCCGGATTAGAAGTAGAGTCTATTGTCAAATAAGTTTGTCATTAATATTAAAATCGAGGTGAAATATATGCCCGTTCAGATGAAAGGAAAGATTTTAGCTAATAAGAAGATAAATGCGACTGATTATAAGTTGGTACTTTCGGTACCGGAGATTGTTGAGGAGACTAACCCCGGTCAGTTCCTGCATGTTAAATGCGGGACTGGCTTGGAGCCATTGCTTAGACGGCCATTAAGTGTTCATCGTTATAATGATGAAACTGGTGAGTTAGTTATTCTTTATCGAGTATTTGGAAAAGGAACTGAGATTTTAGCTAAGAGACAGAGTGGTGAAGAGATAGATGTAATGGGGCCAATAGGAAATGGTTTCGATTTAAATAATCTTAAAGAAAAGATAATGGTGCTCGGTGGTGGTATAGGGGCTGCTCCTTTAATGGCGTTAATCGATGAGTTAGTAGGTTTAGAGAAAGAAGTGACAGTTTTAATTGGTGCTAATCAGAAGGAAGAGCTTTTCTGTCAATCTAGGTTAGAAGAGTTACCGGTTAATTTAAAAGTAGCTACTACTGATGGTAGTTATGGCTATCCTGGTTATGTGACAGGATTATTGGCTGAAGAGTTAGAAACTAGCGATTATGATCAGATTTTTGCTTGTGGACCAACACCGATGTTAATAGCAATGGAACCGATTATTGCTGATAAAGATATAGAAGTACAGTTATCACTAGAAGAACGAATGGGTTGTGGAACTGGAGCTTGCTTATCTTGTGTTTGTAAGGTTAAGGTTGAAAATGAAGAAGGTTTTGAATATAAGAAGGTATGTACTGACGGACCAGTCTTTAAAGCTGATGAGGTGATACTAAATGGATAATATTAATTTAAATGTAGAATTAAATGGATTAGAATTACAAAATCCGATTATGACTGCCTCAGGGACTTTTGGTTTTGGCGAAGAATATAAAGACTATGTAGATTTAAATCGCTTAGGTGGGGTGATGGTTAAGGGAACTACTATTAAGCCCAAGGCTGGAAATCCTACCCCGCGAATTGCTGAAACTCCAGGGGGAGTATTGAATGCTATTGGGTTACAGAATCCAGGCGTAGACCACTTTATTAACGTTATTTTACCTAAGATTCGTGATTACAACTTTAAAACAATTGTAAATATTTCTGGCAATACTGCCGAAGAGTATAAAGAGTTGACAACGAAGTTAAATGAAGCCGAAGGAGTAGCTGCCTTAGAGGTAAATATATCTTGTCCTAATGTAAAGAAAGGCGGTTTAGCCTTTGGTACGGAGCCTAAAATGGCAGCTAGTGTTGTTGAAGCAGTAAAAGAGAATACAGATTTACCAATAATCACCAAGTTATCGCCAAATGTTACAGATATAACAGAGATAGCAGAGGCTGTAGAAGAAGCGGGAACAGATATTATCTCTTTAATCAATACTTTAATTGGGATGAAGATAGATATTGAGACCCAACAGCCTATTCTAGCTAATACTATTGGTGGCTTATCAGGACCAGCAATTAGACCAGTTGCGGTACGGATGGTCTATCAAGTAGCTCAGTCAGTTGATATACCTTTGATCGGCATGGGTGGTATTATGAATAGTCGTGATGTAATTGAGTTCTTATTAGCAGGAGCCAGCGCAATAGCCGTCGGAACTGCTAACTTTATAAATCCAGGTGTGACTATGGAGATTATAGATGAGCTCGAAGAGTATTTAGTAGAGAATGGTTATGACTCAGTGCAAGAGTTAGTTGGCCTAGGACATAGATAATAGTTGACAGTTAACAGTTGACAGTTGACAGTGAAGCCCAATAAAAAGCTTCCGGATTAGAAGTAGAGTCTATCATAGGCTTGCGACCAGCTTTGAACTTTAAGCTGGGCGAGACAGTGAAGCCCAATAAAAAGCTTTCGGATTAGAAGTAGAGTCTATCATAGGCTGGGCGAGACAGTGAAGTCCAGAAAAATAAAGGTTAAGGCTGAGGTTTTTAATGGTTTTAATTGTTAATTAAACTTTAAACTGAAACAGACACTGACTATTGACACTAATCAGTGTCAAACAATATAGAGGAGTGATAATTATGAATAAGGAGAGAGTAGTTGAAATTTTTAAGAAGACTAATGTATTGCAAGAGGGACATTTCAAGTTAACTTCTGGGAAACATAGTGACCAGTATTTACAGTGTGCGCAAGTGTTACAGTATCCAGAATATACGCAAGAGTTATGTGAAGGTTTAGCGGCAAAGTTTGAAGACAAGGAGATTGATTTAGTAGTTTCTCCGGCTATTGGTGGTATTATTATCTCTTATGCAGTAGGGAAAGCATTAGGTAAGAAAGCAATCTTTGCTGAAAGAGAAGAAGGAGATATGACTTTAAGAAGAGGGTTTGCTATAGAAGAAGGTGCAAAAGTATTAGTAGTAGAGGATGTGACTACTACTGGCGGATCTGTACAGGAAGTAATCGATGTAGTAAAAGAGAACGGTGGAGAAGTAGTAGGTGTTGGTATTTTAGTAGATAGAAGCGGTGGAGAAGTTGACTTTGGAGTACAGAAGGAAGCGTTACTTACTTTAGAGGTAAAGGCTTATGATCCTGATGAATGTCCATTATGTGCAAAGGAAATGCCGATTAATAAACCTGGAAGTAGAGATATATAAGCTAGATTTGATAAAATAAAATAATTCAAGTAAAAAGCAGGGCAAAGATTGTCCTGCTTTTTATATCTTGCAATAGGTCAGGGGGATGTGATATTATAAGGAATGTGGGATAATTTTAATATATATGTATTAATTGTAAAAACAAAGGGGTTAAGAAAATGAGTTTAAGACAATTATTGAAGGATAGGCTTGCGAAGGAAGGGGTAGACCTTGAAGAAAATTGGCTAGATATAATGAACAATTTACATGATATTATAATCTATCAAGATTTAAACGATAAGATTCTTTGGGCTAATGAGATGGCATTAAAAGAGTTTAGTAAATTTTCTGATAGAGTAATAGGAGAATACTGTTATAAAGTAGTCCATGACCGTAGTCAACCGTGTGAAAAATGTATAGTAGCTAGAGCTAAAGAGACAGGAGAGATCGAAGAAGGGGAAATTACAAGTCCCAATGGAAATTTATACTTCGTTCGAGCATATCCGGTTAAAGATAAGAATAGCAAAGTAATAGGAATTATTAGGATTTCTTTAAATATAACTGAGCGCAAAGTATTAAAAGAACAACTTGAACATAATAGATTAAGAACAGAACTCTTTGCTAATTTGTCGCATGAATTTAAGACACCATTAAATTTAATATCTTCTGGATTGCAGTTGTTAGATTTAAAAATTAAGAATAGTGATGATAGCGATAAATATATGAAATATATAAGTATTATTAAACAGAATAATAATAGATTATTGAAGTTAATTAATAATTTAATTGATATTACTAAGATAGATTCTGATTCTTATGGTTTAGAATTACAAAATCATAATATAGTTGAACTTATTAAAAAAATAGTAGATTCAATTAGAGATTATACTGAAGACCAAGGGAAAGAATTACAATTTAATTCTGAAATAGAGGAAAGAGTAATGGCATGTGACCCTTTTAATATGGAAAGAATTATATTGAATTTGCTTTCTAATGCTATAAAATTTACTGACGAAGGAGATAGAATAGAAGTTAATATACGTGAAAATGAGGGGATAATTTTTATATCAGTAAAAGATACTGGGCTTGGTATTCCAAAAGATAAACAGCGGATAATATTTGAACGTTTTGGACAAGCAGATAAGTCTTTTACTAGGAATAGTGAAGGTAGTGGCATCGGATTATCTCTTGTTAAATCACTTGTTGAGATGCATGGAGGTAAAATTGCTCTTGAGAGTGAACATGGTGAGGGTAGTGAGTTTATTGTAGAACTACCAGTTAGAAAGTTAGTAAAAGATGATAGTGAAGGAGAGAAAGAAAGAGTTAAGGATGACTTTTTTAATAAATTAAATATAGAGTTTTCAGATATATATTTTTAATTTGTATTGGATTATTTAAAGGAAGTAAAAATAAAGGTTATAATGAGTATAATGAAGTGGAGCGATAAATTTAGATTAATTAATTTTTGCTTTAATAATTACTTATTAATAAATATCAATCCAATTATACAGAGTAATATTCCTAATATTTTATTAACTCCAAAGCTTTCATTATAAAATAGAACGCCTACAGGAATTAACATAATTGCAAGGGAGACATTTGCTACTAGAGAGCCTACACTTATGTCCCAACCAGCTCTATAGGCAAGTAAATAACCAAATTCAAGTCCAACGATTGCAATGCCAAGAACTACACTAGTCCAATTTAATTCGTTAAATGATTGAAAGAAGCCATTGTTAGTTTGATAAAATTGAGATATAATAATAGTTAGTATTGTTGCTGTTAAGTATGTAATAACGAGTGCCGAAAATGGATTAGCGTTATCTGGTGTTGATTTTTGTGATACGTTATACATAATATTAGAAGCTACTGGATTGTCAACCCTTTTTAGGACACTTTTTTCTCGGACATTAACATTCTATATTCTACAGGGGTAAGATAATCTAGTGACCCATGTATTCTATGATTGTTATACCAATTTACATAATCAAATAGTTGATATTCTAATTCCTCAAAACTACTAAAAATCTTATTAAAGGCAAACTCTGTTTTAACTACTTTAAAAGCAGCTTCTGCAACAGCATTGTCATAGGGGCAACCTTTCTTACTCAAAGAACGATTAATATTAAATGCGTTTAATAGCTGGTCTATAGCTTTATTTTTGAATTCATTACCTCTATCAGTATGTAAAATGTTAATTTCATTAAGTGGTCTCCTAATACTTAAGAAAGCTTTAGTAACAAGCGATGCAGTCTTATTTTTACCAGCAGCATAGCCAATGACTTCACGATTAAATAGGTCT
>NZ_FOTT01000002.1 GCF_900114655.1 Candidatus Frackibacter sp. WG13
CCAAAGTTCTTCGGATTCTTTGTAAACACCTGAAAAATAGTACTTATTCTTTAATTTATTTCTATCTCCCAACTCTTCTATACCTTCGTGAACATATACTAACTTAGGTACAGATTTATTTCCGTTTTGTAAGGAAACATGATCTTCATCTGCTTCTATATATAGACACTTTACTTCTCTCTTTTCTTCTACTTCATTTAAAATATCATTTTCTATTCTTTTCAGCTTTCTTATCTTATTCATTACTGTTTGATCACTTATTTTCAAGTTATCAACTGCTTCTTTTCCGCTTTTAGCATATGAAGTTTTAGCTGCTAAATCTACTAGTTTAGCTTCTAAGGAAGAGTCCATCCTTTGATGAGGGCTTATCCCTAACTTATCATCTACAAGATGACTATAACCTTTATCTCCTTTAGATTTATAATATGTCCTTTCGTATTTAACTTCACCAAACTTAGTCATTAATGTTTTGGGATTATCATTTTGTTCAACTACCCATTCTTTTTTCCGTTTTGAACTCTCTTTTATTACTTCATCTGCTGTTTCTATGACCCATTTGCAAAGCTTAATGCCTAACTTATCAAGTTCCTCCTTTAGAATTTCTACCAACTCTGAAATATCCTTATCAGATCTTAATATAATTTCTTTTAAAAATTCTTCTAATTTACCACTGACATTTTCACTAAAATCCTGTATAATAGTATCCATAAGAGACTCCCCTTTCTTGATTTGTATTTGTTGTAGTTAACAATATTTTATCAAAAAGGGAGTCTCTTTTCTATTTTTATTTTAAAATTGTCCTATAGTAATTTTACACTATGATTGGAGGTGGAATTATGTTAGAAGGGAAGAAAGTCGCAATTATTGGCGATCGTGATGGAATTCCAGCTCCTGCAATTCAAGAATGTATCGAAACAACTGGAGCCGAAGTTGTTTTTGGCTCTACGGAGTGTTTCGTCTGAACTGCAGCGGGAGCTATGGACTTGGAGAACCAAAAGAGGATTCAAAAACTTGCTGAAGAGCATGGAGAAGAAAATTTAGTAGTAATCTTAGGTGGCGCAGAGGCAGAAGCTTCTGGTTTAGCTGCTGAGACTGTTACTAATGGAGATCCTACTTTTGCCGGTCCATTAGCAGGGGTCCAGTTAGGACTCAGGGTTTATCACATTTTAGAGCCAGAAATCAAGTCTGAAGTTGATGAAGATGTTTATGAAGAACAGATTAGCATGATGGAAATGGTTCTAGAAGTAGATGAGATTGTCGATGAAGTTAAGTTATATCGTGATAAATATTGTAATTTTGATTAGAATGGAGTCATGTAGACAATAAATTGCCCTTAAGGGCAATAGTTGCCATAATCGCAAATGTTGCCCACAGGGGCTAATTAAGAGTTTTAAATTTATATTTTTGACTAGTAAGTGCAAAAAATCACATTCACAAAGTTTGATTTTATAGAAGATAAGGTAATGATACTAATAAGAGAAAGATGGACACAAAGAGAAAGGGGTGGAGTGCTAATGCGTTTAGAGATTGGAAATTTTCCCGTTGAAGATATAGTCTTCGGCGAAGAAACTAGTTATAACGATGGTTTACTTACTATTAATAAAGAAGAAGCCCTAGAAGTTGTAAAAGAAGATGAGCATATTACAGAAGCTGATTTAGTAATTGCTCGACCAGGTGAAGAGAAACGAATTGTTCCAGTTAAAGAAGCAATCGAACCTAGATATCGCCTTAATGGAGATGCTACTTTTCCTGGAGTAACAGGTAAGGTAGAGAGTGTTGGCGAAGGTAGAACAGTAGCCTTAAAAGGATGTAGTGTATTAGCTGTTGGTAAACACTGGGGTAGTTTTGGTGATGGATTAATCGATATGAGTGGTGAAGGCGCTAAGTATACTTACTTTTCTAAGTTAGTAAATGTCTGTTTAGTAGCAGATACAGATGAAGAGTTTGAAAGAGAAGAGCAACAGAAGAAGAATCATGCTATTAGATGGGCTGCCCATAGGTTAGCTGAATATTTAGGTGAAACAGTGAAAGATTTAGAGCTTAAGGAGGAAGAAGTCCTTGAATTAGAGCCGATTACTAAACGTTCGCAAGATGTAAATGACTTACCATCAGTTGTATATGTTATGCAGCCGCAATCCCAAATGGAAGAATTAGGATATAATGATTTAGTATATGGTTGGGATGCAAATAGAATGCTGCCAACTCTTATGCATCCTAACGAAGTATTAGATGGAGCAATAATTTCGGGTAGCTTTATGCCTTGCTCTTCTAAATGGTCGACGTATGACTTTCAGAATTGCCCTACGATTAAGAGGTTATATGCAGAACACGGCAAGACAATTAATTTCTTAGGTGTAATCATGTCCAATCTAAATGTAGCAATGGATCAGAAAGAGAGAGCAGCTATGTTTGTACAGCAGATAGCAAAATCATTAGGTGCAGATGCTGCTATTTTAGCTGAAGAAGGTTATGGTAATCCAGATGCTGACTTTATTGCTTGCTTTGCTGCCTTAGAAGATGCTGGTGTAAAGACAGTAGGGATGACTAACGAATGTACCGGTCGAGATGGACAGTCACAACCGTTAGTAACCTTAGATGAACGCGCTGATGCAATTGTTTCCTGTGGAAATGTGTCAACATTAATTAAATTGCCACCAATGGAAACCGTAATTGGTGAATTAGAGGCTTTGGCCCGTGATGGTTTATCAGGTGGTTGGGCTGATGATGAAAAATTAGGTCCTTCTGTAAAAGAGGATGGTTCAATTATTATGGAGAATAATTCAATGTTCTGTGGAGATCAAGTGCTTGGCTGGTCGCCTAAGACAATGAAGGAGTTTTAATTTAAATACTTAAGGAGGTGTACTAACTTATGAAGAAAGCAATTATATATATAAATCAATTTTTTGCAGGAATTGGTGGTGAGGAAGAAGCTGACCATCAACCTGAAATTAGAGAAGGTTTAGTTGGACCAGCAATGTTATTAAATCAATTATCAGATGCAGAAGTAACAGATACAATCATTTGTGGCGATAACTTTATGGGATCAAATGAAGAGGAAGCTGTAGAGAAAATATTAGGATTTTTAGAAGATAAAGAGTTTGATATCTTCTTTGCCGGACCAGCTTTCCAGGCTGGTAGATACGGAAATGCTTGTGGTGTTATCGGTAAAGCAGTAAAAGAAGCGTTTGATGTACCGGTTATTTCTTCAATGAATGAAGAGAATCCAGGTGTCGATATGTTTAAGAAAGATATCTATATCTTCCCTGGTGGAAAGAGTGCAGCTAAGATGAAAGATGATATGGCTAAGATGGCTGAACTTGGGAATAAGATATTAAATGGAGAAGGGCCACTTACTGCTGAAGAAGAAGGTTTCTTTACTCGTGGAATTAGACATCAAGTCTGGTTAGAAGATAGTAAACCAGCAGCTGATCGAGCAATAGAGATGTTACTTAAGAAAGTGAATGGTGAAGAGTTTAAATCTGAGCTACCTATACCTAAGATTGATAGAGTACCAATTGCTGAGCCAATTAAAGACTTAAGCGAGGCTACTATAGCTCTTGCTACTTCTGGTGGTATTGTACCGGTAGATAATCCAGATAAGATTCAGTCGGCATCTGCTACTAGATGGGGCAGATATAGTGTAGAAGGCTTGGATAATCTACCTAATAGAGAAGCTGGAGAGTTTAAGACTATTCATGCCGGTTATGATCCAGCGGCAGCTGATGCTAATCCTGATCGTGTTGTACCATTAGATGCTCTTAGAGCATATGAAGAGGAAGGACGAATTGGTAAAGTACACGAGTATTTCTATACAACAGTTGGAACAGGAACTACTGAAGCAGAAGCGGCTAGAATGGGTCAAGAAATGGTAGAGTATATGAAAGATGAAGGCGTAGATGCTGTAATTTTAACATCTACTTGAGGTACTTGTACTCGTTGCGGTGCAACGATCGTAAAAGAAATTGAAAGAGCCGGTATTCCGGTTGTACAGATGGCTAACTTAATACCAGTAGCGGAGACTGTTGGTGCTAATCGTATGGTTCCGACTATCTCTATTCCGTATCCTCTTGGAGACCCAGAAAGCTCTGAAGATGAACAATGGAAACTTCGTTATCATCGAGTTGGAGTTGCTTTAGAAGCACTTGAAACTGCTATTGATGAACAGACAGTATTTGAAGTTTAAATAATTAAGAATTCTGCCTCTCTTTGTTAATACTTAGGGGGGTAGAATTCTAAAAAAGGAGAGGATATGATGGAAGTAAAAAGGAAGAGTAAGAATCAGGTCTTTTATACTGCCTTAATAGTAGTCTTTGCCATTGTTGCTTGGGGCTTATTTATGCCAAAAAACTTTGAAAGTACTGCTAATAGTATATTTGATTTTTTAGTCGGTAATTTTGGCTGGTTCTACCTATTGTCAATGTCTTCTTTTGTAATCTTTTCAGTTTGGATTGCTTTCAGTAAATATGGTAAGATAAGGTTGGGGAAAGATGGTGAGGAGCCAGAATATAGCACGATCTCTTGGTTTGCTATGCTCTTTAGTGCTGGTATGGGAGTTGGGTTAGTATTCTGGGGAGTAGCTGAGCCTTTAAATCACTTTGTAAATCCCTTAGGTTTAGAAGGAGGCACATCAGCTGCTGCTGACTTTGCAATTAAGAAATCTTTCTTTCATTGGGGGTTACACCCATGGGCTAACTATGCAGTCTTTGCGTTAGCTTTAGCATATATGCAGTTTAGAAGAGATAAACCTGCTCTTGTTAGTAGTATCTTCATTCCGTTAATAGGTGAAGAAAGAGCCGCAGGAACGATAGGGAAACTTGTTGATATTCTTGCTATATTTGCAACGGTTGCTGGAGTTGCAACTTCCTTAGGAATGGCTACCTTACAGATGACTAGTGGGTTCAATTACTTATTTGGTGTGCCCGAGACTGACTTAGTAAGAATAATTATTATTGGGATTGTTACCGTCTTATTTATGCTTTCGGCAGTAACTGGATTAGATAAAGGGATTAAGATATTATCTAATGCTAACATTACCTTGGCGGGTATTTTAATGGTATTAGGATTAATTCTTGGCCCTACAGTATTGATCATTAATAACTTAACTAATGGAGTTGGGATGTACTTAAGCTCATTAGTAAGAGATAGCTTTAAGATTTCAAGTGATCCTTGGTATGGCTGGTGGACTATCTTCTATTGGGCTTGGTGGATTGCTTGGGCTCCATTTGTTGGAACTTTTATTGCCCGAATTTCGCGAGGTAGGACGATTAAAGAGTTTATTGGTGGAGTGCTTTTAGCACCTACTCTTGCTTCATTTATCTGGTTTGCTATCTTCGGGACATTAGGTATTAATACTGGTATGGATGTAGCATCTGAAGCTATCAAATCTACTTCAACCGCTTTCTTTGTGGTACTTGAAAACTATCCGATTGGAAATATCATATCATTCATTGCTGTAATCCTATTGTCAACATTCTTCGTGACATCAGCAGATTCAGCCACATTCGTTTTAGGGATGATGTCTTCTAACGGAGACTTAAATCCAACTACTAAACGAAAAGTAACGTGGGGCTTTATTCAATCTGGACTAGCTGTAACTTTAATGTTAGCTGGTGGTTTAGAAATGTTGCAGACTGCTTCGATTGCAGCGGCTTTTCCATTTGCTTTCGTAATGTTATTTGGGATGGTGTCATTAGTTAAAGCATTGAGACAGGATGTTAGGAAAGATAGTATAGGAAAGGCTTAGATGAGATGGAAATAAAATAGAACGCAAGTAGGGGACGAGGCTTCGTCTCCTACTGAATGGGCTAGTGGTAATCATGATTACCAAAACTCTTATTTAACCGATCATAAAAGGAGGGTGCTAAATGAGCAAAAAGTATGATGTTATTATTGTTGGCGGTGGGCCGGCTGGTTTGTCGGCGGCTGTTTATGCTTCTCGTTCTAAGTTAGATACTTTGCTATTAGAACAGAATCGTAAAGTTGGAGGTCAACCAACAACTTATGAAGAGATGGAGAACTATCCTGGAGTTCTTGATACTACTGCACCAGAATTAGTAAAGAATTTTAGAGAGCATGCAGAAAAGTTTGGAACTGAAATTGAACGTGGAGAAGTAAAAGATGTTAGCCTTGATGGAAGAATTAAGAGTGTAACAACTAAAGATGGCAAGGAGTATAGGGCTAAAAGCGTAATAATTGCTACTGGTGCTGAGCCAAGGAAGTTAGGTGTCAAAGGGGAAGCAGAGTTTAAAGGTAAAGGAGTTTCTTATTGTGCAACTTGTGATGCAGATTTCTTCGTTGACTTAGAAGTTGTAGTTGTTGGTAATGGGAACTCAGCTATTGAAGAAGCGATTTATTTGACTAAGTTTGCAAGTAAAGTAACTGTGATTGTTATTCATGAAGAAGGAGTTATGGATGCTGAGAAGATTTTGCAGGAAAGAGCTTATAGTAATGATAAGATCGAATTTGTTTGGAATTCAACTTTGGAAGAAGTTAAAGGTGAAGGATTAGTAGATACAGCAGTTCTTAAGAATATCAAGACTGGTGAAACCACTGACCTATCATGTGATGGAATCTTTATCTTCATTGGTAGAGTCCCTCGAATTGATTTTGTAGAAGAAGAGTTAGAACTAAATGAAAATGGATATATAGAAGTTAATAGTGAAAGGTTAGATACTAATATTTCAGGAGTTTATGCAGCAGGGGATGTTAGAGATAAATATTTACGGCAGGTTATAACTGCTGCTAGTGATGGAGCTGCAGCAGCTATGGCAGCGGGAGGTTATATTGAAGAAGAGGACTACTGGCAAGAGAACGTATTAGAAACAGAAGAGACAGTCTTAGTAGCATTTTGGAGTCCGACGAATGAAGAGAGCTTAGAAGTAATTAATAGATTGGAGAAGATAGGCTTAGATGCTAAGTTAGTGAAGATTGACACTTATAAGAATACATTAGTTTCCGAGCGTTATGACGTGAATGAAATTCCTACAGTTCTTAAGATTGAAGATGGTGAGGTTGTAGATAGAACTGTTAATCCTAAGTTAGAAGAGATTAATGAATTTATTTAATTTATAAAATTAAATGTAATAATAATCTATTTTAATAATCTAAAGGAGGCTAAAATTATGTTAGAAGTAAATAAAGAAAACTATGAAGAAGAAGTATTAAATGCTGAAGGTGTTGTTATGGTTGACTTTTGGGGAGAAGGCTGTGAACGTTGTTTAGAACTAATGCCTGATGTAGAAGCTTTTGCTGAGGAGTATGGTGATAAGATTAAGTTTGCTAAATTAAATATTAAAGGGAACCGACGATTAGCTATGAGTCAGCAGGTTATGGGATTACCATCGATGGTATTCTATGTTGATGGAGAAAAGAAATCACATTTAAGTGGAGATGAGTTGACAGCGGAAGAGATTGAAGAAGAGATTAAAAAATATCTTTAAAAAGAAGGTTTCTAATTAAAACGGAGGTGTAAAAATTGACTTCACCAGTTATTAAAGGTACTAGCTATGTTTTAGTTCATGCGACTAATAACCTATTACATCATGGTTCTACACAGGTTATGGAACGAGATAAAGATGCTAATAGTGAATATTTAAAGGAGTTACCTGATTTTTTAAGGAGTTATGAAGATGTAGTAGCTTATGGTCCAAACCAAGCTTATATTGGTAATATTTCTGTAGAAGAGTTAGAGGAAATGGACCAACCTTGGTATGAAAATTCTATTGCTGAGGCAGAACGTCTTAGTGACTGGGGAGAGATCATGCCTGAGGATGAGTTTTATGGTATGTTAAAGATAGTTGATGCTTTTGATTTAGTAAAATTAAGTGATGAATTTGCTAATAAAGTAAAAGAAAAGTTAGCGGGACATTCATTGTTGACAAAAGACCATATAGAAAAGATTATAGGTGTAGAAAGTGAAGTTATCAAAGAGACAGTAGATGAAGATACAGCTGAAGCACTCTTTTTAGATGATGAATTAGTAGGCTGTGTTAAGCAAGCTCATGACACAGATATTAATCTATCAGCTCATGTTATGTTAGAAAATTTAGTAGTTAAAGCATCTGGTGTACTTTCATTACTTCATTTAGGAAAACAAGATGGAGTTAACTTAGAAGAAGTAGATTATGTAATTGAAGTTTCAGAAGAAGCTTGTGGTGACATTAATCAGCGTGGTGGAGGTAACTTTGCCAAAGCTATTGCGGAAATAGCTGGTTGTGAGCAGGCTACTGGTTCTGATACTCGTAGTTTCTGTGCTGGCCCGACTCATGGTTTAATTAATGCTGCTGGCTTAGTGAAGTCAGGTATCTATGACAATGTAGTAGTAGTTGCAGGTGGTTCTACAGCTAAGTTAGGTATGAATGGGAAAGATCATGTAAATAAAGAGATGCCGGTATTAGAGGATTGTTTAGGTGGTTTTGCAGTCTTGATTAGTAAAGATGACGGGGTGAATCCAGTTATTCGTACAGATGCTATTGGTAGACATAAGGTAGCAACTGGTTCATCACCACAGGCGGTAATTAGTTCTTTAGTTACTGAACCTTTAGATGATATTGGTCTGCAGATTACTGATATTGATAAATATTCAGTAGAAATGCAGAATCCAGAGATTACTAAGCCGGCAGGTGCTGGAGATGTACCGGCTTCTAATTATAAGATGATTGCAGCCTTAGGTGTTAAGCGAGGCGACTTAGAGCGTAGTGATCTTATGAATTTTGTTGAAGAACATGGTATGCCTGGATTTGCACCAACCCAGGGGCATATTCCATCTGGCGTACCTTTCATTGGTCATGCTCGTCAAATGATGAATGCTGGTGAAATCGAAAAGGCTATGATTATTGGAAAAGGTAGTCTATTTTTAGGAAGAATGACTAATTTATTTGATGGTGTTTCTTTCATTATTGAACAGAATAAAGGAGCTAGTGAAGAGACAACGGCTGTCGGTGAAGATGAGATTAAGGGTGTAGTTGCTGAGGCTATGCGTAGCTTATCGCAAGCATTATTAGCTGAAGAAGAATAAGAAATGGCACATTATTAGGAGGTGAACAGATGACTACTGAAATTGCAAAGAAAAAAGTAGCTAAAGTATTTGACCAGATTGCCGATGCTCTTGAATCAGGGGTATACGGTGAAAAGACTAAGATAGGAATTACTACTTTAGGAAGTGAACATGGTGTAGAAGAAGTAATAAAAGGGGCAGAATTAGCAGCAAAACAGTCTGCAGACATTGAAGTAGTACTAATTGGTCCTAAAGTTGATACTGACCTCTCTCTTATTGCTGAAACAGACTGTGCTGAAACAGCTCATCAAAAGATGGAAGAATTACTACAAGTAGGAGATATTGATGCCTGTGTTACTAACCATTTTAATTTTCCAATTGGCGTTTCTACTGTAGGAAAAGTTATTACTCCAGGCAAAGGGGAAGAGTTAATTATAGCTACTTCTACTGGAACTTCAGCAACTGACCGGATTAGTGCTATGATAAAAAATGCTCTTTATGGTATTATTGCTGCTAAGGCTACTGGAGTTGAAGAGCCCACAATTGGAATATTAAATGTTGATGGTGCTCGACAAGTGGAGAAGGCTTTAAAAGAGTTAGATGAAAATGGTTATAAGATTAATTTTGCGGAATCGATTCGGTCAGATGGTGGTTGTGTCATGCGCGGGAATGATCTTTTAGTAGGCGCTGCTGATGTAATGGTAACTGACACTTTAACAGGAAACTTATTAATGAAATTGTTTTCTGCTTTTAATACTGGTGGAAGTTATGAAGCATTAGGTTATGGCTATGGTCCTGGAATTGGCGAAGATTATGACCAAATTATTAATATTATTTCTCGTGCTTCTGGAGCTCCTGTAATTGCGGGGGCTATAAGATATGCTGCTGATGCAGCCCAAGGAAAGATTATTAAGGTTACTACAGAGGAATTTAAAGCAGCAAGAGATGCTGGATTGGATGAAATAATAGCTAATATTGAAAGTAGTGATGTTGAAAAAACAGATAAAGAAGTCTCTCCACCGCCTGAAAAGACAGTAACAGAAGAAATATCAGGACTTGATATTTTGACATTGGATGATGCGATGCATACTTTATGGAAAGAAGGAATATATGCTGAAACAGGAATGGGTTGTACAGGGCCTGTTATCTTAATTGCTTCCGAAGATGAAGAAGAAGCAATTAGAATATTAGAAAAAAATAAATTTATCTAATAATGAATAATCAATAGAATGTTACAATTAATTACGTAATAATTTTAATCAATTAGTTATTAACTTCCCCTATAAGAAAGCGGTATCTCATTAATGAGATACCGCTTTCTGCTTAATTAACTTTAGCTCTTTCATTTACGACCATGCGAATATGTTTCATAGTTCTTTCTACTGCTTTTTCAGTTGAATAATCAATTCTATTATTAATCATCAAAGAAAGCATGCCTTGATAAATTAGTCTAATTAACTCATTAATTTCTTCTGCTTGTTCTTTTGTAAAATATCCAGTTTTAACACATGGCTCAATTAGAATTTCACATCTTTTAGAAAAATCAGATTCCATTAACATTGGAACTAAGTCTTGGGGAGGATCTCCTAAATCATCAGGGAATAGTGAATAATAATCTTTAATTAAATTTTCTGGTTTATCCCCAATATCAGCTGTAAAGATTGCATAATAAAGTTGTGGGTCATCAAAACAATATTCACAGAAGCATTGCCATACTGCTAAAAATTTCTCTAACGGACTATCGGCTTCTGCTATATATTCTGGTATTGCTTGGACATAATCACTAATGAATTTCATAGCAGCAAAAGAGATTAACTCGTTACAATTATCAAAATAGTTATAGATAGTAGCACTATTATAACCAGTAATTTTTGCAACTTCTCTGATTGTAACTCCTTCAATACCTTTTTGTTCAATAATTTGAGCAGTAGCATCAATAAAGAGCCTTAAGGTTCGCATCTTTTTAATATCTTCTTTGTTTACCTTAACCATTTTAAGCACTCTCCTTCATGTTATTTTATATCAAACTTCTCTTTGAAGTCAAGGCTTTCAGTTAGTTTTATTTATTTTATAACTTAATACAAACTAATTGTCTAAAATACCATTTATGCTATTAAATTAACATTTTTTTAAATTTTTACGATAAAAATGCAGGAGTTTTATATAATCATGTTTAATTAATAAACACGGTTATAAAATTATCATGAATAAAGGGCTGCTTATTTTAGGAATACTTTTTAAAGGATCTTTTAATGTAAAGATTCTTAATATTTTGAACTGGTTATATGAGGAGGTGGTGGAATCTCATTACAAGTTATTAATTGGTAAAACTTTAAAAATATAAAGGAGGATTAATACATGATAAATCGCAAATTTTTAGCTCAAGATATTTTGTCGGATGAGGACTTAAATAAGATTCATGAGGCAACTATGAATTTATTAGAAAAGACAGGGATAGAGGTTTTACATGAAGAAGCACGGGAAGTTTTTGCTGAGAATGGGGCGAGAGTAGAAGATACTCGGGTCTATTTATCTCGTGACATTGTAGAAGAATTTCTTGAAAAAGCTCCTTCTTCTTTTACTTTACATGCTAGAAATCCTGAGAATAATGTGACAATTGGTGAGAATAATTCAGTAGTAGTTCCTGGCTATGGAGCACCATTCGTAACTGATATCGATAGTGGCAGAAGAGATTCTAGTTTTGAAGACTATGTTAACTTTACTAAATTAGCTTCAAATAGTGAGAATATCGATATAGTTGGTGGAGTCTTAGTAGAGCCTAATGATGTATCCGATGAGTTGCGACATGCTAAAATGCTTTATACTGGTGCAAAGTATTCAGATAAATGTTTAATGGGAAGTGCATTAGGTAAGAAGAAAGCACGAGACTGTTTTAAAATGGCAAGTATGCTTTTTGGAGAAGATGAGATTATTGATGATAAAGCGCTAGTAATTACTTTAATTAACACTACAAGTCCACTAAAGTATGACTATCGAATGTTAGATTCTTTAATGGAACATGCCAAATATAATCAGGCGGTTGTTGTTGCTGCTTTGATAATGGCTGGTTCTACAGGTCCAATGACTTTAGCTGGAACTTTAACTTTACAGAATGCAGAAGTCTTGGCTGGAGTTATCCTTACTCAGATGGTAAATCCAGGAGCACCAGTAGTCTATGGAACAGCTTCTACGGTAATGGATATGAAGACTGCTAATTTAGCAGTAGGTAGTCCTCAATATGCAAAGATTATAGGCTCTATTGCTCAGTTAGCACGTTATTATGATATCCCTTCGCGAGCTGGAGGTTCAATTACGGATTCGCTTATAGCTGATGCTCAAGCCGGTTATGAGTCTATGTTAACTTTCATGTCTTCGGTTAATCATGGTATTAACTTTATCCTTCATTCAGCAGGCTTATTAGAAAATTACATGACTATGTCATATGAGAAATTCATTATTGATGATGAGATTCTTAGTATGGTAACTGATTATCAAGCAGGTATTGAAGTGAATGAGGAGACAATAGCTAAGGAAGTAATTGAAAATGTAGGGCATGGTGGTCATTATTTAGCAGATCCTCATACTATGAGTCATATGCGTGATTTTAGAGATCCAATCCTTAGTACTAGAGAAGCTTATACTTCTGAAGAGAATCTCGTGCCAGCAGTTAAACGAGCTAATGATAAGTGGAAGAATATTTTGAATGACTTTGAAGCACCGGAATTAGATTCAGAGATTGAGGAGAAGTTACTTAATTATATGGAAGAGTTATAATTTAAGAGGTTAAGGTTGAGGTTAAGGCTAAGGAAAACAACTAACGTAGTGACCTTTCGTAAGGATATGATTAATAATATTTTTATAAAAATCAGGAGGTAATATAGATGAGTAAATTTGAAGAGATAGCTGAAGCGGTAATTAGTGGTGAGGTTGAAAAAGTAGGAGAATTAGCACAGGATTTAGTAGATGAAGGTGTAAAACCAAGTGAGATTATTAAGGAAGGTTTAGTAGCAGGGATGGATGTTGTTGGTGCTAGATTTAAAGCTAATGAAATGTTTGTACCAGAAGTATTGATTTCTGCTAAGTCTATGCATGCTGGAATGGATGTAGTAAAGCCACTTTTAGCTGAAGGAGAGTCTTCATCAGCAGGAACGGTAGTGATAGGGACGGTAGAAGGTGACTTACATGATATCGGTAAGAATTTAGTAGCTATGATGTTAGAAGGGGCTGGTTTTGAGGTAGTAGATTTAGGAGTAGATTTATCAGCAGAAGAATTTGTAGATGCTGTTAAAGAACATAATCCAGAAGTGTTAGGACTATCGGCTCTATTGACTACTACTATGCCAGCTATGCAGAATACAATTGAAGCATTAGAAGAAGCAGGTGTGAGAGACCAAGTTAAAATCATGGTAGGAGGAGCTCCGGTGACCGAAGATTTTGCAAATGAAATTGGCGCTTATGCATATGCGTCAGATGGTAGTGCATCTACTGAATTAGCTCGTGAGTTTGTAGGAGCGTAGGATTAAGGTTAAGGTTTGTAATGGTTTTAATTGATAATTGTCAATCGTCAATTGAATTTTAAACTGATAGTGACAACTAATAAAGAGGGAGTGACGATAAGATGATCGTAATTGGTGAATTAATTAATACTAGTCGTGAGGAAGTAGAACCAGCAGTTAAAGAAAGAGATGTCGAGTTTATTCAGAACTTAGCTAAAGAACAGGAGGAAGCAGGAGCTGACTTTATTGATGTTAATTGTGGGACTTTAATTAAAGAGGAGCCAGAAGCATTAGAATGGTTGGTTAATACAGTACAAGAAGTTGTTGATGTACCATTGTGTATAGATAGTCCGAATCCGGAGGCCCTGGAAAGAGGCTTAGCAGCTCATGAAGGTAAAGCCTTGGTTAATTCAATTACTGCCGAAGGAGATAGATATGATGAGATTTTACCAATGCTTAAAGAACATGATGCGGCAGTAGTTGCTTTGGCTATGGATGATAGCGGTATGCCAAATAATGCTGATGATAGAGTTAGAGTAGCATCTAAATTAATTGATGATTTAACAGCCGATGGGATTGCTTTAGATGATATTTATGTTGACCCTATTATACAGCCTATAGGAACTGATGGTGAGATGGGACTACACATTTTGAATGCTATTGAAGAGATTGCTACTAAATACGAAGGTGTTCATATTACTTGTGGTTTAAGTAATATATCCCATGGATTACCTAAGCGTCAGCTATTGAATCAGGCTTACGTAGTTTTGGCTATGAGTCGTGGTTTAGATAGTGCAATTATGGATCCGTTAGATGATAAGATTATGTCTTTAGCTATAGCATCTGATACCTTATTAGGCAATGATCAATATTGTGCTAACTATATTAAAGCAGCGAAGAGTGAGCGATTAACTATTTAGATTAGATTTGAATTCTGGGGCATTCCCCCCTTAAGCCCCAGAATTTCATTAAATTATTATATAGTAGATGGCTACCATAATAAATCTGAAAATTTTAAAAATTATAAGGAGTGATATGCTAATGGCTAAAGTGAAGAAGAAGGAGACAGATCCAATTGTATTTTGGGTTTCAGTTGCAATCTCTGCTGCATTAGTCATATGGGGAATTCTTGCTACTGAAAGTTTTGGTAAGGCAGTAGATGCAGTATTTAATTTTTTAGTAGGTAAATTTGGTTGGTCTTATTTAGCTTTCGTTTCAATAGTATTAGGGTTAACTTTGGTAGTTGGACTTAGTAAGTTTGGTGAAATTAAGTTAGGTAAACCAGATGAAGAACCAGAATTTAGCACAGGGTCTTGGTTTGCAATGTTATTTAGTGCTGGAATGGGAATAGGCTTAGTATTCTGGGGGGTTGCTGAACCAATTACACATTATGCTAGTCCACCTTTTGGTGAAGGCGAAACGGTTAAATCAGCATTATTAGCTATTCGTTATGCTTTCTTCCATTGGGGTTTGCACCCCTGGGCTTTATTCTCACTATTTGGAATGATAATTGGTTATTTTGGTTTTAGAAGAGGCTTACCACAGTTACCTAGTTGTACTCTTTATCCGTTGATAGGGGAAAAAGGAGTAAAAGGTCCGATAGGTAAGGCATTTGATATTTTAGCTATCTTTGCTACTCTTTTTGGGATAGCAACTTCTCTAGGCTTAGGGGCACAACAGATTAATAGTGGTTTAAACTTCTTATTCAATATTCCGAATAATAACTTTGTAGCTATAATTATCATTGCGGTTATAACTATAATCTTTATTATAGCTACGGTGACGGGGCTAGAAAAGGGAATTAAGTTTGTAGGTAATATGAATGTCAATTTAAGTTTAGTTTTATTAGCAGTTATGATTATTATTGGTCCAACAGTCTTTATCTTCAAATATCTCACAGAGGGTTTGGGGCTATATTTACAGAATATTTTTGAAATGAGTTTCTTTACTAGTTCAGTAGGAGATAGTCAATGGCCAGGCTGGTGGACTATCTTTTATTGGGCTTGGTGGATCTCATGGACTCCGTTTGTAGGTGGATTTATTGCGCGTATTTCGCGAGGACGTACTATCCGTGAGTTTGTTGTGGCTACATTATTTGGACCTACTATTCTAAGCTTTATTTGGATAGCAACTATGGGTGGTTCTGCTATTTGGCTAGAACGATTTGGAGCAGGTGGAATTGTAGAACCGGTACAGGCTGATATAGCTTCGGCTTTCTTCGTTACCTTAGGTAAGTTTCCACTTGGAGGAATTACAAGTATTATAGCAACTATTCTAATTGGAACTTACTTTATTACTTCAGCTAATTCGGCTACTTTTGTAATGGGGATGTTAACTTCTTATGGAGATTTAGAGCCTTCAAGAAATGTTAAGATTACTTGGGGAGTCTTTGAAGGCTTAATTGCAGCTATATTATTATTAGCCGGTGGACTTTCAGCTTTACAGACAGCAGCAATTGCTTCGGCTTTTCCATTTATGATCTTTATGTGCTTCTCTATTTGGGCTTTTCTTAAGGTGTTACAAGAAGACCATAGAGCACTAGAAAATGGAGAGTTTATAGGAACTATAGATTTTAAATTTGAATAAATGATAAAAGCTTCTGGTTAATAGCCAGGAGTTTTTTGTTAAAGTTCATTAATAGTTGATAGTGAAGCCCAGAAAAGTACTTTCGAATTAGAAGCAGAGTTTATCGTAGGCTTGCGTCCCCCCTAATACATCAAGAATAAAGATGAAGAGGATTTAATATATATATATATAATAAGTAGTTAAATACAAGTAAAAAGGGGGAACAAGGTTGAAAAGAAGAATAACATTAATAGCTTTAATGTCAGTTTTAATGTTACTATTTGGAGGTCAAGCTCTAGCTGGTGAAATTAAATCTACAGGACATCCTTTGAATGGATGTTCAAGTTGCCACCTTCCTCATGGTGCTCATGGTGATAAACTTTGGACTTTTACTCCAAACCTACAGACTCAGAAAGGAACTAAACTGATCTCTATTAATGCCCTTTGTTATAGCTGCCATGATGGAACAATTACTAGTAAAGGGAAAGACTTTTTTGATAATCTAAAGACTACTCATCCTGTTGGCGTGAAAATACCTGACTACATGACAATTCCTGATGATTTTCCTCTCGATCACAAAGAACGAATGACTTGTGGAACCTGTCATAATCCTCATAATTCAGATGCTGAAAGTTACTTAAGAGTTTCAAATAAAACAGGGAAGTTGTGTGTGTCTTGTCATGTTAATCAAGGGGAATAAGAAATTAAATATTAGATTTAAATTATTGTATTCAAGGGGACTAAAGAGTTCTCTTGAAATTTTTTATTACTTGCTTATCATCTTTTGTTAAAACTTGAAATCACAATATAAATATTGTATGATATTGTTGAAAGATTGTAATTATATAAGATTAGAAACTAATGCTCAAATCTTTTAAATTATCAAAGGAGGATAAATTATGACCTTGATTCCCCAGTATAAGGTAAGTAAAGTATGGAGAGCTTTAAGTAAGCATTGTAAGGAAAAAGGATGTTTAGAAGAATGTAGTGAGCAATGTAACTTTAGAAAAGCTAAAGAATTTTTGCATCAATTTACAGAGAATGGACGGCAGGTTCATCAAGGTTTATATGATGTTAAATTTCAAAAGGAAACGAGAGAGTTTGATCAGGAAAAAGTAGAAGGATTTTTAAATCAAATAGAAGGCTTATGTCAGAAATGCGGAGAGGAAGAACATATTGAGCAATGCTTTATTAATCGTTCGCGCCAAGCTTTACAATTGATAATCTATGGGAAGACCCGTCCTTGTAATGAATAGAAAAAATCAAATAATACTTTATTTGGAAGTTTACTCATGTTACAATTAAAGGAGATAGATTACTACTTGAATAATGAGGTGGTATTGATTACTGAATTAAGAGGAAATTTATCCGGATTAAAAGAAAGAACTATTCAAGTTTTAGAAGATTTAAAGAGTAGTATATTTTCTAGTGGAGAGTTAGCTTCTTTTTCTTTTTTACAACAAATTATTAGTCAAGCTAAAGAAATTAATCGTAAAATAGCTATTTTGGTTAATAGAAGAGGAGAAGTATTACGTATAAAAGTAGGCGAATTAACAGAAGATTTTTTTCAGAATGTAGAAAGAAGAAAAAGTGATAAACGGCTAAGCGGTCTAAGGTGTATTTATCTTACTTTTAATCAAGAATTAGATAGACGAGCGGAAATCTTCTTAAAAGAATATAGATTAGATTTAGTGCTTCATATTTATTTAAATAACTTAAAAGAGAAAAATAAAGCAAAGGCCCATTATCCATCTGTAGAAGAAGGAAGTTTGATTTTAGGTAGTAAAGTGCAGGGACCTTTTACGGTTAATCAACTAATTAATATTGATTATATTGATGAGGTACAAGCTATTGAGAATCAATTAAAGGCTGAAGAGACAGTTGAGGTTTCAGAGGCAGCAGCTGAAAGAGCATTCTTGGTTGGACTTGATGGATTTAATAATAATGTTTCGCAACAGTTAGAACCTTTAAAAGAGCTAAATAATTTAGTAAAGACTGCTGGTATAAAGGTGGTTGGTAAGGAAGTTCAATATCGACAGCAGCCTGATAGTCGTTATTATATAGGATATGGTAAAGTTCAAGAATTGAAAAGTTTAAAGTATGAGTTAGACTTTAACGTGATTATTTTCAATGATGAATTAAGCCCTAGTCAACAAAGAAATTTAGAAGAAGAGCTAGATATTAAAGTTATTGATCGAACCCAGGTGATTTTAGATATCTTTGCTCAACATGCTAATACGAAAGAAGGCAAATTACAAGTTGAATTAGCACAGTTAAATTATTTACTGCCGCGATTAATAGGTAAAGGAGAGCAATTATCTAGATTAGCTGGTGGAATTGGGACTAGGGGTCCTGGAGAGAGTAAGTTAGAGATTGATAGGCGTCGCATTAGAAAACGGATTGATAATTTAGAGGCACAGATTGATCAAGTCCAGAAGACACGAGCAGTTCAGCGGTCTCGTCGTAACCTACCTATGATTTCATTAGTAGGTTATACTAATGCCGGAAAGTCTACATTATTAAATAGTTTAACAGATGTTAATACTCTAGCTAAAGATGAACTGTTTGCTACTTTAGATGCTAATACTTGTAAATTGAAACTGCCTATAGGTAGGAAAGTTTTGATCAGTGATACTGTAGGCTTTATTCGTAAGTTGCCTCACCAGTTAGTTGCTGCTTTTAGAGCTACTTTAGAAGAAATAAAAGAGTCTGATATTTTGCTGCATGTAGTTGATGTAAGTCAAGTAGATTATGAAGAAAAGATGGAAGCAGTACTAGACGTATTATCAGAGCTAAATGTATTAGATAAGCCAATGATTACTGTTTTAAATAAGATAGACTTAGTACAGAATAAAGAAAGGCTTAACTTAATTAAACAAGAAATTGATAATAGTTTAACAATATCCGCTGTTAATGAAGGAGGAATAGATAACTTAATAGCTAGAATTTCTGATTTAATCTTAGGCACAATGGTTGAAGTAGAAATTTTATTGCCTTATTCTGATGCAGGAGCTTTAGATCTTATCTTTCAGAACGGTAAAGTAGTAGAAGAGAAGTATAAAAATGATGGAATCTTCATCAGAGCCAAGATTAGCCAAGAGGTAGCTAACTTAGTTGATGAAGATTATATAATTTCTAAGGAAAGATTAATTTAATCATCATTTGCTGCGTTTATAAAACGATGCAAACTCTTTATCTAAATCATACTTAGAAGGGTTTAATAGATATTCGGTATTCCCCAAAAAGAGGTAGCCATCCTTATCTAGAGCATTACTCAATTTCTGAGTGATTTCATCTTTAATTTCTTTAGTAAAATAGATAAAGACATTACGACAGAGGATTAAGTCCCAACCACTGCCATAAGAATCTTTTAAAAGGTTATGTTGCTTAAAGTTGATTCTGCGTTTAATTTTAGGGTCTAGAATATATTTGTCGTCTTTTTTAGAGAAATATTTATTTACAATCTTACTATCTACTTTCTTTATTGAATTCTCATTGTAAATACCTTTTTTAGCTGTTCTTAATATTTCATTATCTATATCAGTGGCTTGAATTTCAAAGTTTCTAGGCTTAACATTTAGTTCATTAAGCATAATAGCTAATGTATAAGGTTCTGAACCATCTGAACAAGCTGCACTCCAAATTTTAATTTTCTTCTTTTTATTAATTAATTTAGGGAAGACTTCTTCTTGAAGATATTTGAAATTTTTAGGGTTACGAAAGAATTCAGAAGTATTAATAGTAAAGTGGCTTAGAAAAGCTTTTTTAAATTCTCGATCTGTCTTTAACATTTCTAAACAGTGGTCATAATCTTTAATATTATGTCTATCCATTAGACTATTAATTCTTCTTTTAACTCGTTTCATTTTATAACTACTGAGGTCAATATCAATATCCTTAGAAGCTTTATCTCTAAATTGATAAAAATCAAGTGTCATATATTTGCTCCTTTCTAACAAAAGTAAAATGCTGAAATATTAAATAAAAACAGTTAATAACCGTTTTTTTGTTATATTACAATAGTTCCGTTTAGACTATAAAAATCCTGCATTAAGTTATAAATTAAGATAAAAAAGATTTTAATTTATTTAAGCAGGGAATGCGAATGTAGATATATAAATAATAAGTGTCGCGTGTAATAAATGAAGATTAATCATATTGAAGTTTAATGTGAAGATATATTAAGGAGATGATTATAATTACTTTAAAGGTCTGTTCTTTAGCCAGTGGTAGTTCTGGAAATTCAATTTATATTGCATCAAATCAAAAACAGGTTTTGGTAGATGCAGGATTAAGCGGCAAGAAAATTTCTGAAAAATTATCGGAAATAAATGTAGTTGGTGATGAGATAGATGGAATATTAGTTACTCATGAGCATCAAGACCACATTAAAGGAGTTGGAATTCTTTCTCGGCGTTTTGATGTGCCTATTTATGCGACAGAAAAGACATGGACAGCAGCTGAAGAAAAGTTGGGAAAGATTAAACGTAAGAATAAATGTATAATTGATAAGGAAGGCATAGAGATAGGTGATTTGAGAATTGGTTGTTTTAGTACACCTCATGATGCTGTGGACCCAGTAGGTTTTACCTTTTATAGTAATGGGAAGAAAGCAGCAATTGCTACTGATATTGGCTATATGAGTGAAGAGATCCTTGATAACTTAACCGGAGCAGAATTAGTAGTCTTAGAGTCTAATCATGATTTGGAAATGTTGAAGGCGGGCCCATATCCTTGGCACCTGAAGAAGCGAATTATGGGAACAGAAGGTCATCTTTCTAATGATGATGCAGCTGCTACAGTAGTTGAACTAGTTAAGAATTCAGTTAAGCGTATATTATTAGCGCATCTTAGTAAAGATAATAATGTTCCTGAATTAGCACATTTAACGACCAAGAATATGGTAGTTGATGCTGGGATGAAGTTAGGTAAGGATTTTGAATTAGGTTTTGCTTATAGGGAAGAAGTAAGTCAATTATTCCAAGTAGGCTAATTAAAATGATTAGTAGAAGGGTGGAGATATAAGGTGAGCCCCTTTTTTAGTAAAAATAAGAGATATCATGATTCAGGTTGGTTTTCTTACTTTTTAGCGGCTTTAATAGGAGCAATTATTGGTGGATTATTAGTGACTTTCTTAGCACCGGGATTATTGGCTACTGAAAATAGTCAAAATTTAAGAGCTAAACCGCCAATGGAAGAGGTAAATGAGGGACCTTTTCAGGAAGAAGGAGAATCTAATGGACAGAGTTCTGTAATTAAAGTTGTAGAAGAAGTAGGGCCAGCTATAGTTAAGATTACTACTGTTAATCGTCAATTAACTTATGACTTCTTTTATGGTAGGCAAGAAAGAAGGGTAACCGGTGAAGGTTCAGGAGTTATCTTTGATAAAAAAGGATATATATTAACTAATAATCATGTAGTAGAAGGTGCAGATAAGATTAAGGTAGTCTTAACTAAAGTAAACCAGGAACAACGAGAATTTACTGGTAAAGTAGTGGGAAGGGATCCAATTACTGATTTAGCAGTAGTTAAAATTAAAGGGGAAGACTTACCGGTAGCGGAATTAGGTAGTTCGGAATCTTTAAAAGTAGGGCAACTAGTTATTGCGATTGGTAATCCATTTGGTTTTTCTAATACAGTAACTACCGGTGTAGTTAGTGCAATAGGAAGAAAATTAGAAATTCAAAAAGGAACTGAATTAACAGATATGATTCAGACCGATGCTGCTATTAATCCTGGCAATAGTGGAGGTGCCTTGTTAGATAGTCAAGGAAGAGTAATTGGAATTAATACAGCCATTATACGAGGCGCCCAAGGATTAGGATTTGCTATTCCTATTAATACTGCCCAGGAGATTGCTCAGGAATTAATTAAGAAGGGTAAAGTAGTTAGACCGTGGTTAGGAATCTATGGAGTTGACCTTGATGCTGGATTAGCTAAAGAATATGATCTGTCTAGAGATGAAGGAATCTTTATTGCTAAGGTTGTAGATGGTAGCCCAGTAGATAAAGCTGGTCTGCGTAGAGGAGATATAATTGCAGAAATTAATGGTGAAGGTATAAAATCTATGACTAATTTGCGTAATAAGTTAAAAGAATTTAAAGTTGGCCAAGAGGTAAAGGTGTCTTATTACCGCGGCAATAAATTAAAAGCTACTAAAATAAAATTAGGTTCTAGACCAGGAGTAAATAACAGATAGTTAAGAAGAGGCTAGCTAATTAGCTAGCCTTTAATTATGCACTGCCCTTCCATTTAAAGGCGCAAGGTTAGGCCAGCACTAGTTTATCGAAAACGTCGCACTGTCCTTTCATTATAAAAGCGTAAGGTCAGGCCAGCACTTGGCCATCGAGGCCGGCGTGGATTTGATTGTATTAATATTATTGTTAGAATTAGGAGGGAATGAGGGTGAAGGTAAATATAATAGCAGTTGGTAAAATAAAGAGTGATTATATTCAAAGAGGAATTAATGAGTTTAGTAAGAGGTTGAATAGATATACTGGCTTAAATATTATTGAAGTTAGTGATGAACGAATCGGTAGTAATCTTAGTCAAGCAGAGAAAGAACAGGTTAAGAAGAAAGAAGCTGAACGGATTAAAGATAAGATTAATAATTCTTCCTATACTATAGCACTAGACCCAAATGGTAAGCATATGACTTCGCCAGGTTTGGCTAAGTCTATTGGCAACCTACAAGTTCAAGGTTATAGTGAGATCGATTTTATAATCGGAGGAGCTTTGGGTTTGCACGCAGACATTAAGAAAGAGGCTAATTACATATTATCAATTTCTCATATGACATTTACGCATGAGATGAGTAGATTAATTATCCTAGAGCAGATATATCGTGGATTTAAGATTATGCGCGGGGAAGAATACCATAAATAATGTTATTTTAGAGCTATTATTACCATTGTTAAAGAAGAATCACATTCTTAATTGATATATATCACAGAGATTTACCTAGTTATTAAGCTATAATGTAAATAACAGAGTTGAGATAAAGAAAAATAAATAGTTAAGAATTATTAAAAATAATTAGGAGGTTATAAAGATGTTTAAGAAACTTTTTGGCAATGGTAATGATGAGAAGAAGCAGGAGCAGGTGGATATGAATATGTTCTGTTATCAGTGTGAGCAGACTCCATCAAAAGGATGTACTAAGATAGGAGTTTGTGGTAAGAATGAAGATATCGCAAGTTTACAGGACACAGTGATTTTTGGATTAAAAGGAGTTGCAGCTTATGCTAATCACGCTAGAGAATTAGGCTATACTGATCCAGAAGTTGATGCTATTATTCAAAAGGGACTTTATTCTACATTAACTAATGTTAACTTTAACTTACAGGAGCATGTTGAATTAGCATTAGAAGTAGGAGAAGCAACAGTTAAAGTTATGGACTTATTAGATAAAGCACATACTGAGAACTTAGGTGTTCCTAATCCAGTAGAAGTAGAACAGAATAAGATTGAAGGGAAATGTATCGTAGTTACTGGACACAACCTACATGCACTTAAAGAGTTATTAGAGCAAACTGAGGGTAAAGGAATTAATATCTATACTCATTCTGAAATGTTACCAGCGCATGGATATCCAGAATTAAACAAGTATGATCACTTGAAAGGAAATATCGGTAAGGCATGGTATGACCAACGTAAGCTATTTGAAGATTTCCCAGGAGCTATCTTAGCAACTACTAACTGTGTTATGCCGATTAAAGGTAGTTATTCAGATAGATTCTTCTCTTACGATGTAACTGGTTTAGAAGGAGTAGAAAAGATTGAGAATGATGACTTTACACCATTAATTGAAAAAGCATTAGAGCTACCAGCAGCAGACCAAGATTCTGACGAAAAACTACTAACAGGTTTCCACCACGAAACTGTATTAGGAATTGCACCAGAGATCGTGGAAGCAGTGAAAGAAGGTAAGATTAGACGATTCTTTGTAATTGCTGGTTGTGATGCACCGACTAAAGGTAGAGACTACTATCGAGAGTTAGCTACTTCTTTACCAGAGGACTGTGTATTATTAACAACTTCTTGTGGTAAATTCAGATTTAATGATATAGATTATGGAACTGTGCCAGGTACAGATATTCCACGCTATATTGACTTAGGACAGTGTAATAACTCCGGTTCTGCAGTAAAGATTGCAGTAGCGTTAGCAGAAGCATTCGATTGTGGAGTTAATGACTTACCACTAAGTATCGTATTATCTTGGTTCGAACAGAAAGCAGTAGCTATCTTATTAGGATTATTCAGTCTAGGAGTAAAAGATATTTATGTAGGACCTAGCGCACCAAACTTCTTAACTGGCAATGTAGTTGGAGTTTTACAAGAGAACTTTAATTTACAATTGACAGGTGACCCACAAGAAGATCTTAAAGATATGCTAGGCTAATTAAGTTAATAGATACCCCTCTATTAATAAACCATCCCCTTATTAACCAAAACTCCTCTGCTATTATAGCAGGGGAGTTTTGTGTTCTTATATTAGGAAACTATACTTAATTTCAAATTGCGGATAACTTTCTAGTCAATATTCCTCTGTAGCGACTCTTAAAACAGCCTGGAGCCATGGATGGCGGGAAGGCTGTTTTTGAGAGTGAATGGAGCAGGACGCGGAATGAGCGGCAAGCGGAAGAGGTATATTGACTTTGTTTACAATACTTCAGTAATAAAGGTTGTCTTTTCTTCTCCCAAATCGATAATCTTAGGATTCTCTAATCTTCTATTAACACTATTATAATAGACTCGAACAATTGGGCGCGGCCCTTTATTTTTACGAACATTAACAACAACACCTACTTCTTTATTTGACAATCGAACTAAAGAACCTAAAGGATAGACAGCTATATTATTAGTAAAGGCTTTAACTACATTTGAATCGAAGATAACGTCTCCAGTTCCATAAAAGTACTCAATAGCCTCATGAGGTGGGTAACTGTTATGACGAGTTAAAGTGTCATAAGTTTCACAAAGTGAGATGATGCGAGCTCCTAATGGTATTTCTTCTCCTTGCAACCCTTTTGGGAAACCACTACCGTTCCATTTTTCATGATGAAGACGGATTAATCTACATATTTTTCTTGAAACTCCAGCTTCTTTAGCTAAATAATAGCCATATGTAGGGTGCTCCTTCCACAGAGCATTATCGGGTTCTTCCGGTGCTTCTGGTTTAATTAAGAAAGGCATTTCCCCTAAACCTAGGTCATGTAACAGCGCTGCGGTGCCTATTCTAAATAGGTCTTTATCACTTAAGTTCATTGCTCCGGCCACTAATAACGAAAGCGCACAAGTAATGACAGAGTGTTTAAAGAAGAACTCATTATCTAATATCTTCATGCGAATAGAGAACTTTATTACTTCTTCACTTCTTAAGATCTTATCAGTAATTGCTCGTGCCTTTTTAGATACTTCAACCATTTGGTCAGAAGTATTTGCTTCTGGGTCATCAGGAGCTAGTCGTCTTATCTCTCTTTTAATTAAGTAGTTTAGTTCCTTAATAGTGGTTGTTTCAGGCTCTGTAAGCAATGTATATTGGCTAGCAATAGCGACTTCTTCTACCCCTAATTTTCTTATAGCGTTTATTCTTTTACTAGTCAATTTAACTCCTGACCTTAGAAGAACCCTGTCGTTTTTCTTTGCAATGACTGGTTCTACTAGGATCATGCCCGGTGTTAGATTTTCAGTTTTAATCTTTTCCATAGCCTTTCCTCCTCAACTCTTGATGGTACCTTGAGTATAAAATAGCGTTATGTAGATATATTTTGATAAAAATGTATTATTTCCCTGCATAAGATCAAAAAAATAGTAAAAATGTTATTTATCATATCCTAGTTAAGAATAATAAACAGAAGCAATGCTTTTTATTCAATTTTTCATTATTTAAAGGAAAATTAAGTTTTGAATTGAATATTTGTAATAAGTGGTTAATTTTATAAGGAGGAAGGACAGTGACTCAAAATCAAGATATAATCTTTGCTCTAGATATTGGAACAAGAACGGTAGTTGGTGTCGTTTTTGAAAAAAAAGAAGATAAATTAGTAATCTTAGATTCTGAGATAGTAGAGCATAAGAGCCGGTCAATGTTAGATGGACAGATTCATAATGTGGCTGAGGTAACTACACAGGTAAGAAAAATGAGAGAAAGCTTAGAAGAAAAATTAGATATTGAATTAGAAAAAGTAGCAATTGCAGCAGCAGGAAGAGCTTTGAAGACAGTAAAGGGTCAGTATGAGATTAAGTTTGAAAATAATAGAGAAATAACTGATGATGATGTGAAGACTTTAGAATTTACTGCTGTTCAAAAGGCTCAAGAAAAATTAGTTGCTAATACTCAAGAAGAAGTTCATGGCTATCATTTTGTAGGTTATAGTGTTATCAATAATAAATTAAACGGGATGAAGATTAAAGACTTAACTGGACAACGAGGTTCCAAGATAGAGATAGAATTAGTAGCTACTTTTTTACCGCGAGTTGTAGTCGACTCATTATTAATGGTGATTAGGCAAGCGGGATTAGAAGTAGAACACTTAACTTTAGAGCCGATTGCTGCTTCTAGCCTCTTAATTCCCCAACAGATGCATAATTTTAATTTAGCTTTAGTTGATATTGGAGCTGGTACTTCAGATATTGCAGTTACTAGAGAAGGAGCAATAATTGGTTATGCGATGGTGCCGGTTGCTGGGGATGAAATAACAGAAGCTATCTGCGATACATATATGCTAGATTATCATACTGCAGAAAAAATTAAGAGGAAGTTAGTAGAAGAAGAGAGTGTTGAGGTTAAAGATATTCTAGATCAGAGAGTAGAGATATCATCACAAAAGATTTTGCATAAGATTGAAGGTAAGATAGAAGAATTAGCAGAATTGATTGCAGAAGAGATTCTAAATTTAAATGAAGAAGACCCACAAGCAGTTATCTGTTTTGGAGGTGGTAGCTTAACACCATTATTAAGAGATGAATTGGCTAAAGCATTGGGGATGCCGGTTAATCGAATTGGAATTAAGAGTACTCAAGATACAGACCAGATTGAAGGTAGAATAGATGGACTATCTATTACTCAAGGTATAACGCCTTTAGGGATTGGGATGAGCAATTATAATAACTCAAATAGAGCTAACTTCTTAGATATCAAGGTCAATGGTGACTTGATTCATCTCTTTACTTTGTCTGAACCCAAAGTTTCAGATGCTCTATTAGCAGCTGAGATAGACCTTGAAAAGTTAGAACCGACACTAGGATTAGCGTTAACAATAGAGGTTAATGATAGAGTAAAAGTTATTCCTGGTCAAGCAGGGAGTTCAGGTAAGATTATGCTTAATGATGAGGAAGTGGAGTTAGATGATTATATAAAGAATGGGGATGAGATTGAAGTCCAATTTGGTGAAGAGAGTAGACCTGGAGTAGGAGTTATTGCTGATGTAGTGCCTAAATTAGAAAGCAAAGATATAATTGCTAATGGAGAAAAGGTGAGTTTAGAACCGAAGTATTATTTAGATGGAGAACTAGTAGATTTAGACGAGTCTCTTTATGACCGAGCACAGATTACTTATCAAGAGGTTAAAACAGTTATGGATGCTATTGAACAAGTTTGGAATATTCCTCAGCAAGAATTAAAGAGTGAGATAATTAATTATAAAGTTAATGGTAGGTCGAAGAGTATAAGTTTAAATAATTACAAAATTAAATTAAATGGAGAAGAGACTAATCTTAGCTCGGAGGTTGAGTCAGGGGATGAACTATATTTTGAATTCAAACCACAGTTTGAAGTAAAACCTATAACTGTGAAAGATATTTTAGAAGAAGTTGAAATTAAGACTGGAATGGATATTCTGATGAATGGTAGAGAATTGAAGGTGCCGATAGATGACTTTAAATTACTTAAAAATGGAGTAGAGGCCGATTTAGATGCGAAAGTAGTCTCTGGAGATGAAATTATTTATCAAATAGGAGAAGTAACGATTGAAGAAGTTTTGAATCATATTAATTATACGTTATCTGAAAGAAATAAAGAAAAGATAGTATTAAAAAAGAACAAGGTAGAGTCTAGTGTGAAGGAGTTAGTAGAAGATGGAGATAGAATTGATATCTATTTAAGAAACAAATCTACAGATATGCAGGAAAATTAATACATAAGTAGAATGTATAGTAATATAATATTAGTGGTGTTACGGGGAAATGGCTATTTTAGACAAAATATACTTAGGTTTTAAAAGGGATTAAAGGAGAAGTATAGAAATATAAAAATATAGAATTACAGCAAAGTTAAGGATATGTTTGTATATTCTTATAACTACAGAAAGGGGTTATGAAATTTATGGAAGAGTTGAAAAGAAGCAGCTTACTTAAGGGAGGCATTCTGGGAATTAGCCTTCTTATGATTATATTATTCTCTTCGTCTATAGTTTTAGCTGATGATGAGGCTCCGGTCAAACACTTATTTAACCTTAAAAAGACTGAAGATGGAACATTAAATTATCCAGCAGATGTTAAAGTTGCTCCTAATGGTGAAATTTTTGTTCTTGATACTGGGAATAATCAAATAGTAGTTTATGACCAAGAAGGTAACTATTTGCGTCAGTTTGGTGATGGTGGAGATGATGAAGGTGAAGTAGAATATCCTCTCTCCTTTGCTATTAATAAGAAGAATCAGATCTACATTGCTGATACTGAGAACCATCGGGTTGAGGTTTTAGATAAGAATGGCAACTATCTCTTTGAATTTGGCATAGAAGGAGAAGAAGGAGATAAAGAAGGACAGTTTAATCGACCTATTGGGATAACGATTGGTAATGATGGTTTAGTATATGTGTCAGACCTTAAAAATCATAGAATCCAGGTCTTTAATCAAAAAGGTGAGTTCATTACGATTATCGGTGAATTTGGTCGTAGAGATGGACAGTTTAAGTATCCGGTGGGCTTAATAACTGCCCCGGAGTCTAATGATTTATATGTAGTCGATACTTTAAACTTCAGGATTCAAATCTTTGAGGAGGACGGAAAAAAAGAATGGGAGTTTGATGATACATTCGGTCGAGTAGGAAATCGAGAAGGAAGCTTTGCCCGACCAAAAGATATAGCTATTGATGAAGAAGAACGTATCTATGTTACTGATAGTTTTCTAGGGTTAGTACAGGTGCTTGATGATGATGGAGAGTTCTTATTCAAGATTGGTGGCGAAACTAAGAAGCCTTTATTTAAACAGGCGTTAGGAATTTATATTGATGACAAGACTAATCGCTTGTATGTAGCTGATCGAGGAAATAATCAGATTCAAGTCTATAAAATTACAGATTTAAAATAATTTCTTAGAAAGGAGGGGAATAAGATTATGAAGAAGTGGATAGTAATTCTTACATTGAGTATGCTTTTGGCAATAATATTAGGGGGACAAGTTTTAGCTGCTCAGCCTAAGTCTATAGGTCATCCATTAAATGGTTGTTCAAGTTGCCACGTGCCTCACGGTGCTGGTGGAGATCGTTTATGGCCTTTTGCTCCTGAGCTACAGACACAGAAAGGAACTGAGTTATCATCGATTACTGCTCTGTGTTACAGTTGTCATGATGGTACTATTACTAATAAGGGTAAACATTTCTTTGAAAAAGATGGAAGTACACACCCGATTGGAATAAAACCATCTGAGAACGTTACTATTCCTGAAGGTTTTTCTCTTGGTGCAGACGGGAAAGTAACTTGTGCAACCTGCCATAATCCGCATAGCTCTAGTACAGAAAGTTATTTGCGGGTATCTAACAAGAATGGTAAATTATGTTTATCATGTCACCAGAATAAAGGTTAGACAGAAATGGTATAGAAAAAATAGTGATTAAAAGGGATTAGTAAGGCGATATATTTTATTTTGATAAGTATAATTATTTTGAGGAATAAGTGACTATTTTAACAAAGTAGTCACTCATTCCTCTTCTTTATTTTCACAAGACTAATTTTTGTTATTAAAGATACTTATATGGAGTTAAATGAATCTTATAGATAGATTAGCAAATAATTGCAGGAAATATCGAAAAAATGACGAATTTTATAAGTAAGTGGAAGAAAGGAGGGAGGAAAAATGAATAATAGCAATTTAGCTTTGCATATTGATAATGATTTACAGATTCCAATTGATATTTCTGATTATGGGCGCAAATGGTGCTTCATAATACTTACTTTAGGTCTGTTCTTAATTTTAAATGGAACTCAAACTACTGACATTTATTTCTGGTCATTACTTATAGTACTAGTAGCTATTCATTTTTTAGCTTATCATTTTATGCAGAGTTCAGCAGAAAATTTATTTTATCATAGTTTGTGGTATTTTTCATTTGTAGTAGATTTAGCTATTGTAGGACTCTTAATTACATATTCAGGTGGTTTAGAGAGTCTGTTTGTAATTGCTTATGGGATTTTGATGGTAAGTGTTGGGGTTGTTCGTCCTAGAATGAAAGAAGTAGTGTTGAGTAGTATCTTTTCTCATTTAGGTTATGTAGCTACACTTTTCTTATATTATGGTAGTTTTAATTTTTATACAACAGATACTTTTTGGACCCAATGCTTATTGATTGCTGGGATATTCATTAATACTGTTTTGATTACTCGTGTTATTCAACAGCAGCAACACAAATTAATTGAAGCAAAAGAAGAGGTTGAGGAATTGGCATATGATTTGAAAGAAGCTAATGATGAATTAGAAAGACTTTCGTATACTGATGAAGTAACACAGGTCTATAATCATCGTTATTTTTATGAAAGATTAGAAAAAGAAGTCAATCGTTCTGAGCGTTATAATTACCCTCTTTCTTTGTTGATGCTAGATGTAGATAATTTTAAAACTTATAATGATACTTTTGGGCACCCTGCTGGTGATAAAGTGTTAAGGCAGATTGGTGAAATTTTAAATAATAATGTTCGTAAACATGATGTAGTAGCAAGATATGGTGGAGATGAATTTTCTATTATCTTAATTGATACAGGCCAAGAAAAAGCTTTAAGTATTGCTGAGCGAATTAGAGAATCAATTGCACACTACAAATTTGAAGAGGAACATCAATTGAAGAGAAATCTAACAGTTTCAATTGGAGTTGCGATTTATCCCGAAAATGCTGATTCACTTAATGAACTTGTAGATAAGGCAGATCGGGCTCTATATGAGGTTAAGAGTCAAGGTAGAAATGATGTTAAGGCCTACTATTCGTTGCTTCAAGATTTAAAAGCAGAGATAGGAAGCAAAGAATCACAAGCTATGGAAGAGATAGAGTCTTTAATTTCTATTATAAATAATCGCGATTCGTATACTTATGCTCATGCAGAACGGGTAGGAAAGTTGGCAGCTACTTTAGGAGAGACACTTGGGCTATCAGATCAAGAGATTAAGTCTTTAAAGTATGCAGCATTCTTACATGACTTAGGGAAGATTGAAGTTGATGCTGAAATATTAAATAAGTCTGGCGATTTGAATGAAGAAGAGCAAGAAGCGATTCGAGAGATTCCGGTTCATAGTAAGCAGATAATTGAACAAGTAGATTTAAGAGAAGTAATCTCAACGGTACTATATCATCGCGAGAACTATGATGGGTCAGGTTATCCATATGGACTATCTCAGAATCAAATCCCGCTGTTAGCTAGAATCTTATCATTAGTAGATAGTTTTGATGCTATGCTTTCAGCTCGTCCTTATCGAGATCCATTAACTTTGGAGGAAGCCCGAGAAGAATTGATGCAAGCTAGTGGAAAACAGTTTGATCCGGAATTAGTCGATTCGTTTTTAAATTTAGTCTTTAAGGAAGGAGACTTATCTGACTATCGAAATAAGGTAGAGTGAATAAGGAGGTGATAGCATTGTTGCGATATTGCAAACAAAGATTACAAGAGATAATTAATCATCAATTTAATATAAGTTATTTACAGTTCAAATCGCTCTTTTTAGTGCTTAATCTTATGCTTTTTGTAGCTTTATTAGGGGAAGAGCTGCAGGCGGGAATTGTAAAAGGGTTATTGATAATATTAGGGTTAAATATTATAGTTGGGATTTATTACTACTTTAGTCAAGAAGAAGAGAATCAAGTGGCACAGGTGTTAGCAGCAATTTTGGATTTATCTTTTATTTCACTTTTAGTCTATCATTCTGGAGGGTTAGAAAGTCCGTTTTTGTTAGCATATATTATATTATTAGCACGGATAGGGATTAAGCGTCAAGAACTTTGGCAAGTAATTTTAATTGGATTAACAGGGCATTTGATTTATGTTATAACCTTATATTTGCATTATAATAGATTAGAATTTTATTTTACGATGAAGTTTTGGATTGAGTGTCTATTATTTGCCGGAGTACTTTTTGGATTAGTTATAGTAGTTAGAATGATAGATAGTCAGCGAAAAAGCTTAGAAAAGAGAAGTCAAAAATTACAGGAACGTTCTATTACCGATGTAGTAACAGGGTTATATAATTTTAGATATTTTCATCGTCGATTAGAAGAAGAGCTTAATTATGCTCAAGCAGGAAGTTATTCTTTAACTCTAATTATGATTGATCTAGATAATTTTAAAGAGTATAATCGTCATGTAGGTGCTGAACAAGGCGACCAAGCTCTATACCAGGTAGGACAAATATTGAAGCAAGTCACTAGAGATAATGATGTTGTGACTAGATTGAATAGTGATGAATTTGCTGTTATTATGATAGATGCTAGTAAAGAGCTAGCTAAGGAAACTTCAATTAAGATTAAGGATGCAATTCGCGAATATTCATTTGTTGGTGAGGAGGAGTTAGCTCAAGGGGTCTTAACTGCTTCATTGGGGTTAGCTACTTATTCAGATTATATAGAAACCCCACAAGAGTTAATTAATAATGCCGATGAAGCTTTATATAAAGTTAAGTTATCTCATAAGAATGGAATCCAAGTCTATAATTCTATGTTTGCTGAGTTGAAGAGAGAGTTAGAGGGGACTGATAGTAGTTTACTTAATACTTTGCGTACTTTATTAACGGTTGTTAATGCTCGCGATCGCTATACATACGGCCACTCTGAACGGGTAATGAAGTATGCTATGGCTATCGGTGAAGAGTTAGGGATAAGTACGGAGCTATTACGAATATTAAAGTATGCAGCTTTCTTACATGATGTCGGTAAAATAGAAGTTAGTCGTGATATATTGAATAAAAAGGGCAAGCTTAATAAGAGTGAATGGGATTTGATTAAGCAGCATACTATCTTTGGTGTCAATATAGTTGAACCTTTAGATGATTTAGACGAGATTGTGCCAGCAATTATGCATCACCATGAACGATATGATGGAACCGGTTATCCTTATGGACTAGAGGGAAAAGATATTCCTTTATTAGCTCGTATTTTAACGGTTGCAGATAGTTTTGATGCGATGACTAGCAATCGACCTTATCGTTCAGCTATGGGACAAGAAGAGGCAGTCAATGAACTAAAAGCTAATAAAGGAGGGCAGTTTGATCCTAAAATAGTAGACGCGTTTACTCAAGTAGTAGGTCAGGTCTTTAAAAAGAGTGAATTTCATGCTTCGTAATTAAAAGATTCATTTAGATAAATATATAAAGGGAAAAGTGGAAATTTATTGAATATATATAATATGATAGTTACAGAAATTTATTAATTTAAAGAGGGTGATTAACTTGAAGAAGTTTAAGTTACTATTATTAATGGGACTAGTAGTCGTAGTTGGTTTGGGTCTATTTTCACAATCTGTTATGGCTGGGGTTAATGGTTCTAAACGGTGTATGAATTGTCATCGAGAAGAGACAGTAAGTTGGAAAGAATCAGCACATGCGAATAAACAGATTAAGTGTTTATCATGTCATAAGCGGAATATGTCTTTGCGGAAGTCAAAGGAGAAGCTTTGTGTTCAATGCCATACTGCAGGAGATATTAAACCAGGGGAATCAATTGGAATGCCACAAAAAGAGATGAATGCTGGTGTTGGTGGTTTTGGAGTCGAAAAAGCAATGCCGGAGGGTATGTATTCAGTGGGAGTAACCTGTATCGATTGTCATATGCCTGATGGTAAGAGGCATACCTTCAAAATTGTAATGCCTAAGCAAGCTAAGGAAGGTAAGACTGATGCTTGTATCTCATGTCATACAATCTTCCAACCAGAAATTATGCAGAACGCAGTAGATGATTGGCAGAATAATACTATCAATTTGCTTGCGAAAGTTAAAAAGCTTTTAAAGAAGAAAGAAGAATTTAAAGACCATGAGCTATATAAAAAAGCAGAAATCAATTATCGCTTCGTTAAGAAAGATGGTAGTAAAGGGGCCCATAATCCTGATTATGCGCAGAAGTTATTAAGAATCTCTGTTAGGATGTTAGAAAGTCTTAGATGATGAGACTATAGAGGAGGGAAGGAAATGTATAGATATCGGTTGGGGAAGGGACTTTTATTAATTACATTAGTTTTGGGTCTAGTCTTTATAAATACAGGAGTAACCAAAGGAATAGATAAAGCTAAAATTGGTGATGTGAGCAAATGTCTTGAATGTCATGAGGAGGAAGCTGCTGAGTGGGAGAAAGGGCCTCATGCTAAGTCATTAGACCTCTTAAAAGGAATAGACAAGGTAAAGAAGGAGTGTTTATCCTGTCACTCTACTGATTATCAGTTAAGTAATAAGAAGAATGAATTAACAGTTAGTAAAGTTAAGTATGGAGTTAATTGCTTAAGCTGTCATAATGATGATCCAGAGATAGGAAAGTCAAGAGATAAGCATCTTGCTGACTATAAAAAATTGCGTCGTTCTGAAAAAGAGACTTGTGGAGAATGTCATAGTGCCCAACTAGCTAATGGAGTAGCTAAGCCAGGGCAAGAAGTTAATCATGCGCAACAGAATTTGTATTATGGTTTTGGTGGAATTAATGTAGAGGATCGCCCAGCTGAGATGGTTAGAGCGGGAGTAACATGTAGTAGCTGTCATATGCTCCCAAAAGAGAAAGGGGCAAAGAGAGCCCATACATTTAGATCGATACTTCCGGGAGAAGGAGAACCGAATTCCTGTATTAATAGTGGGTGTCATGCTAACTTCGGTAGCACTATGTTTGCAGGCATGTTAGAAATGAGAGTAATGGAAGTTGAGGATATGTTAGCAACTGTTAAAGAAAAATTAAAAGCCAAAAGAGATTATAAGAATACAGAAGCATACAAGGTAGCTAAAACTAATTACCTGATGGTTAAAGAAGATAAAAGTCAAGGACTACATAATCTCTATTATACTCGTAGTCTCTTATGGGAAGCAGAAGATCAACTAGATAGTATTAAGGTAAAAGAAGCTAAAAAAGAGGCAAGTCAGCAAGAATAAAAGTTCAATATAATGGGATAAAATGTAGAAAGAAGAAAGTCATAAAAAATTCACAAATTATGAAGGAGATCGGTTGGGTAGTGTAGAATATACTATATGAGACTAAATTAGTTATTAAATGAAGAAAATAACTTATAATTTGTGAGGGATAATACAAAATGTGAAACAAGTAAGAATTATTAAGGTGAAAAAAAGATTAAATATTATAATATTTAATATATATTTACGGAAGCGATGATTTATGGTCTGCAAATGGTCACTTAGACTGTAGGGAGCGAGTAGTGAACCCACCCAACTTTCTTACTTGTTTTTGTTATTCTTAAATGAGATTAGATGTTGGGTATTTTATTTTATAGTTTGCACTTTGGAGGGGAAATAAGATGGCCTTTAAAAGAAAGAAGCTGTTTTTAGCAATGATAACATTGTTAATATTATCACTAACATTGTCTATAACTGTACTATCTAAAGAAGCAACTGATAATAAAGGTGTCAAGAATGCTGATGAGAAAGTTAAAAAGGAGTCTAAGAAGATTGTAGGTTCGACTAAGTGTAAGCTATGTCATATTGGGAGGTACTTTTCATGGACAAAGACCACTCACTATCGTGGCTTTAGAAGTTCTAATCTGCCTTCGGACTTTAGTGAATGTGAAAGCTGTCATGGCGGTGGCTCTAAGCATGTTGATGCGTTAGGTAATGAGGATATTTTGGTTCCTAATACTTTTAAGGAAGCTAATCAATCTTGTGGAAAAGAGTGTCACTTTAATGTGCAGAAGTTAAGAAAAGGAATTCAGATCCCGATCGTTAATCCACAGGTTTGGAAGAATAGTAATCACGGACAGGCAAAGCTAAGTTGTGTTAAGTGTCATAGTCCACATAAGAATAAAGAGGATATTAATTTACAGGATAATGATTTCTGTCTTAATTGTCATAATGATGAAGGGCCAGGGACAGTTCTTTCTAAGATTGAAGAACATGAATCAGGAGAAGACTGTTTAACCTGCCACAATCCACATGGTGAATCGCTAAAGACTAATGAATTTACTAGAGAGTATATCCATTATCCAGTTGCTAAGAATAGATGTTTCGATTGTCATAGTACTCATATGGCATCTGGGGGACAATTAACTAAAAATCGTAATAACAAGCTCTGTTATGACTGCCATAATACTAAGAAGTATGTCTATCCAGACACTATCCATGCAGAAGCGGAAGGGATAGAAGGTGAGGGATTATGTATTAATTGCCATGAGCCACATAGTTCTAATTATAAGCCACTATTGAAACGAGAAGCAACGAAGATGTGTCGCTCATGTCATTATAATAAACGGCCACATCACTTTTTGGCTATAGCACAGACGAAAGGTAAGGTAGGGTGTATTGACTGTCATAATCCACATGGTGAAGCTAATAAGGCATTCTTAAAGATGAAGCCTGATAATATCTGTGCGAACTGTCATGATAAGTAAAGAATTAATATAAATTTTAAGATGGCTATAGATAGATAAATTATAAAGATGAGGGGTTGAATTATGATAAAAGCTATTTTAAATAGAAAAATATTGACCTATGGACTTATATTTAGTTTGGTATTAGTTAGTTTTATGATAGTGTTTAATTTAAAAGTGTTAGCGGAAGAAACTGACCAAAATTTAGATGAGTATCCGACAAAACATATAGAGAACATTGTCGGCGAGCGTGATGATAGAGGCTTTTTGATGAAATTGCTTTTTGGTCCTAAAACTACAGTTAGGCTGGATAAGCCATTTGGAGTTAGTGTAGATGATAAAACAGGAAAGATATATGTTGCTGATACAAATAATGCTTTTGTAATGGAATTTGAGTCTAATGGTTCATATTCAAATAGAATTGGAGAACATGAGTTGCAAAGTCCTATAGGTGTAGACGTTAGTGACGATAGAATTTTTGTTGCAGATGCTAAAGCAGGAAAAGTTTATATCTTTAATAAAGAAGGTAAATTTATCAAAGACTTTGGAGGTTATACTACAGAAAAGGTCACTTTTAAGAGACCAACAGGATTAGCAGTTGACAATAAGAGGCAACGTCTTTATGTGGCTGACACTGGTGCTCATAATATAAAGGTTTATGATTTAGATGGAAATTATATTGAAACAATAGGTAAAAGGGGAACAGAGGAAGGTGAATTTAATTTTCCTGTTAATATAGAAGTTGATAAGCAAGGTAAATTATATGTGGTTGATACAATTAATTATCGGATTCAGATCTTTGATGCTCAAGGGCAATTTATTCGTGAGTTTGGTGAAACAGGAATTACTTTAGGGGACTTACCTCGACCAAAGGGAGTTGCTGTTGATAAACAAGGAAGAATCTATGTAACTGATGCTTATTTACATTTAGTACAGGTGTTTAGTCCTAAAGGAACTCCTTTGTTCTTCTTTGGGAGGCCAGGGAAGAGTGATGGTAGGTTTGTATTACCAGCTGCCATAGATATTGGTGAGAATGGCAAGATTTATGTTGTTGATTCAGGGAATCACCGAGTTCAAGTATTAAAATTGAAGGAAGATAGAGGTAGTAATGAATAGAAATCAAATTGTTACTCAGGATTAACCTGAGTATTATAAACAAATAAAAATTTTATTAAGAAGGGGGTGAAAATAATGAGAAAAACAAGTGTTATTGTTGTAAGTATATTGGTGGTAGCTTTATTTACAATGCCAGCGTTTGCAGATATTCAAAATTCCGAGCATGATTTTACTGCTTCTTCTACTGCTACTCGGGAAAACACTGGTGGTTATACTGATTTAAAGGATAATACAACTACTACATGTAGTCCATGTCACGTGCCACATAATGCTAGTAAGAACACACTTTTATTCCAGACAAGTTATAACGACGCAGAAACTTTAACTGCATATAATACTGGGGATACATTTAGTGCAGAGACAAAGATGTGTATGAGCTGTCATGATGGTACTATTGCTATTAATACGAGCACTAAGGATTACATGACTGCTGATGGAACTAGTGGAGGAACCAAATTAGTTGAAAACTTAGGTACTAGTTTAACAAATGATCACCCAGTTGGCTCAAGTGTTACTTTACCTAGTTCTGCTAATACTAACTTTAACTCACCAAGTCTAGTGGATGCTCAACTAGGAGGTCAAGTTACTTGTGGTTCTTGTCATGACCCACATAATACAACAAATGGTTCATTCTTAGAAACAGCTAAGGACGGTTTGTGTTTAGATTGTCATAACAAGTAAATATATTAGATATAAGGGCTTTATTAAAGCCCTTATATCTAATACAACCTTAATTATATTATAAATTATTTTTTGAAAGAATGGTATGATAAATATCAGGATATTAGTTTGAATTATAGAAAGATTATGACTTGGAGTTATAGAGTTCATTAAATGAACTAAAAAGGGAGTAAACTTAATTATGATTATAAAGAGAAAACATGCAATTATATTAATATTAATATTAATTACTATGATTAATTTTATTAATTATGTACATGCTAATGGTTTAATTAACCCTAGTGGCAGATTGAAGTGGGTAAGTGAATATAATAAGAATAATAACGCAGAAGGAACTTTAGAGTTATATGGGGATTATGAATTTTCTTTTACAGGTTCCTTAGTAACAGCTGGGTTAGGCTCATATAATTTAGATTTTAATTATCGTGATTATTTAAAATCTCTTGCACTTCAACCGACTGTTACTACATATAATCTTAGTACAAATTTATTTCCACAAAGCCCTTTTTCGGTAGTACTTGGAGTAGGGAAGAGTGATACAGAATATAAAACTGATTCAATGCCTTCTCCAATCGATACCACTTCTAAACATTCAGCATTTTCTTTTTTTACTCCATTGCCTTATGGAATGCGTTTTAGTTATAGTCTAAATAACAGTCAGCAGTACGATTATCAGAGGGAAGAGATAAATAAAGAAGATCAGTATCACAGTTTTAGATTAAGTAAAAATATAGTCTTTGATAAGATTGTTAAAGTTGATTTAAGAACTAATTATAGAAAAAGCACAGAACAAAATCATATAAAGAATACTAAAAGTAATACTGATACTATGGAATTTCATATTAACAACTCTTTATTAAATACTCCTCTTTCATTGACAGATGTGGATATTAATTATAGAGTGGATGATGAAGAAGATAAAGAAGATAGATATTATGAACTAAAAACTATTTGGAAGCCATTAGATTATTTAACAACTAGAATTACGCATTCTCAGGATTTAAGTCAAGAGAAAGTCAATGGGAAGTTAAATACGATTAGTTTAATAGAGTCTACCGATATTAATTTTTCGGTACAACCATATACCATTTTGAGTTATGATGGAGGTCTGTCATATATAAATAATGAAGATAAAAAAGAAGTTGTAGAGACCTTAAGCGGGAATTTTGGAGTTCAGTTTTCTTATTGGGATAATGCACCAATTAATTTTAATCTTAGTCATAGTATAGAGAAAAATGAAACAAGTGGAAATTTAAAAGAAGAAGATACTTCAGTTAGTCTTAATTCTAATATTAAGGTGGGCAACCTTAACGTCAATCCTAGCTATAATTATACTAATATCAATACTAGTGGAGAAGGACAAGATAGTTCTAACCAACAGCTTGATTTAGGACTTAACTATGCACGTAATTTAACTAATAAACTATATTTAACAGGTAGTACTACTTTTCGTTCTGATTTAAATAGTTTCAAATACGATCCTAATTATGATATTAGACTTCGTTACTTGCCATGGAGTAGTTTAAAATTAATAGTTGGAACGAATGGTTATCAAAAAGAAGCGACAGACAGAGATGAGGAAGCAATAAATTATAAGCGCTATCATAGTACTATTAGTTATTCTATCAATAGAATGAATTTAGATTTCACTTCAAGTTATAAAGATGATTTAGAAAATAATGAGATAAAAAAAGAGTTAAATTTGAATGGGACTTATTATTTCCGTGCAGTTGAGTTAAACTTGAATACAGTTTGGGATGAAACTATTAATAAACAAACCAATTCTTCTCAAGAAAATTTTGAAGTAACTACTGCTATTATTCGTCGGTTTTAATAGTATATTCATAGAAATTTAATTAGTTAAAAAAAAGGGGGGGGAGGAAAATGAGGAATTATTTTAAGGATTTTGGACCATTAATATTAATATTAATATTAATAATTTATGCTCCAGCTTTGAATGCATTAAGCTTGAAGGGGACTCCCCATGACCTTTCTGGTAATGGACAGATGAATCGAATGTGTGGGTCATGTCATGTGCCTAGCTCTGGTAATTCAAAAAATAAATTGTTATCTCAAAATGCAAATCAAACAGGAACTCAGAGTCAGCAGATGTTAGGTTTATCTTCAACAATTTTTTGCGCTCAATGTCATGATGGAACTATATCCCTTCGGAATATAGGCGGTGACCAAGGCTCTTTTGGAAATAATGTCAATACAATTGGGAAAAAGGGGCAAGATATTAATACTGGTGGACATCCAGTGAATATTGGTTATCCACATAGTAAGACAGGTTTTAAATCTAGTCCCATTGAAAGATTAAAGCTATATGGACCTAATAATAACCAAGTTAAATGTATTACTTGCCATGACCCACATGAAGTTGGTGGGGCTAATTCTTTGAGGATAAAAAATAATATTTGTGTAGGGTGTCATGATAAATAATAGGAGGGGGAAATGTTGTACAAAAAATTAAACTATTTTAGTGAGAAGAATAAAATTAGCTCGTGCTTCATATTAATGATTATCGTAGCAATTGTTATTATTATTAACTCTACAGTATACTCTGCTGAAAACAAGCAGAATTTTCAACAATATTGGCCTTCAAAAGAATATGCTAAAATTAAATTTGTAACGAGCATCTCTAATGCTCAACAGTTAACCCCTAAACAAAAAGAAGGATTATGGGCAAAATTTATTGGTTTTATTTTTGGAGAAGAGGATAAGCAAGTTAAATTTCAGCGTCCTTTTGGTTTAAGTAGTTTTAATGAACAGTTGTATGTAGCAGACCCTGCTGCTCAAGCAGTATATAAGATAGATTTTACTAAAGATAGAATGGAAAAATTCTTGTATGAAAGTAAAGATTCATTTTTTGCAGGAGGAAAGAAGTATTTCAAAACGCCTATTGATGTAGTAGCTAATGATAAAAAAGTATTTGTTTCTGATTCTACTCAACAGGAAGTTTTGGTCTTTTCACAAGATGGTGAATTAATTAAGAGATTAGGAGCGCAAAAGTTAAAGCGCCCAACAGGATTAGGAATTAGTAGAAGGGGAAACAGGTTATATGTAGCAGACACAGTGATGAATAAAGTCTATGTTTATAATACTAATAATTATAAACTAATCAAGAGTTTTGGGCAACGTGGTGGAAAGCCGGGAGAACTTAATTTTCCTATTGATATTTTTGTTAAAGGTAAAAGAGTTTATATTAGTGATTCAATGAATTTTAGAGTGCAGATTTTTAATTTAGATGGTGACTTTATTTCTGAATTTGGTCATTTAGGAAATGGGACAGGCGACTTTGCTCGCCCTAAGGGGTTAGCGGTCGATAGTGATGGTCATATTTATGTGGTTGATGCCTTATTTGGAGCAGTGCAAATTTTTAATCCAAAAGGACAATTATTATTAGTCTTAGGTCAAGAAGGAAATGATTTGGGGCAATTTTGGTTACCGACAGGGATTTATATTGATGGCAAAGATAAGATTTATGTAGCTGATTCATATAATCATCGAGTGCAGACCTTTAAGTATTTAGGTGAATAATCATGTACCTTTTTGTTATTTATAGCAAGTATTATATGTAGGAAGAAGGAAATTATTGATTAATGTAGAATTATGTAAAAACAAGGTTATTAAAGGGTAATATTTTCTTCAATTATTTTGATATAAAGAGATTATTATTGAATTAATAATGATTGCGACTTAAGATTTTAAGCGGGAGGAGGGATTTAGATATGAAACTTGAAAAAAGTTTTATAATCTGTTTTTTAATAGGGTTAGTTATTGTATTTACTATTCCGGTTATGGCATTAGGAGGAAGTAAAGTAGAGAATACAGTACATAATTTATCTTCTAGTGGTCAAGGGGATATAACGTCTTCCGAAAATAGAGTATGTGTATTCTGTCACACACCGCATAATTCAAATCCGGCTAAGCCATTGTGGAATCATAGCTTATCAGGTTCTACATATACAGCTTATAATAGTACCACTTTAGATACTACTAGTACTTCTATGAAATCTTTAACAGGTACGACGACTAAGCTTTGTTTAAGTTGTCATGATGGTACGATAGCGATTGGTAACTTAGCAAATATGAATATTGCTATGAGTGATAATAGTGGGACAGAAGGACCAAAACTAAATAATGATAAGCTTATTTCTAGTGCTAATTTAGGAATTAATTTAGGCAATGATCATCCGGTGCTTTTTAAGCCAGATGGTAGTGACTTAGAAATAAATACAAGCTCTACTCTTTATGATTCCGGAGGTTATTTACAGTGTACTTCTTGTCATGAGCCGCATGATAATACTTATGGCAACTTTTTAGTGAAAGATAATACCAATGGTGCTTTATGTACTACATGTCATACTAAGAATGGATGGTCGTCAGGTAACGCTCACTATGATGTTGGTATGACCTGTCAAGATTGCCATACACCACATAATGCTAATGAGCCAGTAAGATTGAAAGCAGCTTCCGAAGAAAAGTTATGTTATCAGTGTCATGATGATACCGGTAGTCGTTATGGGGAATGGACTAGTGTTCCTGATATTGGTAGTGTAATAGATAATGCTAGTGGAGGTTCTGTCCATCCAATTGAAGACGCTAATTTATCTAATAGACATGATGCTTTAGAAAATAATACTGATGGAAAAGTTAGTTCAAGTAATAAGCATTCTGAGTGTTCAGATTGCCATGATCCGCATCAGGTTACAGCTAGTAATCCTTTAAATGGTGTACCAGGTGTTGATTTAAGTGGAACTGCAGTTAGTTCCATATCAAACAGCTATGAATTATGTTATAAATGTCATCAAGGAACTAATGGGTTACAGGATAGTACCAATTCTGTAAAATATGTCTTCGATAATAGAAATTATACCCACGGTAATGGAACGAATGTTGAACGCTGCAATAAATGTCATGGTGGTAATAGTGAAGATGTAACTGGAGAAGCAGTTCACGGTTCTAATGCACCGGGATTATTAACACAATCCCAGTTTGTTGATGTAGCTAATCCAGGTCAGAATGATCTCTGTGTAAGTTGTCATGAAAATGGTGGTAATGGACCACCGCAAATTTATTTCGTTGATGCAACAGGTTCACAACATAATACTAAGTGTACAGCTTGTCATGGTGATAGTGTTAACTATGGTAGTGGGATAAATGTAGGAAGTGAAACCGGAGTACCGCATGGTTCAAATGTAAGTCCATTATTAAAGAATACACAGCCGGCTTTATGTCTTGACTCTGGGTGCCATAGCAGTACAGACCAAAGTAACAGTGTAACTACTAGATACCCTAGTGGATATGATATTCCCAATAGTGGTCACCCGTATAATATTACTAATAATGGTAGTAATAATCCACAGGATGGTTCCGGTTATGGGAGTGCTTCAAAAAGGCCAATAACTAAGACCTCGGGCTGTCAATCTTGTCATACAGAGCCTGATGTGCCTAGTGATGCACCGCACGCTAGTGATAATTATGGTATATTAATGGTGGATATTAATAGTCAAGGGGTCTGTATTGAATGTCATGAACCACCAAGTGATAATGGAGTACACAGAGAACATGCTCATGAAAGTGCAGGTGACTGTTATTACTGTCACGTTAAAGGACCACATGATGATACAGGATATGGAGACCCATATAAATTAATTAAAGTAGATGGTACATATCTTGATTCATTTAACGATGCTACTATAGGCAGTACGGGTTCAGGAACAGGTGGGAGTAGTGGTTATAGGGAGAATGATTGTTCATCTTCATGGTCTGGTTCAGGAAACTGTGGTGGAGAACATTAATACAAGTGATTTAAGGCTAGAGAATTATTTCTCTGGCCTTTTCTTGATTTTTAAGGTTAATATTAGATGTCATATAAAATTCATATAAATTAACTTTCTATTTATTATATAAATTGATATAATTATGTTAGTTATTGAAGGTTTTATTACTTAAAGTTTAATATAAGGTGGTGGGTAGATGATAAAGCAAATAACTGATAAGGTTTGGAAACTTGCCAAATCAAGAAAACTAGCTATTTGGTTAATAATTATATTAACTTTAGCCTCTACTATTGGAATATTAGTACCACAGAAAAGATTAGATTCAAAGGAATATCAAGAATGGATGCTTAATAATCCTGGATTAATAAAGATAATTAATACGTTTAAGCTAAATCATTTATTCCATTCTCGTTGGTTTATCGGTTTAGGAATTCTCTTTTTAATTAATCTTACTGCTTGTACCATTGAACAGGTAAAATTGGCTATTAGGAGATGGAAAAACTTTGAGCAGTTAAATTTTGCAATTAAGGATCTAAATAAAACGAAGGAATATCAAGTTAATAGTAAATTAAGTGATACTAAATTAAAAATGGAAAATGTATTAAATAAAAAGAGATATAAATTGAATCTTAAAAACGATGGTTTAATTGCTACTAAATATAAATGGGGGTTATGGAGTAGTGTTATCTGTCATATTGGCTTAATTATAATTATTATTGCTGCTTTAAGTAGTATGATGTTTAAAATGTATGGATATGATCCGATTGCCGAAGGACAAGTATTTACAGAAAGACATGAAGATTATTTTTATATTGAAGAGGCTCCTTTCTTTAATGAAGATCATTTAGGTTTTAAAGCAACAGTGAAAGATCAGAGAATTATATATGATGGTAATAAGTTTGACAAACTCGAAACTGATTTGGCAATTATCAAGAATGGGCGGATGATAAAAGAGCAGACTGTTCATAAGGGACATCCTTTAATTTATAAAGGAGTCTATTTTTATTATGATAAGCATGGCTATGTTCCTCTATTTACCTTATTAAATAAAGATAAAGATCCAATTTATCGTTCTTTTACTTTTTTCGATACTATAGAAGGTAAGAATGGAGAAGAATTTAATATGGAGTATCAGTTTCCTCAGACTAATCTAAAGATTAAAGCGACCTTTTATCCTGACTTTGCTATTAAAGATGGTGAATATATTACAAAAACAGAGTTAATAAAGAATCCGGTTGTTGATTTAGAAGTATACAAAAGTGAGAAAAAGATTTATGATGGTTTGTTAAAACAAGACAAGCCAATTCAATTAGGAGATAAGACGCTGACTATGGGGGAAGTAAGAGGCTGGACTGGCTTTGTGATCTCACGTGATCCAGGAAACACACCAATTTTCATTGGTTTTATAGTTGCTTTAATTGGTATGATTATGATTTATTTGGTGAACCCACGAAGATTGAAAGTAGAGTTTGAAGAAGTAGAAAATGGCACTAAAATTTATATTTATGGTAAGCAAGATAAATATAAAGCAGATTTTGAATTAAAAATTAAGGGATTAGTTAAAGAATTATACACAGACTGCCACAGACAAGCCACAGACTAAAGATTAAAGAGGAATAGATTAGATAAAAACAATTATAAAAAATAAATATAATATAAATTTCGTGTTAAAGATTTTATGATCAGTTATATATTAAAGAGTTAGTTTAAAAATAATCAAATGCTTTTATCAAATAATAATTAGAATTGAAAAGTCTTGTGTATAGTCTTGTGTCGAATGAATTTAAATAGAGGTGATTAAAATTTTAAAGCTTGAAATAATCTTATTCTGGATAGCTGTTGGTTTTTATGCCATTAGTACGTTCATGTATGTTACAGCCTTAACATTCAAAAAAGAAAAGTTCTTTCCCAAAGCTACTCTTTTAGTAAAGATAGGTTTAGTTGTTCATTCTATTGCTTTAATTGCTCGCTGGATTGAAGTAGGCCATGGTCCTTATATGACTCCTTATGAAGTCTTATCCAGTAATGCTTGGATGTCAACTGTAGCTTTTCTTTTGCTACAATATAGAAATAAAAAATTAAGGGTGCTAGGAACATTTGTAATGCCGGCTGTCTTTATCATGGTAGGTATTGCTGTAATGTCTTCAGCAGAAGCAGGAAATGTACCAAGTAGCTTTTTACTTTATTGGTTGATAGTTCATGTTTTATTTGCTAAGTTAGCATATGGTTCTAGTATGATTTCTGGGGGTTTAGCTGGATTATACTTATACAAAGAGCGAAGTGATAGATTAAATAAGAGTAATTATCTATTAGATAAGTTGCCATCGATTGAACAATTAGATGTTCTAAGCTATAAGTTTGGAGCTTTTGCATTTATTATGTTAGGAGTTATGATAGCCTCCGGTGCTGTGTGGGCTAATAAAGCTTGGGGGCGTTACTGGGGCTGGGATCCGGTAGAGACATGGGCTTTTATTTCATGGTTGATCTATGCTTTATACCTCCACTTAAGGGTTATGATAGGTTGGCGTGGTAAGAAGGCAGCTTGGTTAGCGGTATTTTCTTTTCTAATGGTAGTCTTCTCTTATTTTGGGATTACATTTATTTACCCTACAGTTCATGAAAACTTAACTGTTTAAACAAGGAAATAGCAGGAATTATGTAGAAGATATTAATGATGAAATGAAATTTTGTAATTATAGGAGAGATAATATGGTAGAAAAGATACTGTTATTAACACCGCCTTATCATACTGAAATTATAGAGATTACTGGTAAGTGGCCACCCTCAAGTCTAGCATATTTGGCAGGAGAAATTAGAAAGGCTAATTTTGAAGTAGAAATATATGACATAATGACTAAGGATATAGGATTAGAAGAAATCAAAGGCTATATAGAAGAGTATTCACCGGATGTAGTAATGATTGGCGCCTTTACTGCTACGATTAATGCAGCGATAGATACTTTAGCTAAGGTAAAGGAAGTAGATAATCAGATAGTAACTTGTTTAGGTGGAGTTCATCCTACTTTCTGTTATGATGAAGTCTTAAACGAAAATCAAGAAGCGATTGATTATATAATTAGAGGAGAAGGAGAAATTACTGCTAGAGAGCTTGTGGTAGCTTTAAGAGATGGTGCAGATACTTCAGAAGTAAATGGACTAGCCTATTATCAAGATGAAGAGATTATAATTACTCCTAAACGAGAGTTGATTGCTGATTTAGACTCATTAGATCCAGCTTGGGATCTCTTTGATTGGGAAGAGTACTATTATAAAATTACCGAATCTAGATTAGCGGTTATTAGTTCATCCCGAGGTTGTGATCATACTTGCAGTTTTTGCTCACAGCATAAATTCTGGGAGGAGAAGTATCGGGCACGAAGCCCAGAGAACTTAGTAGAAGAAATAAAATATTTACAGCAAGAGTTTGGTGTAGAAATGTGTATGTTTGGTGATGAGTATCCTACCAAGGACCGAGAAAGGTGGGAGAGGATACTCAATTTATTAATTGAAAAGGACTTAGGCATGTATTTCACTATGGAAACAAGGGTTTCTGATATAATTCGGGATAAAGATATCTTAGATAAATATCGTGAAGCTGGTTTTGTCCATATTTATGTAGGAATAGAGTCTACTAAAGAAGAATTATTAGAGCAGTTTAATAAAGAGATTACTACTGATGAATCGAAAGAGGCATTAAGATTATTAAATGACGTAGGAATTATAACGGAATGTTCATTTATCTTAGGTGATATAAAGGAGACTAAGGAGTCGATTCAACATACAGTAGAGTTAGCTTTAGAATATAATCCTGATTTAGCTCACTTTTTATTATTAACACCGTGGCCTTATGCTGATATATATGATGAAGTGGCTGATTACGTAGTAGAAGAGGACTATTCTAAATATCATTTGGTTCATCCAATTATTGAACCAAATGATATGAGCAGAGATGAACTATTAGAAGAAGTGTATAACTGTTTTAAAACTTTTTATATGCAGAAAATGAAGGATTATTTACAGATGGAAGATTCTTTTAAGAAAAAATATATGATGCGCTCGATTAAAATATTATTAGAAGACTCGTTTTTGACGGAGAAATTAGGAGTGGCTAATATGTCTAAGATGATGAAAATGATGAATTTATAGAAGAAGCAGGTTAATTAAAATTAGCTTGTTTTTTTGTTGTTAAACATATTATCTTGGAAATATAAGGAGAAATATAATTTAATTTTAAAGTAAAAAGAAACAGCCACCATAAGGCCTCTGGACGCTTAGGCCGCTGGGTTCTAGGCTGTTTCTTTTGGTTATTTAATATGACAAGTAGTACAAAGTTGACTATTTGTGTTTGGTTTAATTAAGAATGGTTCATACTGTGGATCATGAACGTTATGGCAAGAAGTACATTCTAACTTACCATTACTTAGCATATCATCAGCAATTGTACCAGTTATTCCACTGGAAGCAGATGGGTCTCTTAATTCACCGTCAGCTGTAGCTAATGCGCTATCATAAGTGAATGATACTGGATGGTCATTACTCAAATCTTGACTTAAAAATGCTTCGGTTACTCCTAAATCTTTATTATTATGACAACTATTACAACTATCATTAGTTGTGTCAGTACTCATTCTTTTATGTTCACTTGCTTGTGTATAGTCTGCTGGTTTATTTAAAACAGAGTCAACAGCGATTGTACCATCATGACAACTTAAACAGAGTAAAGATTGAGTGCTAATTGAAGTAGTAGAACTATCTAAGGTATTACTATCATAAACTGTATAGGCATTAGCTGATGGTAAAGGACGATTCCACAAGGGACCATCAGAACTACTATTATGTGGAACATGACAATAAGCACAAGGAGATTTATAATCGTTGAATTTTACTCCAGCGTGTTTATATTGATTCCAACTAGCAGTTAAATCATGTTTAGAATTCTGAATTGTACCAGCTTGAACCGTAAAATTTATTGCTAATAATAATCCTATAACTATTACTAGTGTTTTAGGTTCCATTTTAACCATATAATTTCCCTCCTTTCTATTCAAATTAAATAGTTTGACTTGTTAGTAATTAAAGAGTCATATTGTTTAGTTTAGAGGTGATTAGTGTTAAAACATTAACTATGTATATTTCTATAAAATAAATTAGTTACCTTCGATGTTATAGCAAAAGAGGAAAAAAGATTATTTGTCATGACAAGTTACACATAAATTCTGCCCTTCTTTAATTAAGAAGTTACCATATTGCGGGTCATGGACATCATGACAAGAAGTACATTCCAATTGACCATTGCTTAACATATCATTTGCAATACTTCCACCTAGTCCGCTAGGAGCAGAAGGATCTTTCAAACCACCATCAGCAGTAGCTAAAGTGCTATCATATGTAAAAGAAACTGGATGGTCATTACTTAGGTCTTGTGAAAGAAAACTACCTAATTTACGACCAATTCCTCCATAATGGCAGTTACCACAGTTTTCAGAAGTTCGCTGAGCTCGCATGTGGTCTCCATAATTTGATATTTTTTCCCATGGAGAATTAAGTAGTGTGTCAACAGCGATTGTACCATCATGACAACTTAAACAGAGCAAAGACTTAGTATTAATTGAAGCAGTAGAACTGTCTAAGGTTTCACTATCATATAAGTTATAAGCATTAGCTGATGGTAAAGGGCGATTCCAAAGTGGTCCTCCATTTTGATTACTATTGTGGGGGATATGACAATAAACACACACTTGCTCATAGTCTTCAATAACAAAAAAGGTTTCTGAATGGGATCCTTTCTTACTTAAAGCTGATAAGTCATGTCTAGAACCTACAATTGTTCCAGCTTGACTTAAAGAACTAGTAGCAAGCATAAAAACCATTATAGTTAATATTAAGTATATACTTTTTTTGATTTTCATCATTTTACCTCCTTTCCATATTATGTGTTATGATAGTGATTATATCTATAAGAATAATTATGACCTTATACCTATAACATTATTTATAAAATAAGGTTAAAAATTACACATAATAAAATAAAAATACCCAACATTCTTTCAATATTAATGAGAAAGTTGGGTGGGTTCACTACTTGCTCCCTATAATCAAAGTGACCAAATTGCAGATTATAGTTCATCGCTTCCATGATTCAATATTTATTTTATAAAATAAATCACAAATTTAAAATACTAGTACTTACTTTGTAGAACTCATATGTAATTAATTCTATATTTTAAATAAAATACCTTCTTTATTATGAACTTTTTATGACTTTTATCATAGCTAAATTAAATATTAGTGCAAATATAATACATGTTATAATATTTATACTTCTTCTAAAGATAAATATTGTCTTTAGACAAGGGTTTCAATAATTATGCTGGAAATAATAAATATAGTGAATAGTTAATATATGATAAAGATAATGTACAGATTAAAATCAAGGATTAATTTACAAATGAAAGGAGTAAGCTAATGCCATCATTCTTAGAAATCGATAAAGAATTACATTTAACCGATTTAATAGATATTGAAATCTTACAACAGATTCAGGATAGATTTGCTGAGGCTACTGATTTAGCGGCTATTATTATCGATGACCAAGGTGAACCTGTAACTAAGCCAAGTAAGTTTTCTGACCTATGTAGCTTGATTCGTTCTACAGACAAAGGGAGAAGTGCTTGTTTTAAGTATTCGTTTCCTATTGATAAGCTAAAGGAAGATAAGAAGCTTTCGGTCTATCACTGTCATATGGGATTTATAGATCTCATAGCTCCTATTGTAGTAGCCGATGAATGTTTTGGAGCAGTAAAGTGTGGACAGATTCTGCCACAACAACCAGATCAAGAAATGATTAAGAAGGTTGAGACTAAGTTAAGTAAATTAGGTATTGAAGAAGCAGAAGTTGAAAACTTAATAGAAAAGATGAAGCAGATCCCTAAACCTAAGATTAATGCTGCGGCTGATTTGCTATACCTTTTAGCTAATTACATAGTAGAGATGGGAGCTACTACTTTAATTCAAAAGCAGTTACATTTTAAGAATTATCAATTAATGCAAGAGATTAATAGTCGTATGGAAGTAGAGAAGAATTTACAGCAAGCAGAGTTAAAAGCTTTACAATCACAGATGAATCCTCATTTTTTATTTAATAGTTTAAACATTATTGCTAGACTGGCTTATTTAGAAGGTGCAGATGAGACTAAAGATATGGTGCATGCTCTTTCTGATCTTCTTCGTTATAGTCTGCGAAAAGAAGAAATAGTGACTTTAAATGAAGAACTAAGTTATATTCAGGATTATATAAAGATTCAAAAGGCTAGGTTTGCAGAAAAGATTGAATTTATAATCGATGTTGATGAGGATCTATTAAAGTATAAGATTCCTTTTATGAGTCTACAGCCTTTAGTTGAAAATGCAATTATTCATGGTTTAGAGCCTCGAGGAGAGGAAGGAGTAATTAAGATCGTAAGTGATGAAGATGAAGATAGATTAATCATTAAGATTATTGATAATGGAGTTGGAATTCCAAAAGAGAAAATTAGAGAGATCATTGAAGCACGAGAAAGAAAAGTAACAGAGACACATACCTCAGGAGTAGGGATCAATAATGTTCATCAACGTTTGCGTCATTATTATGGTTCGAAATATGGAGTAGAGATTGATAGTACGCTTGGTGAAGGTACAGAGGTTAGAATCTATTTTCCAAAGTTAGAATTTGGGAGTGATGATGATGTATAAGGCATTAGTTGTTGATGATGAACAGTTAGAACGTAGGGTGATGAAGAAGATAATTACTGATGAAGTACAGGAAGTAAGATTAGTTGGGGAAGCGGAGAATGGGAATGAAGCACTAATAGTAGCTGAGGCTGAGAGACCAGATATTATACTAATGGATATTAAGATGCCAAAAGTAGATGGGCTAGAAGCAACCAAAGAGATAGCGAAGTTATACCCTAGTATTAAGATCATAATCATAACTGCTTATAATGAGTTTGACTATGCACAGCGAGCCTTGAAATACGGAGCAGTAGACTATCTATTAAAGCCGGTTAAACCAGAAAAGATTATTGAGGTCTTAGATGAATTGATAACTAAGATTGAAGAAGAAAGGCTTTATAACCAACTGGTAAAACAAGGTCATGATAATCTTGAGGAGAGTGCCCAATTTCATCAAAAAGTCTTTGCTAAGGAAAAGAAGTTATATGAATTAGTAAAAGAGGGAGAAGTTAAAGAAATCGGTTCTTTTGTTGACCAGCTGTTAGATGAGATTCAGCAGGATGATTATGAATTAGTCAAAGTTAAAATTAGAATTATTGAGTTTTTAGTTTCGTTATCTAGAACCATAAATCAAGAAGCAGAAATAGAGATCTGTCACTTTTACTTTGAAGAACTAATAAGTGAATCAGCAGAGATTAATTCTATGAATCAATTCGCTAGTTGGGTAAAAAATAAATTAAAGATAGTAGTCGATAAAGTAACGAAGGCTTATGATGAAATAGAAGATGATATAATTAAACAAGCTACTAATTATATTAATAGAAATTATGACCAAGACCTAACTTTAGAGAGAGTAGCTAAAGCTGTTCATCTTAACCCTTCCTATTTAAGTCATACTTTCAAAGAAGAAACCGGGAGCAACTTTACTGACTATTTAACAAAAATTAGATTAAAAAAAGCCCAGGAATTGCTTAAAACTTCTAAGTCTAAAATTACAGAAATTGCCCATCAAGTAGGTTATCAAAACTCTAACTATTTTAGTCAAGTATTCAAAAAAGAGTTTGGACTAACACCAACTCAATATAGGAAAGAGAAACGTAATTTTTAAGAGGCCCTTAAAATAGGGTCTCTTTTTTAATTACATACCATTTATTCTAGCCAACATATTTCCGAAACGACTCTTAAAAACAGTTTGGAGCCATGGAGGGCGGAAAACTGTTTTTCGACAGTGAGCGGAGCACGATGCGGAGCGAATGACAAGTGGAGGATATGTGTTGGCTTATCTTTATTCCTCCGAATAGTATATAAACCAAATGAATAGATAAAGTAGTAGGAGGTGGCAAACTCTATGATTCAAGGAGTAAAGACGAAAGAATTAAAAGTTATTCCTGATGAACGTGGTAGACTAATGGAGATGTTACGGGCAGATGATGATCTATATCAAGGATTTGGGCAGGTTTATATGACGACAGCTTACCCAGGGGTAGTTAAAGGCTGGCATTATCATAGAAAACAGACTGATAACTTTGTGGTAGTCAAAGGTATGATGAAGGTAGTCTTATATGATAATCGAGAGGATTCATCAACCTATGGAGAGGTTAATGAGTTCTTTTTAGGAGAGTATAATCAGAAGTTATTACAGATTCCACCGTATGTCTTTCATGGTTTTAAGTGTATTACTGAGGAAGAAGCGATAGTAGTGAATATTCCTACTGAGAAGTATAATTATGAAGAACCTGATGAATATCGAGTTGCTCCTCACGATAATGATATCCCTTATGATTGGAGGAGAGAAGATGGATAGAGGAATGACTCTTTTAGTTACCGGGGGAGCGGGGTTTATTGGGAGTAACTTTGTAAGATATATGTTGGAGCAATATCCAGACTATCAAATTATAAATTTAGATAAGCTGACTTATGCTGGTAATTTGGAAAACTTAAGAACAATAGATGATAATCCGAATTATAAATTTATCAAAGGAGATATTATTAATAGAGAGTTAGTTGAATATATTTTTGCTGAATACGAAGTTAATTATGTGATTAATTTTGCAGCCGAGTCACATGTTGACCGTAGTATTGAAGAACCTGATATATTCATTAAGACTAATATTATGGGTACGCAGGTGCTATTAGATATAGCTAAAAAGTATTGGTTAGATAAGTCTGAAATCCAAAACGAAAGATTACGTGCAACTAAATTTATACAGATCTCAACTGATGAAGTTTATGGTTCGTTAGGAGAGGAAGGTTACTTTACAGAAGATACACCTTTAGCTCCTAATAGTCCTTATTCTTCGAGTAAGACCGGAGCTGACTTAGTAGCTAGAGCTTATTATAAGACTTTTGGTTTACCAGTTAATATTACGAGGTGTTCTAACAATTATGGCCCATACCAATTTCCCGAAAAGCTAATTCCTTTCTTCTTAACTAATGCTTTATATGATAAGGAACTACCGCTTTATGGTGATGGCAAGAATGTGCGTGACTGGTTGCATGTAAAAGATCATTGTCGTGCTATAGATTTAGTCTTGCATGAAGCCCCAAGTGGGGAAATATATAATATTGGTGGTAATAACGAGATGACTAATCTAGAGATTACAGAAATAATCTTACAAGAATTAGATAAACCGACTTCTTTAATCAAATTTGTTGAAGATAGATTAGGACATGATAGAAGGTATGCGATAGATGCCAGTAAAATTAAGAAAGAGCTAGGCTGGGAGCCAGAATATACATTCAATGGAGGAATAGCAGAGACAATAGAGTGGTATTTGAATAATCAAGAGTGGTGGCAATCGCTTAAAAATAATTAATTTGTGATATGTGTCATAGTAATTTAATGCTAAATTAACTATAATTCGTTAAAAGAGCTAGTAAGGTGGTGTTATTAATGATAGAGAATAAAACAATTAAAGAGTATTTATCAGAATTAGGATCGAAGAACCCTACACCTGGCGGAGGAAGTACTGCAGCTTTAGTAGGTGTATTTAGTGCTACTTTAGGAGAAATGGTCTGTAATACTACATTGCGGAAGCGAGAGGATAAAGAAGTAGATGTATACTTAGAAGAATTAAAGAAACTACAAAATGAATTAAATAACCTAATTGAAGCGGATATGAATGCTTATCAAAAAGTAATAGCGGCTTATAAAGGAGGAAATAAAGAAGAGATTAATAAATCCTTAGTACATGCAACTAAGGTTCCTTTAGCGATCATGAATAAGTCAATAGAGGTGCTTAAAGTTTTAAATAACTTAGTGCAATTAATTAATTATACTGCTTTAGGAGAGATAGGTGTGGCTATTATGTTAGCTGAATCAGTATTAGAATCAGCCGGATTAATAGTTGAAATTAATCTGAGTAAATTTGTTAATGACCAATTTTATGAGAAAGGAAAAAAGCAAGTCAAAGAATATTTAATGCTAGGGAAGAGAATAAAGAAAAAAGCTATAGCCAAGTTATACCAATGTCAGCAAGAAGGGGAATGATAAGTTAAAATTATATTTTTTCATAAAGATGCCTTGACAAGGTAAAAAGAATATGCTAACATTATAGTGAGATTGATAAACAATATCAATTAAATATTTTTTATAGTTTCTTGATAATTATTATCAAGATAGGTGTGAAGGAGTTATTTTTTTACATACTAATGATAATGAATTTCATTACAATGTAGAGTTTTAAAAGGAGGAATTATATTGCTAAGTAGTAAGAAAAAGCTATTAATAGTGGTTTTGGCTATGCTGATTCTAACTGCTGGTTTTACGTTAACTAGTCATGCAGCTAATTCTTGGCATAATGTCGTTAATGACATTGAAGTCAAAATTAATGAAGGTTTGAGCCATTATTCTAATGGTGATGTTAAGGCCGCTAAGGAGAGTGTAACTGATGCTTACTTTGGGCCTTTCGAAGGAGAAGAGATGGAACAGGCAGTACAAAGGAATGTAGGTAGTCAGAATGCATTCAAAGTAGAGTATATGTTTACACAGATTAAGAAATTGATGGGGAAAGGTGCTCCTAAACAGGAAGTAGAACAGATGGCCACTATGCTTATTAAGGAATTAAAAGCATACGCCACGCAATTAGATAAAGTAGCACCTCGAGAAGAGACTAGTCCTTTTAGTCAATTTATTTATTCATTCATGATCATAGTTCGAGAAGGATTTGAAGCTATCTTAATTATAGGTGCTATAATTGCTTACTTAATTAAATCTGGTAATAAGGACAAAGTTAAGGCGGTATATGGTAGTACTGGATTAGCAGTTGTTGCTAGTATTATAACTGCTGTCTTATTACAGTTTGTCTTTAAGATTAGCGGTGTCGGTCAGGAGATATTAGAAGGAGTTACCATGTTATTGGCTATGGTAGTCTTATTCTCAGTTAGTTTCTGGTTAATCAGTAAAGTAGAGGCGAAAAAGTGGGAAGAGTATATTCAAGGTAAGGTGGAAGACTCCTTAACTACTGGTAACAGTTTTGCTTTATGGTCTGCTGTTTTCTTAGCAGTTTATAGAGAGGGAGCAGAAACAGTCCTTTTCTATCAAGCATTAATAGCAGATGCAAATAAAAGCAGTTATGGAATGATTGGACTAGGCTTTTTAGTAGGTTGCGTGGCTTTAGTAGCGATCTATCTAATCGTTAGGTATGGTAGTGTTAAGTTACCGTTAAAGCCATTCTTTATTGGGACAAGTACTCTATTATATTATTTAGCTTTCGTTTTTGCTGGACAAGGGGTTAGAGAATTACAAGAAGCAGGAGTTGTTGGATTAGGCAAAATTGAAGTGATACCAACTATTAGCTGGTTAGGAATCTATCCAACTTGGCAGACATTGAGTTTACAAGTAGTTTTGGTTTTAGCAGCAGTTATAGGTATAGGTTATCAGTTCTTAGGTGACAGTGGAGATGCACAAGTTAGTGCATAACTTAAAATTAAAATAAGAGTAAAAGGATTAAAAATTAGGAGGTATTTAAAAAATGAATTTAGGAAAGAAGAAAGTATTAATTACAACGATGATGATGGTAGTTTTATTGGCAGGGTTAGCAACAAATGCTTATGCATTTAAGGAGTATCCGATAGGAGAAGAAAAGATAATTAAACAGATGAAGATTGCAGCGGTATATTTTCAGTCAGTTCCAATGGAGCCGGAATCTAAAGCAGGAATAAGTGAGAATGATTCTGATATTCATATAGAAGCAGATATTCATGCTGTAATGAATAATCCTTATGGCTTTGGTTTTGGAGCATGGATTCCAAATTTAACTGTAGATTACAAGTTAGAAAACTTAGATACCGGTGAGGTAAAGGAAGGAAGCTTTATGCCGATGGTGGCTAGTGATGGGCCTCATTATGGAGCTAATGTAAAGATGATGGGAATTGGAAACTATAAGCTTACATATATTATCCATTCTCCAGCTAAGCAGGATTTCCTACAGCACGTAGATAACGAGACAGGCATTGATAAGCGATTTTGGAAGAAGCCTATTAAAGTTAGTTGGGACTTCACTTATACAGGTAATATATAAAGGATAATACTAACAATTAATCACTCTAGGTTAAAGGAAATATTTCCTTTAACCTAGAGATTTAGGCATTTAAGATTGGAGGGAAAGATATGTTAGAAATATTAGCTCTCACTTTAAAAGATGGATTAGAATTAGTTATTTTAAGTGGGATTTTATTTGGATTTATATATAAGACCAAACAGAAGCGGTTAAATCTATTTGGTTACTGGGCTTTAGTAATCGCTTTGCCGTTTAGTGCCTTGTTATCATATTCACTAATTAATCTTACTATTGAGAAAGAGATTGAAACGTTCTTTGCTTTTAGTGGTTTTATCTTAACTTTATTAATGATAGCTTGGGTTTGGTGGCAGAGTTTCAGTTATCAAAAAAGCTCTAATCAGCAGGAAGAGAAGTTAATTAGGAAGAGTTCAGTAGTATCTAAAATCTTAGTAGCAATCTTTGTTTTATATTTAGGAATTAAGTTTGAGACTAAATTAATCTTATTTCCAAAGCGAATTACAGTCAATACTATGTTAAGTACCGGTTTTAATACAGAGTTATTATTGAAATATTGTGGTGGCATTATAGGAATCATATTGGCAGTTAGTTTTGGCTTCGTATTAATTAAAGCCCATAAGAAAATGAATTTAAAACAGAGTAGAAACCTTGTTATTATACTTTATTTAGTTAGCTTAATCCGTCTTACTATTTTAGGACTATATGGTTTAATGTTAAAAGGGTTTATTTCTGCAACGCCGGAGTTCATTTCGGCTTTAGCGCCATTTTATAATAATGTTAATAGATTCTTCTATATATTCTTAGCAATTATTACAGTAGGGCTGATTATTATTGCATTTAAAAAAGAGGATAGACCTTCAAAAGGAGGTCTAAATCCAGCCCAATTAAGAAAGATTAAAGCACAGATTCGGAATAAGAACCGTTGGATTAGAACAAGTGTAGGAGTAATGGTCTTCTTTATAGCATTATTAGCACTAAACTATGTTTATGCAAATCGAACTGTACAACTAACTCCTGCGGTGGCGATCGAGCCAAAGAATGGAGAATTTACAATAGCCAAAGAAAAGCTAGCTGATGAGAAGTTGCATCGTTATTCATATCAGACTACCCAAGGGACAGTAATCGAATTCTTTTTAATTAAGAAGGCAGAAGATGCCTATGGGGTAGTCTATGATGCCTGTGAAATCTGCGGTGTTGCCGGTTACTATCAAAAAGATGATCAGGTCATCTGTAAAAATTGTGATGTAGTTATGAATAAGTTAACGATTGGTTTTCCAGGAGGGTGCAACCCGATTCCGTTAAAGTATACGACTACTAAAAAGAAGATTAAGATTAAAGTTAGTGATCTAATAGAACGAGAGAAGTTATTTGCTAATTAAAATATCACAACAGGAGGTGTTTAGATGTTCTTAAGAATAATTAGAAGGTCTTTGACTAGAGGCTTAAAGTCAAAACTATTAGCTATTGTTGCTATAGCCTTTGGAGCTTCATTGGCTACGGCAATGTTTAGTGTTTCTTTAGATATTGGAGATAAGATAAATAATGAATTAAAATCATATGGTTCAAATATTGTAGTAGAGCCAGAATCTGAATCTTTACCAGTAAAGGTTAACGGGGTTGATTTCAATCCAATTACACAGAATAAAGATTATATTCCAGAAAAGCATATTCCTAAGATCAAAATGATCTTTTGGCGACATAATATAGTAAACCTTGCACCTTACTTAGAGGCTAATGCTCAGTTGAGTGAAGACCAAAGAGTAGCAGTAGTAGGAACTTGGTTTGATCGCAAGATACGAATTCCTACAGGAGAGAAATTTAATTTTGGGGTTAAGCACCTTAAGTCTTGGTGGGAGATACAAGGTGATTGGATTAAGAATGGAGATAATAAAGCTTTAGCATTAGTAGGAAGGGAAGTAGCTGAAGCATCCAACTTAAAGCCTGGTGATGAACTTAATTTAGATTTTAATATTAATGGGCAGACAGTTAATAAGAAGGTAAAAGTAAAAGGTATAATTGATAGTGGAGGAAAAGAAGAAAGCAAGGTCTATCTACCGCTAAACCTTTTACAAGAGATAACTGGCTTAAAAGATAAGGTAGCAAAAGTTGAGGTGAGTGCCTTAACAACACCGGTCAATGATCTAGCTAGAAGAGCCCAGGAGAATCCCGATGCTTTAAGTGATGAAGAATTTGAGAAATGGTACTGTACTGCTTACGTCAGTTCAATTACTTACCAGATAGAAGAAGTAATTCCAGGTGTAGTAGCAAAAGAGGTAAGACAGATTGCACAATCTGAGGGAGTTATTTTAAATAAGATTAAATTATTAATGTTCTTAGTAACTTTAGCAGCTTTAATTAGTTCTGGATTAGGGATTTCAAGCATTATGACTACTAAAGTTTTAGAAAGAAGACAGGAGATTGGTTTATTAAAAGCAATCGGTTCTAGTAATTTAGGTGTGATCGCATTATTTGTAACAGAAATTAGTTTACTTGGTGTGCTAGGTGGTGTACTAGGTTACGGTTTAGGGATAGGTTTTGCTAGTTTAATTGGGCAACAAGTCTTTGGAACAGCAATTTCAGTTAAGTTATTAGTAATGCCGATTATTCTAGTTTTATCTATTATTGTAGCCTTATTAGGGAGTATTTCACCACTACGAATTGCTTTAAAACTAGAACCAGCAGAAGTATTACATGGTTAAAGAGGGGAGGGCGATTATGAAGAAGTTACAGATGTTTTTAAGAATGGTAGGGAAGGCATTTAAAGAACGAAAATCAAGAGTTGCAATTGCCTTCTTTGCTATTGTAGTAGGAGTAGGTATTATTGCTTCTCTGTTTAGTGTTTATTATGATATAAGCATTAAAATGAGTGAAGAGTTAAGGGTTTACGGAGCAAACTTAGTCTTGGCTCCTGATTTACAAGCAGCAAATAAAGAGATGAATATAGAACAGTTAGATAAGATAGTTAATAAGTTTGACAAAGATAAACTAGTAGGATATAGACCAAATCTATATGGGGTAGCGAAGGCTAAGGCTAAAGGGATTTTAGATGTTAAGAAGCCAGTAGTCTTAGTTGGTACTTGGTTTGATCAAGTGGACCAGGTTAATCCTTATTGGAAAGTAGAAGGAGAGTTATTAGCAAATAAATCAGTCGATGATGAAGTAGTAATAGGTAAAGAAGCAGCAAAGAAGTTAGGATATGATGTCGGTGATACGATTACCATTTCTGTTGAAGAGACCGGAAAAGAAGAAAAACTTATAATTAGTGGAATTATTACAACCGGTAATGAGGCAGATAGTCAAATTTTTGTTAATCTATCATTAGCACAAGAATTATTAGGTAAGCCGGACAAGATTAATATTGCTTATTTTAGTGTTTTAGGACAAAACTTAAGCTCTAAAGTAAAAAAGATTAACAAAACAGTAAATGGAATTGAATTAGAAACAATTAAAAAGATTGCTAGCTCAGAAGGTAAGGTTCTAAATAAGATTAAATCATTAATGTACTTAGTAGTTATGATTATACTTTTATCGACGCTATTATGTGTTTCGACAACTATGATGACTATAGTTACTGAGCGAAAAGAAGAGATCGGGCTTAAGAAAGCACTAGGTGCAGAGAATAGTAACATAATTACTGAGTTCTTAACTGAAGCTGCGATTTTAGGAGGTATTGGTGGTTTAGTCGGTTATGGATTAGGATTCTTAGGAGCACAAGCTATTGGACAGAGTGTATTTGACTCATACATATCATTTAGAATTATGATTGTGCCAGCGTCCTTCATTCTTGCAGTCTTAGTATCTTGTATTGCTTCTATTATCCCTGTAAGAATGGTAGTTGATATAGACCCAGCGGTTGTGTTAAAGGGAGAGTAAAGTACTAGTGGCTAAAAAAATAATTCTCGAGTATAATCAATTGATTATGTAAAACTCTTAAATAATGAGGAGGTAAAAGAAAATGGGATTAATCACATTAGAAAATGTTTCTAAAATATACGGTGAAGATGTTAAGGCGTTAGACAATATTAGTTTAGATATCAAAGAAGGAGAATGGGTTTCAATCATGGGACCTTCTGGATCAGGTAAAAGTACAATGCTAAATCTAATTGGATGTATGGACACTCCGAGTAAAGGTGTCGTCAAAATAGACGGAATAGATATTTCTGAATTAGATAAAAAAGAACTAACAAAGGTTCGAAGAGAGAAGATAGGTCTAGTCTTTCAGCAATTTCATTTAGTGCCTTACTTAACGGCGGTTGAAAATGTAATGGTAGCTCAATATTATCACAGCATGGCCGAGGAAGAAGAAGCAAGAAAGGCTTTAGAAAGAGTAGGCTTAGGGCATCGTGGTAATCATTTACCTAAAGAATTATCAGGAGGAGAACAGCAAAGGGTCTGTATTGCTAGAGCATTAATTAATTATCCTAAATTGATTTTAGCCGATGAGCCGACAGGAAACTTAGATAAAGAGAATGAAAATATAGTCCTAGATCTATTTAATGAACTACATGATCAAGGACATACGATTATGATGGTAACTCATGATCCTAAAGTTGGTCAACTAGCAGAACGACAGATTAATTTAGATCATGGTAAGTTAAAAGATACGCCACAAATAAGCAAAGAAAGAGGATTAGTAAGTTAAAATTATAGATATTTCATATTAGCTCTATGCCTATTGGGTATAGAGCTTCTTTATATCTAATATAATAGATTTATGCTTTTAGGAAGTTCCAGAATATAAGGTTAGGATTTGCTCCATAATATTATTATAATTGAAAGGTGACTTTAACTTAAAGGAGGTGTCAGAAAAATGAGTATAAATGAAAATATTAAATGTACAGTCAGCAACTGCACTTACTGGGATAATAAATACTGTACAGCTAGTGCCATAGAAGTTAATGTAGATGGTGGAGGGGCCCAAGCTTCTAATGAAGAAAAGACAAACTGTCATACTTTTGAATCTCGGTCTTGATAGATTCTTTAATCCCCTGCGTGCAGGGGATTTTTTACTTACTCCTTTTAAAGGAATATCTAGCTAGTTTAATGAGATAACCTTTATATTCAGAGCTAGGGAGAGGGTCAATTGTTTCAATAGCTTTTTGACTAAATTCTTGTGCTAAAGTTAGTGATGCGTCTAAGGCGCTTGAAGCATTTACTTGCGAAATTATATTTTGTACCTGTTGGTCACTAGGCTGGTCATTAAGAATTTCATTAAATTCTGCTTGCTTGGAGGTTGATAATGACTGGAAATAATGGATAAAAGGTAACGTAATAATTCCTCGCTGTAAATCATTCTGGGTAGTCTTACCTGTAGTTTCTGGTTTGTTTTTATAATCAAGAATATCATCTTGGATTTGAAAACTAATACCTAGATAATAACCATAAGTGGTCAATCTTTCTATTTTGTCCTCATCTAACCGACCAATTATAGCTCCAATTTTACAACTAGTAGCCAATAAGGAGCCAGTCTTTTTTTTAATGCAGAGCAAATATTCATCCTTACTTAAATTAGCTTTAAATCTATTTCGCTGTTGCTGCATTTCTCCTTCTACCATCTGTACAATTGTTCTAGCTAATATAGAAGTAATATTATTAGGTAGTCCATCCAAATAGCTCAAACTTTTAGCATACAAAAAATCACCAAATAAGATCGCTACATTTACGTCCCATTTTTGGTAAATAGTCGATTGGCCGCGGCGTAACTGAGCTTTATCAAGTATATCATCATGGACTAAGGTAGCCATATGAAGAATCTCTAAAGAAGCAGCGGCTTTAGTTAGCATTTCTTGACTCTCTCTATTCTCTAATTTACCAGATAATAAGGTTAATAATGGGCGTAGTAACTTACCTTTTTGGTGAGTAAAATAATCCTTAATTTCAGCTAAAAAAGGCTCCGAAGTTTCAAGGAGCTTTTGAAGATATTCATAAACACTTTTTAGTTCTGATTTTAGTTCTTTACTTAATTGCTTCATCATAATTACTTATTATCCTTTCTGATAGGGAATGATATAGGTATATTATTTAAATAAATTTTATAATTAGCTTTTTGAGCATAATTGATTGATGTTAGCCATTTAAAATGAAGCAGACTGGAATAAAGAAAAGCATGATTAAGGTTGTTTTCTGTTTGACCGTTAGGGAGTTTGGAAACAACCCATGCTTTTCTTTATGGAAGTCGTTGCGGAATTTGTAGGCGGTATCAATTAATTATGCTAAAATCGTGAATGTTTGAATAAGATGTACTATTACTATTTATCAGAATAGGGTTTTTTATTAAAAAAATAAAGCCTAAACAAAAGATTGTTAGGCTTTATTTAACAGTAATTAATTCTTCAGAAGTATGAGTTAATTTTTGTGGTTTATCTTCAGTTACCAAATATGTATTTTCAATACCGATAGCTCCTACATCAGGAACTAATAACTTAGGTTCTAAGGCAATAGCCATACCTGGTTCTAAATCAAAATTAAGGCCATCAGCTAAAAAAGGAAACTCGTTTAGTTCTAATCCAACTCCATGACCAACAAATCTTACTTTGTTATCGCCATAACCCATAAAGTATTCAGCAACTTCTAATTCTTCAGCTATTCTCTTGCCTTCTTCATAGATTTCCTTCCAGCTATGTTGAGGGATCAAATATTCACTGAGTCTATCTAGAAAATTCACCATCTTTTCATGAGTTTCTTGTAAGTAAGCACTAGGCTCTCCTAAGACTGCTAAGCGAGTCTGATCAACATGGTATCCTTGATAATTACTAACAAAATCGACAACTATCGGTTCGCCTTCAGTAATCTTTTTATGGGATGATCCAATCCCTATACTAGCATGTAGACCAGAACCACCACATAAAGCATCAGTTTTAATAGATATTTCTGCATTATCACCAACAACGCAGACTCCCATTGGGATTTCATTATTTAAGCCGCGCATTCTTACTAAGCCACTATGCCCTTGCTTACGAAGATGATTCTCAATAATAGCTGATAATTCCAATTCGCTCATTCCAGGTTGTAAATTCTCACTAATTACTTTAGGAATCGTACTTAAATGATTAGCAGCTCTCTTCATTAATTTAACTTCGTAATCTGACTTAATCATTCTTGATTGGCGAATTAAGGTTGTAATATTAACTAAATTATTGACTTCTAAAAGGCTTTGTAATTTAGTTGCTGTTTGATAAGGTAAGATATCTAGTTCTAAACCTAATTTCTTAGGAAAATTAATACCTTCTTTAGCTAAGACATCAGGAATTTCTCGTGAACTTTTAAATTCAACTACCTTCTCAATACCGGTTTCATTTTCAGCTCGTTCAATACCACGACGAACAAACAAAATAGGATCACCTGTCTGAGGAATAAAAAGATACTCTGCTTGAATAGTACCAGCAAAGTAATAAAGGTCAGCGTTCTGAATAATTACAGCTAGATCAATTCCCTTGTCAGTTAATTTTTCTTGTAAGCCTTCTTTCCTCTTGATTAACTCTTCTTTTGGAATTGTTTCCAATTTATCTCCTCCTTTTTTTGAGTCATAAGCATAATGAAATGTTTATGTGATATTAAATAGTATACCATAATTAGCAGAATATTAAAAATAATTATTAGTTATCTTTAAGTTTAACCCTATTATGATATAATAGGTAACAAAAGGAGGTTTTGGTATGCGGGATTATGCAGAATTAAGTGATAAGTTAGTGAATTGGATTAGAAAGCAAGTAAAAGATGCTGGTTGTAAAGGGGCAGTTGTTGGCTTAAGCGGTGGAATTGACTCAGCTGTAACAGCAGTTTTATGTAAGAAAGCGTTTCCTGATACTACTTTAGGTCTAATATTACCTTGTCATAGCAATTTAGAAGACGCAGTAGATGCTAAGCTAGTAGCAGAAAAGTTTGATATTGAATATAAAGTAGTAGATTTGGATGAAACTTTTGATGTTCTATTGTCAGAGCTTAGGGATACTCAAAATTCAAAAGGAAAGAATGAATTAGCAACTGCTAACATTAAGCCTAGATTAAGAATGACAGCTCTTTATTATTACTCAGCTTCTTTAAACCGATTGGTAGTAGGTACTGATAATCGTAGTGAATTAAAGATAGGTTACTTTACTAAACATGGTGATGGAGGAGTTGACATTGCTCCATTGGGCAACTTAGTTAAAACAGAAGTCAGAGAATTAGCAGCCTATTTAGGTATCCCAGAAAAGATAATTGAGCGTCCACCAACAGCAGGATTATGGGCTGATCAGACTGATGAAAAGGAATTAGGTATTACATATGAAGAGTTAGATCATTATATTTTAACCGGTGAAGCAGATTTAAAAGTAAAAGAAAAAATTGAAGAATTAGCTAAAAAAAATGCTCATAAATTAGGATATCCCCCAGTTCCAGAATTTTAATAAATTCACCATTTGAATAATACTACTCTTTAATCGGCAATAATATAACATAGCAGTGAATTAGATATCTATTATTTAGATTAATATCGGCTAAAAATTTAGCTTTCGTGCATAATCAATTGATTATGCACGAATCTTAGATGGCAATTATAATTGAAGTGATCAAAAATATAGGGGCTTACGACTTCTTATAAATATTAGATGTATTTAGCCGATAACATTCATTTATGATTAGGGAGTGTAATTATGTTAAGAGATGATAGAAATGAGCTAACTCAACCTTTAATAGATAATCAAGTACAAAAAGGTGATTCAGAACAAGGGGAAACTGATAGTTTAAGTGTTAATGAGTTAACTTTAGTAGGATTAGGTGCTATTATTGGTGCCGGTTTCTTTTTAGCTAGTAGTATATCGATTGTTAATGCTGGACCATCAGTGATTTTAGGGTTTTTACTTGGTGGCTTTCTTATGTGGCAGGTCTTTTCTGCTTTGGCAGAGATGTCAGTAGCTAATCCTACTAGTGGTTCGTTTCGTGTGTACGCTGAAGAAGCATTAGGACCTTATTTTGGCTATTTAAGCGGCTGGATGTATTGGACAGCAGGTGTGCTAGTTATGTCTAGTGAAGTAACAGCCTCAGCTATCTTTACTCAGTGGTGGTTGCCTAAGGTTCCCCTTTGGGTTTTTGCAATTGTTTATTCAGGGTTGATTGTTGCTGTTAATACGATGGGGGTTAAGAACTTTGGCAAGATAGAATCTTTCTTTTCTATAATTAAAATTATAGCTATAATCTTATTTGTAGTTTTAGGTTTATTAATTTTAGGGGGATTCTTTACTAAACCTAGCGGCAGCGGAATTCAGAATTACTATCAACATGGAGGTTTCTTTCCTAATGGTACTTTAGGTTTGTTTAGTTCGATGTTGATGATTTTACTTTCTTTTGGAGGAGTAGTAGTTACAGGAATGGCTGCTAGTGAGACTAGGGACCCAAGTGAAAGTATTCCTCGTGCTATTAGAAGGATAGTTTTAGGGCTTTTAGGCCTTTATGTGAGTGCTTTATTAGTTTTACTAGCATTAGTGCCTTGGAGTCAAATTAGTACAGAAGCTAGTCCGTTTACTATTGTATTTGAGCTAGTTAATTTTCCTTATGCAGGTTCGATTATGAATTTTGTAATCTTAACTGCTGCCTTATCGACTATGAATGCAGCAATGTATGCTGTGATTCGGGTTTTAGCTTCTTTAGCTGAAGCAGAAGAAGCTCCTTTATTTTTAAAGACTAGGAATGAAGACGGTGTTCCTATTTATGCTTTATTAGTAAGTAGTGCTGGATTAATAATAGCAATTATTATGTCTTTTTTGCTTCCAGATAAAGTATATGAGTATATAACTAGTGCTGCCGGTTTTATTATCTTCTTTAATTGGATTATAATCTTAGCTAGTCAGATTAAATACCGCCCTCTTTTAGAAGAAAACTTTTCTGATACTCTTAAGTTTAAAATGTGGGGGTATCCCTATTCAAGCTGGGGGACTATTATTTTAGTTGCTGCAATTTTGGTCTTTTCAAGCTTTAATCCTGACCAGTTAATAGGTTTAATCGGAGGTTTAATAATTATTTCTGTCTTATCTATCTTTTATTTTATAAGAAGTTACAATTAATTTATTAGTTAGATAAGATTTGTTGTCGTTGACAAGTGAATAGGAATAGATTATAATATTATTAAGAAGCATATAAAATTATAGAAAGGGTGGATTAAACCCTTTTTTTTGTTTTGGACTGATAATAATAATCATAATCATAAATGTGCTAAACGAGATGCTTGGGATGCAATGACTACGGATCGTTCTTATCGTCCTGCTTTATCATTAGAAGAAGCACTTAAAGAACTATGTAAGAATGCTGGGACTCAATTTGATTCAAAAATTATAACTCATTTAAAGCATTCTTCTTTTCAAGCTTTAACTCAGAAAGAGGTTTAAATTGGATTTTCTCCTTAGTTTTAAGTTCATAATTTAAACCAATAATGCGATCAAAATTAAATATATCTTCTTTGTTAGTAGAGTGATTAATCTTTAAGTATTCTAATTCGTTATCCTGATCCCTAAAGATTATAACTTTTTCTAAATTATTTCTAACTATCCTACCGCCACCTTCGATCGTAATTACTAATTCGTTTTTTGGTTTTTGTTGGACCTCAACTTCATTCAATTTATAACCTAATCCTAAGATTAATAACAAAACTGCAATAAAAATAATTAAATTAACTATATTCTTTTTCAATCGATCCACCTCCTAATGAATAATTCTAGGGATAAAGGTTATTTCCTCTTTTTGAAAGTTTAATTCCAAAATCTTGCTGTCAAATATTAAACCACTTTGCAGGAATTTGCTATCTTCATCTAGAAGATAAATTTAAAGCACAAGACAAAAAATTGAAGATTAATTATTTAGTTTTTAAAGGAAGTACATATCTTCTGGTTAAAAATAATTATAACGAATATCATGGGTTAAAGAATATAAAGGAGAGGGCTAGATTATTAAAAGGAAAATTTAATTTAAACTCAATTAAGGGAAAAGGAACAGAGATAAAAATAAAAATTCCTTATGAGGTGATAAGAGGTGTCAAAAGTTAAAATAATGTTAGTTGATGACCATGAGGTGGTGAGAGTAGGTTTAGCTGCCTTGTTAGAGCGAAAGGCTGAGTTTGAAATCGTTGCTCAAGCTAGTTCTGGGCAAGAAGCTGTCAAGAAGGCTGCTCAGCATGAACCTGATGTGATATTATTAGATATTAGAATGCCCTCAGGTAGTGGGATTGATGCTTGTCGTGAAATATGTGATAAACATCCTGATACTAAGGTTGTTATGTTGAGTTCATATACTGATGATGAAGTAATCGTTAAGTCAATCATGGCTGGTGCGTGTGGATATATATTAAAAGAGATTAATAGTCAAGAATTGATCAAAGCAGTAGAAGCAGTTAATAGAGGAGAATCACTTTTAGATCCTAAAATTACACAAAAAGTTTTGGAACATATGCGTAAATCTAATAATGAAGACGAGAAAGAAGATAAATTAACTGAGAGGGAAGAAGCAATTCTTGAATTCTTAGCTGAAGGTTTGACTAATCGAGAAATTGCTAAAAAGGTACATTTAGCAGAAAAGACGGTCAGGAATTATGTTAGTAAAATTTTGAAGAAGCTAGACTTAAATAATCGTGTGGAGGCCGCAACCTATATTACCAAGAAAAAGATGAGACAACAGAATAAATACTTAGAACTTTAAGCTAAATTACTAAGACAAATGGATTTCCATTTGTCTTTTCTTGTATTCAATCTAAATAGTAATCTTTGTTTTAGGAAATAATACATAAAAAGGAGTATTGATTATGCCAAAAGTAATCATGGTCTTTATTGATGGATTTGGTTTAGGGGAAAACTCATCAACAACTAATCCTTTGGTTACCGCAGAAACTCCAGGATTTAATTATATGTTAGGAGGAAATGATTTAATAGCTGACATAGGAAGGTGTGATTCTAAGCTTGCTTCACTTATTCCAACAGATGCTTCGCTAGGGGTAGAAGGCTTGCCTCAGAGTGCTACAGGACAGACTGCTATTTTAACTGGGGTTAATGCTTCTCAAAAGCTTGAAAGACACATTAGTGGTTTTCCTACGCCTACTTTAAAGGAAATTATTAAAGAGGAAAGTGTTTTTAAAAAGATAAGTAATTTAGGCCTTAAGCCGCACTTTATTAATACTTATACACGAGAATACTTCCAAAAACAAGTTGAATCTAAACGGTATGCAGCCACTACTTTAGCAGTAATGGCAGGGGGAATAGAATTTAATTATGTTGATAAAGAGTTGTTAGCCGGGAAATCGATTTATCATGATCTTAAACAAGAAGTTTTAATTGAGCGTGGTTTTAATCTTCCTTTAATTACTTCTCATGATTCAGCTATTAGATTGTATAATGTTATTGATAAATATGATTTTATTCTATTTGAATATTTCTTGTCTGATGTTGTGGGGCATAAGCAGGATTTAAAAGAAGCGATAAAGGTTGTTGAAGATTTAGATGAATTTATCTTTACTTTAATTAAGAGAATAAATTTAGAAGAAGTTTTATTAGTGATTACTAGTGACCATGGTAATATTGAAGATTTAAGTGTTAGAACTCATACTAAAAATTTAGTGCCTACTATTTTGGTCGGGGCTTATAAAGATCAAATTAAAGATAGAATTACAAGTCTGACTGATCTAACACCAGCAATAATTAGCTTATTTCAAAGTTGATGTAAAATAAATGTTAAAAATGCTAACATATACTTGACATACGTTAAAAAAGTTGCTAAACTATAGCTAACATATAATTAATATTAGGAGGCAATTAAAGTGACATTAAGAAAAGAAGAGATTCTCAAAGAAGCAGAGGAGAATGATGTTAAGTTCGTTAGACTACAATTTACTGATGTTTTAGGAATAACTAAGAACGTGGCAATTACAGTAGAGCAGTTAGAAGATGCATTAGATGGAGAGATTATGTTTGATGGTTCATCTATTGAAGGGTTTACTCGAATTCAAGAATCAGATATGTATTTAAAGCCTGATTATGACACCTTTACAATATTTCCATGGAGACCTACAGATGATGGTGCCGTAGCTCGATTAATTTGTGATGTATATGATGCTGATGGGAAGCCATTCTCTGGTGGACCTCGAAATATCTTAAAGAAGGTGATTGCTGAGGCTGAGGAATTAGGATATGAGATGTTTGCTGGTCCTGAACCGGAGTTTTTCTTATTTGAAACTGATGAAGATGGAGAACCTACTACTAAGACTAATGATAAAGGTGGATACTTTGACCTATCTCCAGTAGATTTAGGTCAGAATACTCGTCGTGATATTTCATTAGCATTAGATGAGATGGGTTTTGAAGTAGAAGCTTCTCACCATGAGGTAGCACCAGGACAGCATGAGATTGATTTTAAGTATGCTGACGCGTTAAAAACGGCAGATAATATAGCTACATTTAAGTTTGTAACTAAGGCAATTGCTAAAGAGCATGGCTTGCATGCTACTTTTATGCCAAAGCCGATCTTTGGTGAAAATGGCTCAGGAATGCATGTGAATCAATCATTATTTAAAGATGGTGAAAATGCATTTTATGATCCAGAAGATGAGCGGGGATTAAGTGAAATAGCCTATTATTACATTGGTGGTTTATTAAAGCATGCCAAAGCTATTGCAGCTATCACTAACCCAACAGTTAACTCTTATAAGCGATTAGTACCAGGTTATGAAGCTCCAGTTTATATCTCTTGGTCAGGTGCTAATAGAAGTGCGTTAGTGAGAATTCCTGCATCTAGAGGGGTAGGAACTAGAGTTGAGTTAAGAAATCCTGACCCAGCAGCTAATCCTTATTTAGCCATGGCTGTTATGTTGAAAGCAGGTTTAGACGGTATTAAGAATGAAATCGATCCAGGAGAAGAGGCCTTAAATAATATTTATGATATGACAGCAGCTGAAAGAAAAGAATCAGGAATTGAAAGTTTGCCTGGTGACCTAATGACAGCTATCCAGGAATTACAGAATAATGAACTTATTAAATCTGCTTTAGGAGAGCACACTTATAACCACTTTGTTAAGGCTAAGCAGATTGAATGGAATGTCTATAAGACACAAGTTCATCAGTGGGAATTAGATCAATATTTAGAAACATTCTAAATGAAAATAAGTTAAATAAATATTAATTTTTAAATTAATATAATCGAGGATTTAGCTTTATGCTGAATTCTCGATTTCTATTTTTATAGTAAACAATTTTTCTTGATATTAGCGTTTTCTATGCCTCCTGAAACACTAGAGTCACCATGCTTAAGGAGATTATAATTGACTATGAGTAGTAGTGTCTCATATAAATTATTAATCCTCTCTAGCAGGAAAATTGATAATTAATGCTGAAAAACATATTATATAGTTAAACAGTAATAATATACTAAATATATACTTAAAGTTACTTTTTTATGGTTCTATCAATTTGGTTGAGGAGGCATTAATAAAGATGTCAGTTAGAATTGGAATTCCTAAGACTCTATCCTATTATGTTTACTATCCGTTATGGGAAAAGTTCTTTACTGAGTTAGGAGCGGAAGTAGTAGTATCACAGAATACTTCACGACGAATAGTAGATGATGGGGTAAAGGAGACGGTGAATGATGCCTGTGTTCCTATTAAATTATTTCATGGTCATGTTTTAAATTTAAAAGATAAGGTTGACTATATATTTATTCCACGATTGGTTAGTGTTAATGGAGAGCAGATATATTGCCCTAAATTCTTAGGGTTACCGGATATGATCAAGAGTACGTTAAGGGGTTTACCAGAGGTTATTGCTCCTAAGATTGACCTTCGTAAAGGTAGGTTTGAGTTGTTAAAGATAGTCTATCAAGTTGGATCTATTTTAACTAAGAATCTTTTACAGATATATTCTGCTTTTAAAGAAGCAAAGAGTTATTTTGAAGATTTTAATAACTTATTAAAAGAAGGTTACACAGTAGAGGAATCACTAAAGTTATTAGAAGGTGAAGAAGTTAACGTTGATTTAGGGCAAGAAGAAAGCTCGTTGAAAGTGGCTGTTTTGGGATATCCGTATATAACTTATGATCCTTATATTTCTGTTAATATGATTCAGAAATTACGAGGACTAGGAGCTGAAGTTGTAACTACTGACATGCTTACTCATAGGCAGCTAGATAAGCAGAAGCCAAAACTAAAGAAAGATCTATTCTGGACTTTTAGTGGCGAAGTAGTTAAAGCTGGTTATCACTATTGTGAAACTGGTGAGATTGATGGTCTTATCCATGTCACTGCTTTTGGTTGTGGTCCAGATTTTATGGTAGATAAATTGTTAGAGTTAGCTGCTAAAGATAAAGAAGATATAGCTTTTATGACTTTGACTATCGATGAACATACTGGAGAGGCAGGCATTGTTACTAGGTTAGAAGCGTTCGTTGATATGTTAAATTTAAGGAGGAAGCACTAATGAAGGTAACCTTTCCGTATATGGGAACTTCTAATATTGTTTTTAAATCTATTATGGAAGAGTTGGGACATGAAGTAGTTGTTAAAAAGCCTAGCAAAAGAACTCTTAGTTTAGGGACTGAACATGCTCCAGAGTTTGCCTGTATTCCGTTTAAAATCTTATTAGGAACATACTTAGAGTCATTAGAAGAAGGAGCAGATTTAATCGTTACCTCTGGAGGGAGAGGGCCTTGCCGAGCTGGACATTATGCTCAATTACAAGAGAAGATTTTGCATAATTTAGGTTATGATTTTGAAATGGTAGTCTTTGAAGCATTGACAGATAGTTTTAAAGATTTCTTTAGTAACATAAGAAAAGTGGCTGGCTCAGAGCTATCTTGGTGGCAGATATTTAAACTTATAAAAAAAGAATGGTATAGATTGATGGTGCTAGATGATATAGAAAGGTTGACTCATAAGGTGCGGCCTCGGGAATTAAAAAAAGGCACTACTACTAATGTCTTTGCTGAAGCTCAAGAAATAGTGGCAGTTGCTAAAACAGAGGAAGAGATTAAAAAGGCTAAAGAGAAAAGTTTTGAGTTATTAAATGATGTACCACAGGACCCGAATTATGAACCACTAAAGATAGGTATTATCGGTGAGATTTATGTAGTCTTAGAACCATTTGCTAATTTAGAATTAGAGAAGACTTTAGGAGAGATGGGAGTAGAAGTTGATCGTTCAATCTATTTAACAGGTTGGACTAAAGATCATACTTTCTTTGTCCCTAAAAAGGATGGAGTAGAAGAAGCGGCAAAACCATACTTAGATCAGTTAGTAGGCGGGCATGGGCTAGATTCAGTAGGGAATACGGTGCTATATGCTCAAAATGGATTTGATGGAGTAATTCAATTGGCTCCTTTTACTTGTATTCCAGAAATTGTAGCTAAAAGTATCTTACCAGAGGTAAGTAAGGATTGGAATATCCCTTTTTTAACTATCTTTTTAGATGAAAAGACAGGAAAAGCTGGGGTGACAACTCGTCTAGAAGCATTTGTTGATTTAATAGCTAAAAAAAGAGATGAAGCGAGGGATAGGATTTCATGAATGGGTACTTAGGAATTGATGTTGGTTCAGTTAGTACTAATTTGGTTGTAATTAATTCTGAAGGGGAAGTATTAGAAAAGATATACCTTCGTACCAAAGGACAGCCGATCGATGTAGTACAGAGAGGGTTAAAAGAGTTAAAGCAGAGTCTGGCAGATGATATAGAAATTAAAGGTGTAGGTACTACTGGCAGTGGTCGTAATTTAACTAGTGTCGTGGTTGGTGCAGACACAGTAAAGAATGAAATTACGGCTCATGCGGTAGCTTCTTCACATATTGTGCCAGATGTAAGAACTGTTTTAGAAATTGGGGGACAAGATTCTAAAATTACAATTTTAAGGAATGGCATTGTCGTTGATTTTGCTATGAATACTGTCTGTGCAGCAGGAACCGGTTCATTTTTAGACCAGCAGGCTGCTAGATTAGGAATTCCGATAGAAGACTTTGGTAAGATGGCTCTTAAATCCAAGAATAAGGTGCGGATAGCAGGACGTTGTTCTGTCTTTGCTGAATCAGATATGATTCATAAACAGCAGATGGGTCATAATTTAGAGGATATTATTGCTGGTTTGTGCGAAGCATTAGTAAGGAATTACTTAAATAATGTTGGGCAAGGTAAAGATATATTAGCACCGGTTGTCTTCCAAGGAGGAGTAGCAGCTAATGAAGGGATTAAAGAAGCTTTCGCTGAGGCTTTAGAGACTGAAATCGTAGTCCCTGAACATCATGATGTAATGGGGGCGATTGGAGCAGCATTATTGGCTAAAGATAAGATAGTAAATGACGGAGAAGAGACCAGTTTTAAAGGGTGGAATGTAACAGAGATAGAATATACACCTTCTAGTTTCGAGTGCGAAGGCTGTGCTAACTTATGTGAGGTAATAGAGATTCGGATGGATGGTGAAATAGTTTCCCGTTGGGGGCATAGATGTAATAAATGGGATTTGGCTCAATAACATTTTGGTGATATTTGATTAATCTCCTAGTTAATTGTTAATAATAAGTTTGAAGTGAATTATTAACTAGGAGGAAGAAGTATGAAGGTGACCTTTCCCCAGATGGGGAGTTTAAATATTCCATTAGAAACTTTGCTACAGGGATTAAATATAGAGATAGTTTCACCGCCACCTTTGACTAAAAGAACTTTAAACCTGGGGGTTAAATATTCTCCAGAGTCAGCCTGTCTTCCGTTTAAATTAGTTTTAGGTAACTTTATTGAGGCATTAGAACTAGGAGCTGAAGCGATAATTATGGCTGGAGGGAACGGCCCTTGTCGTTTTGGCCATTTTGGAGAATTAGCTAATGATATTTTAACTGATCTTGGTTATGAATTTGAGTTGTATATTCTAGAACCACCAGTTAAATCAATTGTAGATATCTTTGTTAAATTATCGCCTAATTTCAACTGGGTACAGGTTATTAAATCTTTAAGGTTTGCTTGGAAGAAACTAATCTTAATTGAAGAGATTAAAAAGTATAGATTAAAGCACGGTGTCTTTCTTTCTAAAAACCAGATTAACAAGTTAGAGGATGAGTATCTACAATTAATTAGAGAAGCAAAAAATAAGGAAGAGTTAGCAAGTATAGACCATAATTATAAGAAAGAAATAGATGAATTTACTGATGGGCAACAAACTTCACTTTTAAAGGTTGGCTTAGTAGGGGATATCTATACAGTTTCTGAGCCTTTTGCTAATCTAAATGTATCTAAGCGACTTAATGAGTTAGGAGTGGCAATAGACCGAGCTGTATTCGTAAGTAAATGGGTCAAGGATAATTTGATCTGTGGTGCATTAAATATTTCTAGTAATCGTAAGGTAATTAAAGCAGCTAAAAGATATTTGCAAGAAGGAGTTGGAGGCTTGGGTCTAGAAACTGTAGGGGAGACAGTTCTTTATGGGGAACAAGGGTATGATGGAGTAATTCAACTAGCGCCTTTTGGTTGTATGCCAGAGATAGTTGCAAAAAGTTTGTTAACTGAGGTTGAACGTGATTTTGGGCTCCCAGTTTTAACTTTAACTTTAGATGAACATGCTAGTGCTACTGGGGTTCAAACCCGTCTAGAAGCTTTCGTTGATCTTTTAACACAAAAGAAAAATTTGAATAAGAAAACATTCCTGAATTAAGGGATGTTTTTATCTATTTAAGGTTATAAGAGGAGGAGACGATAAAATTGCAGATTAATCTAGTATTCTTTGTTCTATTAATTCTTGGGTTACTATCAAAAAATAATTCATTAATTATTTCCTCGCTACTTCTTTTTGGTATCCGGATATTTAAATTAGATGACTTACTACCTGTGATTGACCAGTATAGTGTTAAGGTAGGTATTATTTTAATTATGTTAGGTGTTTTGACGCCAGTGGCTACTGGAGATGTGGATTTATTACAGATTGTAGATACTATTAAGAGTCCGATCGGTTTAATTTCGGTTATAATGGGGGTTTTAGTAACACAATTTACTAGAGAAGGTTTAAGCTTAATGGACACAGCCCCAGAAGTGATTCCTAATTTAGTAGCTGGGATTATTGTGGGGATTGCTTTTTTTAGAGGTGTACCAAGTGGTCCTTTGATTGCTAGTGGAATTACAGCTTTTTTAATTAAAATATTTAGGAGCTTAGGTTAGGTGAAAAATTTCTTGCAAAAAGATACTGGAAGATGTATAATATAGTGATGTTGAGAGATAAGTGGAGGTCGATATCTTGCAATCAGTATTAGTAGAAGTAGAAAGTATTCAGATTGATGATGTAGGAAATAAAGAAGAGATTGCCTTTAGTACAAGTGGTCAGCTTTATAAAAAGAAATTAGGCTATTACTTACGGTACATAGAAAAATTAAGTGAAGAAGATGAAACTACTACTACTCTTAAGATTCAGGATATGGTAGTGACTTTAATTCGTGATGGTGGAGTGAGAATGAAACAAGAATTCGAGGCTGGAGAGAAAAGTTCTTTTAATTATAGTACTCCTTATGGAGATTTAAGCTTTGAATTAATAGTGAATAAAGTTGAAACAGAGGTTACCCCTAATAATGGGAATATTAAATTAGAGTATGATTTGCGAGATCAAGGGGAATTAATTAATAGAAATCAATTAACTATTAAGTACAAGGAGGATACTAATGGCTAATTTAGTTACTCAGGCTAAAGGGAAACTAGCTACAACTATTGAAAATGCTATTGATGATGCTATAGCAATGGAGGAATTAGATTTAGAAACAGTTCCTGAAATCATGTTAGAAGTTCCTCGCGAAGAAGAACATGGTGATTATGCTACGAATGTTGCTATGGTTTTGGCTGGACAAGCAAAGATGGCGCCGCGAGATATTGCACAGATTATAGTCAATAATTTAAAAGAAGCAGATTTGATTGATAAAGTTGAGGTGGCAGGCCCAGGCTTCATTAACTTTCATTTAAATAATAATTGGCTTTATCAGACTATTGAGCTGGCTTTGAATGAAGGTGAGGATTACGGAAAGAGTGATTTTGGGCAAGGTAAAAAAGTGCAGATAGAGTTTGTGAGTGCCAATCCAACCGGACCTTTACATGTAGGGCATAGTCGTGGAGCAATAGTAGGTGATGTATTAGGGAATATTATGTTAGAGGTAGGTTTTGATATTACTAAAGAGTATTACATAAATGATGCCGGCAACCAGATGGACTTATTAGGGAAGTCTGTTGCTTTACGTTACCAGCAATTAAATGGTGAGGAAGTTGAACTTCCAGAGAATGCTTATCATGGAGAGTATATCAAGAGGATTGCTAATGATATATTTGAAGAATATGGAGAAGATTATTTAGAAAGTGCTAAGCAGGGGGATTATGAGTTCTTTAGAGAATATGCTTATGAGGAATTATTAGCCAATATTAAACGAGACTTAGCTGAATTTGGAATCGAGTTTGATAATTGGTTTAGTGAAAGAAAATTGCATACAGAAGATAAGATAGAAGATGTAGTTAAAGAATTAAAGACTAATGATTATATCTATGAGCAAGAAGGAGCCTTGTGGTTTAAATCCACAGACTTTGGGGATGATAAAGACAGAGTTGTGATTAAAGCCGATGGGACGCCTACTTATTTAGCGGCTGATATTGCTTACCATAATAATAAGTATCAACGTGGTTTTGAAGAAGTTATAAATATTTGGGGAGCGGATCACCATGGCTATATAGCGCGAATGAAGGCGGTTGTAGAAGCATTAGGATATGATCGAGAGATGCTAAGAGTAATTATAGTGCAGATGGTGACATTATTAAGAGAGGGTCAACAGATTTCTATGTCAAAAAGAGCCGGCAATTTTGTTACTTTAAAGGATGTAGTAGAAGAAGTTGGTCGCGATGCAGCGAGATATTTCTATATTATGCGGAGTACAGACAGTCATTTAGATTTTGATTTGGAGTTGGCTAAAGAAGAATCAACAGAAAATCCGGTTTACTATATCCAATATGCTTATGCAAGGATCTGTAGTATTCTTGAACAATTAGAGACGAAGGAGATTGATGTTGATGATGTAGAAGAAGTTAATTTAGAAAAGTTAGCTACTGATGTAGAGTTAGATTTAATTCAAGAACTAGCTAAATATCCTGATGAATTAGAGAAGAGTGCAGAAAGTAGAGCTCCACATCATATGGCAAGGTATGCACACGAGTTGGCTGCAAAGTTTCATAGTTTTTATAATAAGTGCCGAGTATTAATTGATGACATAGAATTAATGCAGGCAAGGATAAAGTTAGTTTTGGCAACACAACAGGTTCTTTCTAATTTATTAAGAATTCTAGGAATTTCAGCACCAGAGAATATGTAAGGAGGTTCTTAACGTTGCGTGTAGTATTACTATCAGGATTGTCAGGGTTTATTTTAGGAAGTATATTTTCTATGTTAAATTTACCTATTCCTGCTCCTCCAAATCTAGCTGGTATTATGGGGGTTGTTGGCATTTATCTAGGCTATTTAGCATTTAATACTTTCTTTTAAATGAGTCATGCATCGACTAGGATTGTTAATAGGGGAATTGATCCCTAAATCTCCTAGTCTTTTCTCTTGGATTAAAATTTATAATTAAGACAAAATTATAGAGGAATAAAGCAATTAATATAGAAAATAGTACAGAGGGAGTGTTATTATGACAAAGTATATCTTCGTAACTGGAGGAGTTGTTTCTTCTTTAGGGAAGGGAATAACTGCTGCTTCATTAGGGCGATTACTTAAAGCTAGAGGACTAGAAATAAGTATACAAAAATTTGATCCTTATATAAATGTTGATCCAGGAACTATGAGTCCTTATCAACATGGTGAAGTATTTGTTACTGATGATGGGGCAGAGACGGATTTGGATTTAGGGCATTATGAAAGGTTTATTGATATTAATTTGACTAAGAATTGTAATGTAACTACAGGGCAGATTTATCAGTCAGTAATTACTAAAGAAAGACGAGGCGATTATTTAGGTGGTACAGTACAGGTAATACCACATATCACTAATGAAATTAAAGAAAGAGTTACTAGAGTAGGTAAAGAGAGTAATGCTGATGTAGTAATTACAGAGATCGGTGGAACCGTTGGCGATATTGAAGGGCTACCATTTATTGAAGCAATTAGGCAATTTAAAAGCGATTTAGGTGCTGAGAATGTAATGTATATCCATTGTACTTTGATACCTTACTTAGCAGCTGCTGGTGAATTAAAGACTAAGCCGACACAGCATAGTGTCAAAGAACTAAGAAGCATAGGTATTCAGCCGGATATAATTGTCTGTAGAGCTGACCGAGAGTTAACTGAATCTGTTAAGGATAAGATAGCCCTTTTCTGTGATATAGAAAAAGAGGCTGTCATTCAAGCGGTTGATGCTGAATGTATCTATGATGTGCCATTAATTGTAGAAGACCAAGGCTTAGCTAATATTACTATTGATAAGCTAAATTTAGAGGCAGAGAAGCCAGACTTGAAAGAGTGGCAACAAATAGTAGAAAAGATGAAGAACTTAAGTAAAGAAACGACGATTGCTATTGTAGGAAAATATATTGAATTACAGGATGCATATATTAGTATTGTAGAATCTTTAAAGCATGCTGGAATAGCTAGTGATACAGAAATTAATATTGAATGGGTCTATGCTGAAGACTTAGAAGAAAAAGGTGTTGCTGATTACTTAGAAGATGTTGATGGGATTTTAGTTCCTGGAGGTTTTGGGGACCGAGGAATTGAAGGTAAGATTAATGCTATTCGTTATGCTCGTACTAATGAGATTCCTTTCTTAGGTATCTGTTTGGGGATGCAGTGTGCTGTAGTTGAATTTGCAAGAAATGTTTGTGGATTCCAGGAGGCTAATAGTTCTGAATTTAATGATATTACTCCTGACCCTGTTATTGATATTCTACCAGAACAGAAGGATATTGAAGATAAAGGTGGTACCATGCGTTTAGGTACTTATCCATGTAAAGTAAAAGAAGGAACTTTAACAGATAAGGCTTATAATAATGAAATTATTTATGAGCGCCACAGACATCGTTATGAATTTAACAATCAGTATCGTAAATTATTCGAACAAGCAGGAATGGTATTTAGTGGAGTTTCCCCAGACGATAAATTAGTGGAAATTGTAGAGTTGACGGATCATCCTTGGTTCGTAGCAAGTCAATTCCATCCTGAGTTTAAATCTAGACCGAATCGTCCACATCCTTTATTTAAGGACTTTGTGAAGGCTGCTCTAAATTACTAATTAGAGGTGAAAAAAATGTCTAGAAAGATGATAGCTATAGTATTGGTCCAGGTCTTAATATTGATAGGGGGAATAGTTTGGTATTTGAATCGAACTACTAGTGAATACCAAGCTACTAACAGAACAGGCAAGCAGATATATGAAGATGCCTGTATATCTTGTCATCCAATAGAAGAATTTGATGGTCGAAGTATATCGGTTGAGTATACAAAGAGGTTAGTTAGAGACGGTAAAGGTGTTATGCCTAAATATTCTAACATTAAAGAACCGGAGTTAACTAAGTTAGGCGAATATGTTAATCAATTATAGTAAAAAATAGTACCTCTCCATGTATAATTTGGTTATTTATGGTAACGATATTAATATAACCAAATTAAATGGAGGGGTATTATTATGCGTTTAACAACTAGATATTTAACTTTATTTTTAATCTTAATATTTGCTTCGCAGTTTGTAATGGCAGGACAGAGTGGGGAATTGATTAAGGGGAAGATAGTAGCAGTTAATGTTCAACAAGGAGTTTTTTTGGTAAAGAGTGGAAATAACCTTAAAGAATATCGAGTGAATATAGACACTCGAATATTACGTAATGGAGCATCTGTCTCGTTATCATCTTTACGACCAGTTACTGTTCAAGATTTTCAACCGGCTTTAATTAGGTTAAATGAAAAAGGAGAAGTAATGGAAGTTAGAGTAGAATATGATGTCTTGCCGATACAAGTTAAGGATGTTAATTATGCTCAGTCACGAATAAAGTTACTGCTATTAAACTCGAATACATTATTAGAATTTAATTATAATTCTAAGATGAATTTAGTTCGAAATAGTCAACAAGTTATGCTTAAAAGTTTAAAAGTTGGGGACCAAGGCTTAGTAGTTTTAGGCTTGAATAATCAGATCGAAAAGGTTCAGGTTAGACATTATGAATACTAGATAATATTTCTAATACCCTAAAGGAATTTTTCGCTAGATAGAGAATAATATTAGGTAAAGGGGGTTAAGATAGATGATAATTGATCTTAAAGCAACTCTAGCTCTTAGGTGTCCAATTTGTGGTGAATTAGAAAGACATTCTTTTACTATATTTGATTTTTCTGGCCGTCAAAATTTAGAGATTAAATGTAAGTGTGGGTTTAATAAGTTAGTTATTGGAACTAATAACTATAAACAGTACTGGTTTCAGTTTCCTTGCATTATTTGTGAGGTAGAACATATAATTTTCTATGATAATCAAGAATTATGGTCTTCGCAGATAAAGGAGATTGCTTGTTTAGAGAATGAGGTTGAGTTAGGTTATTTAGGTTCGGAAGAAAAAGTAGAAGGATTAATTGAGGAAGAAGAGGAATATTTTGAATTTATGTTTGATGAGGTAGGTTTTGAAAACTACTTCAGTAGCCCTGAAATTATGTTATCAGCTTTAAATTTACTTCATGATATTGCAGAAACTGGTGGTCTTTCTTGTCAATGTGGAAATGATGATATTGATATCGATATGTTCCCAGGAAAAATCGAACTACTTTGTAACCATTGTGATGGATTAACTACAGTTAGTGCTGAAACAGAAGAAGATCTGACTTTCTTAAAAAACATTAAAAAAATTGAAATGCTTGAAGGAGTAGTGAGTGCTTTAGAGAAAAGAAATTAAATGTGTACATAATTAACATATATGAGTAACTTACATAGGGGGTTTTAATATGTCATTAGTGCCAATGAGTGATATTCTAGAAAAAGCAAATAAGGGAGGATATGCTGTTGGTGGCTTTAATATGAATAATCTAGAAGCTTTACAAGCAATTATTGAAGCTGCTGAAGAAGAAAATTCACCGGTGATTGTCCAGGCCAGCGAAGGCGCAATTCGTTATATTGATATGGAGTATGCAGTAGCTATGGCTAAAGCAGCTGGTGAGAAAGCTTCTGTTCCTGTAGCATTACACTTAGATCATGGTAGTAATTTTGAAAAGACTATTCAGTGTATTAGAAATGGTTTCTCTTCTGTAATGATTGATGGTTCTAAATTACCTTTTGAAGAGAATATTGATGTAACTAATAAGGTTATTGAAGCTGCTCATGCAGTAGGGGTTAGTGTCGAAGCAGAATTAGGAAAGATAGGTGGCACTGAGGATGACCATACAGTTGAAGATAAAGCTGCTACTATGACTGATCCTGATGAAGCAGTAGAATTCATAGAAAAGACAGATGTTGATGCTTTAGCAATTGCCATTGGAACGGCGCATGGAGTTTATAAAGGGGATCCAGAATTAGATTTTGATAGACTTAAGACTATTAATGAGAAAGTAGATATTCCGTTAGTTTTACATGGTGCTTCTGGAGTTCCAAATGACGACATTGCCAAAGCGATTGAGTTAGGAATTAATAAGATTAATGTTAATACAGCTTTTCAGCAAGCATTTACTGCTAAAATGAGAGAAGTTTTAGAAGATCCTGATGTTTATGACCCACGCAAGATTTGTGGTCCTGCAAGAGATGCAATGAAGGAGAAAGTAATCGAAAAGATTAGATTATTTGGTAGTAATGATAAAGCATAATATTAACTGTAACTGAGTAACCAGTAAAAATAACATGATTTTATTGAAAAGGTGCAGAATCTTATTCTGCTCCTTTTTCTATGTATTATGCAAGAATCTTAATTATGAAAGAAGAAAAATTAGCTATTATCGTTTGAAGTTGACTTTAAAAAGTAGTTAGTGATATAATAAACATGTTGTTAATTATTAGAGGGAGCCTGTTAGGAGGAGAATAGTTTTGACACAAGCTTGGATTATATTTATTATTTCTGCATTAGCGATTATAATAGCGGGAACAAAACTTTCTAAATATGGAGATGTAATAGCAATTGAGACCGGATTAGGTCAGGCTTTAGTTGGTAGCATATTAGTAGCAGGAGCTACCTCGCTACCAGAGGTGGTAACTAGTGCTACGGCTTCATTAATTAATGCTCCAGATATTGCGATCGGTAATGTTTATGGTAGTAATACTTTTAATATCATGATTTTGGCAGTGGCTGATTCATTAAAAGGGACTAGTCCTTTTCTTCTCAATGTTCAGTCTAAGCATATTCTATCGGCTTTATTAGGAATTCTATTATCTGCTATTGGTGCAATGGCTATTTTATCCGGTAACCTTTTAGGTAGTAGTGTTGAAGTTTTTGGGATTGGCATAGGAGCCTTAGCTATTGTAGTTACATATATTATAGGAGCTCGCTTGATCTTTCGTTATGAACGTAAGAATCCTGAATTAGAAGATGAAGAGGAAGCGGTTGTCGGAGATATGTCTTTAAAAGAAGCAGCGATGAAGTTTGCTATAGTAGCAGTAGTTATTATTGTGGCTGGAATTAAGTTGAGTCAGTCAGCGGATCAGATTGCTACTGCAACTGGAATGGAACAGACATTTATTGGTAGTACTTTAGTAGCGGCAGCTACTTCTCTACCTGAGATGGTAGCTTCTATTGGTGCCCTTAGAATTAATGCCTATGACATTGCAGTTGGGAATGTATTAGGAAGTAATATCTTTAATATGACAATTATCTTTGTGGCTGATATATTCTATCAACAAGGGTCGGTTTTAGCCAATGCTTCTTTAAATCATACGGTTACTGCCTTACTTGGTTTAATTCTAAGTTCTATTGTAGTTATCGGTCTCTTCTATCGTTCTAAGAAGACATTCTTTAATATTGGTTGGGACTCTTTTGCTAATATATTTGTTTATCTAGTAGGAGCATACTTATTATTTAATCTCGGAGTTAATTTTTAAGAGTTAGAATTTCAAGGGAGGCAGTTTGGTTGATGAATATTACTGAGTTAGAATCAAAGACGATTACGGAATTACATGAAGTGGCTAAAGATTTAGGAATTAATGGTTATACCCGTTTAAAGAAGAAGGAGTTAATCTTTGAAATTTTGAAGGTAGAAACAGAGAATGGAGGATTGATCTTTGCGGAAGGGGTTTTAGAGATTCTTCCTGATGGTTATGGTTTTTTGAGACCATCTAAGTATGTACCTAGTACAGATGATATCTATATTTCAGCTTCTCAAATTAGAAGATTTGATCTAAGGACTGGTGATGTAGTCTCTGGACAGGTACGAAGACCTAAAGAGAATGAACGTTATTTTGCATTATTAAGAATTGAGGCAGTTAATTATTCGGATCCAGAACTTGCTAAAGAAAGAGTTCACTTTGAAGATTTAACTCCTTTATATCCAGAAGAAAGAATTGCTTTAGAGAGCACCCCTAGTGATGTTTCGACACGTTTGATCGATGTAATAGCTCCTATAGGTAAAGGACAGCGTGGTTTAATTGTTGCTCCTCCGAAAGCAGGAAAGACGGTCTTGTTAAAGAAAGTAGCTAATAGTATTGTTAAGCAGTGTCCTGATGCAAAATTAATGATCTTGCTGATTGATGAGAGACCAGAAGAAGTTACTGACATGAAAAGGTCAGTTGATGCAGAGGTGATTAGTTCTACTTTTGATGAACCACCACAGAATCATATTAAAGTTTCAGAATTGGTCTTAAAGAAAGCAAAGAGGTTAGTAGAGCAGAAACGGGATGTAATCATTCTTTTAGATAGTATTACCCGTTTAGCTAGGGCTTATAATGTTAATGTTCCTTCTAGTGGTAGGACATTATCTGGTGGTCTAGACCCAACGGCTCTTCATAAACCAAAACGTTTCTTTGGAGCCGCAAGAAATATTGAAGAAGGAGGTAGCTTGACTATTTTAGCTACTTCGTTAATCGAAACTGGGAGTAGAATGGATGATGTAATCTACGAAGAGTTTAAAGGGACTGGGAATATGGAACTTCATTTAGATAGAAATTTAGCCGAAAAGCGTTTATTCCCTGCTATTGATGTTAAACGGTCTAGCACTAGAAAAGAAGAATTGCTATTAGAAGAAGCTGAATTAGAAACGATGTGGACTTTACGAAAAGAGATTAATGACCTATCTAAATCACAGATTATTACTTCTTTTATTAAACATATTAAGAATACTAAATCTAATAAGCAGATGTTAGAATCATTACGAAAGGCATTTGTAGAATAAATGGTTGAAATCGATTAATAACTATGTTATAATATAACAGTTGAAACTAGGTGTAATTAAGAAAGAGGTGACTTAAGATGAAAAAGGGAATACATCCAGAATATAATGAAGCAACGATCTTATGCGCTTGCGGAGAAGAATTCAAAACTAAGACAACAAAGGGCAACCTACGTGTAGAAGTTTGTTCTAATTGTCATCCATTCTATACAGGTAAGCAGAAGAAAGCCGCTAAGGGTGGACGAGTTGAAAGATTCAAGAAAAAATATGGTATTGAATAATCTTAAACGCAGGGCAATTTTGCTCTGCTGTTTTCTTTATTACTCTATTTTCTCTAAAGAAAAGAGGTGTGAGAATGTCAGATAAAGAGCATTGTAATCATAATCACCAATACGGCGGTCAAGCTGTAATCGAAGGTGTAATGATGCGTGGTGAAAAAGACTTAGCTATCGCTGTTAGAAAAGGCGAAGGCGATATTGTATTACGTAAAGAGAAGGTTAATTCTGTTACTGATAGATTTTCTATCTTAGGAAAGCCTTTTGTACGTGGTGTTGTTGCTCTTTTTGAATCTTTAATTATGGGTATGCAAGCATTAACTTTCTCTGCTAATCAAGTTGCGGAAGAGGAAGAAGAGGAATTAACTACTTTTGAAATGGTTACAACGATTGTAGTAGCTCTAGGTTTAGCAATTTTGTTATTCGTTATTTTACCAGCAACAGCTATTAAATTCATTCAACAATATATCGAATCTAACTTAGTATTAAATTTTATTGAAGGAATGATTAAGATATCGGTCTTCTTATTATATATCATAGGGATCTCACAATTGAAAGATATTAAACGAGTCTTTCAATACCATGGTGCTGAGCATAAAGTTATCTTTAATTATGAATCCGACCTACCTTTGAGTATTGAAAATGCTAAACAACATAGCCCGCTACATCCAAGGTGTGGAACTAATTTTTTATTAATTGTAATGGTAGTTAGTGTCTTAATCTTTTCATTCTTTGGTAGACCAGCATTTTTAAATCGAATCTTAATTCATATTGCCCTACTACCAATAGTAGCTGGAGTTTCATATGAAATTATTAAACAAGCAGGAAAGAAAGATGCTAATCCAATTATAAAACTAGTTGCAACCCCTGGACTTTGGTTACAGAAGTTAACTACAAGAGAACCAGATGACGAGCAGATAGAAGTAGCAATTAAGGCTTTAGAAGGGGTTTTAGAACAAGAAGACTAATTCTATCAAAGACTTATGAAAGTCGCCTATTAAAGGGCGGCTTTTTTAATAATGCAGAATAATTGAATTACTGTAAAAAAGATGATAGAATATATAGATAGTATGTGGTTGTACCATGTGGTATAAATAGCAAAATCAAAATGTGATGGAGGTTAATTATATGTTTGATTTAAAAGAAGCACTGGATGAAGTAGAAGTTAGATATGAAAAAGTAGGAAAAATGTTAAGTGATCCAGAAGTGATTAATGATCAAGATAAATTCCAGAAATTAGCTAAGGAGCATGCTGAACTGAAAGAGATAGTAGCTAAATATCGTGAATATAAGAAAGCATTAACAGGAATTGAAGAAGCAGAAGAATTATTAGAGATAAGTGATGATGAAGATACAATAGAATTAGCTAATATGGAGCTTGAAGAGTTAGAGCCTAAAAGGGAAAGGCTAGAAGAGAAGTTACCATTGATGCTAGTACCAAAGGACCCTAACGACGAAAAGAACGTAATTGTAGAGATTAGAGCTGGCGCTGGGGGAGACGAAGCAGCATTATTTGCAGGCGATCTATATAGAATGTATTCTCGTTATGCTGAAAATAATGGTTGGAAAGTAGAAACTATGAGTTCTAGTGCTGCTGGAGTAGGTGGATTGAAAGAGATTATCTTTAGTGTAGAAGGGGAAGGTGCATATAGTAGGCTTAAGTATGAAAGTGGAGTCCATCGAGTGCAGAGAGTACCATCTACTGAATCTAGTGGACGAATTCATACATCAACAGCTACTGTAGCCGTACTACCTGAAGCAGAGGACGTTGAAATAGAGATTAATCAGAATGATTTAACTATTGATACTTATCGTTCTAGTGGGCCTGGAGGGCAGAGTGTAAATACTACTGATTCAGCTGTTAGAATTACTCATGAACCAACAGGAATTGTAGTTTCTTGCCAAGATGAAAAGTCACAACATAAGAACAAGAGAAAAGCAATGCGGATTTTGAGATCTAGAGTTAAAGAGAAGATTGAAGCTGAGCAACAAGCTGAAGTTGATGAAGCACGAAAGACACAGATTGGTACTGGAGGTCGTAGTGAGCGAATTAGAACCTATAACTTCCCGCAAGGAAGAGTTACTGATCATAGAATTAATTTAACTATGCATCAATTAGATAGTATTCTTGATGGAGATATTGATGAAGTAATTGAAGAGTTAATAACAGCTGATCAAGCAGAAAAATTAAAGAAGATGCATTCCTAAGGAAGTGGGTGGAGTAGTTCGATGGAGAAGCTTGATATTAAAGAAATATTAAATAGAACTACGGAACATTTTAAAAAGTATGATATTGCTACTCCTAGATTAGATGCAGAGGTGCTTTTAGCTGATCTTATAGGTGTTGAGAGAATTCAGTTATATGTACAATTTAATAGACCTTTAACGAAAGAAGAAATAGATGAGTACAGAGAAAGAGTAATTAAACGTTCTAAAAGAGTACCGGTAGCTTATATAATTGGTCAACAAGAATTTATGTCGCTTGATTTTAAAGTTACTCAGGATGTATTAATTCCTAGGCCAGAGACTGAACATTTAGTCGAAAGAACTATTCAAGAAGTTAAAGAATCAGATAAAGAAGAACTGACAGTGCTAGACCTTTGTACTGGGAGTGGAGCAATTATTATCAGTTTAGTGAAGGAATTAATTAGTGGAATGGAGATTAAGGTTAGATATATTGCTGTAGATATTTCAGAAGAAGCTCTTAAGGTAGCTAAAGAGAATGCTAGATTACATGGTGTTTTAGATAAAATCGAGTTTATTAAAGGTGATCTTTTAGAACCGATTGTCAAAAAAGGTTTACAGATAGATATTTTAGTTTCTAATCCTCCTTATGTTCCTAACCAGGATTTAGATGAGTTGCAACCTGAATTGCAATATGAACCAGAGATTGCCTTAAAAGGTGGTCAAGATGGGTTAGATTTTTATAAGAGGATTATTACTGGGGCTCAAAAAGTAATTACTGATAGTGGTATAATTGCTTTAGAGATAGGGAATCAACAATTGCTAGGAGTAAAGGATTTATTAGTGAAGAATGATTTTAGTGATATAGAGATTATTGATGATTATTCAGAGGTTCCTAGGGTGATATTAGGCAAGAATAATAATGAAAGGAGTGACTAGTTATCGAGCTAAAAGATATTATGACTTCAGATGTAATTACTGTTGGGCCTGATGCTACTATGCGTGACGTAGCATATTTACTGGTAGAAGAAAGGATTAGTGCTGTACCAGTTGTAGATCCATATGAAGGTTTACTAGGGATGATTACTGAACGAGTTTTAATTGAAATGCCACTACCTAGTTGTTTAGAGCTGTTAGGAGATAATTTCTATCTTCCTGATGTAGAAGTTTATCGTAAAAAGTTATTAGAAGGTTTAAGTGAAAGTGTTTTAGATTATCTTACAAAAGCGTATACTTTTAGTTATGAAACACCAGTAACTCAGATTGCAGCAACTATGGTTAGCCAAAGGATAAGAGAAGCTATAATTATGGAAGAAGATAAAATTGTAGGAATAGTTAGTAAGTCAGATATAGTTAGGGCGATGTTGAATGTAAATGGTAGAAACAAGTATAATGATTAGGTGTTGTAGGAGTCTAGATAGCTTAATTTAGTCAGCATTATTTAGGTATGATATAGAGCTGGGGGCAGCTTGGTTACTGTTTTTCAGCTCTGAGATTAATTAAATTTAAGCGAAGAACTAAGCTAGAGATGGGTTAAGACTTTTATAGAGGTTGTTGATAACCTAGATAAAAGTATTAACCTTTTTAGCTATAATTTTTGAAAATAATAGGAGATGATATTAATGCAAGATGTAATTATAGCAATTGCAATCTTTGCTATAACATACTGGTTCATAATTACTGAAATTGTGCATAAGGCAACAGTTGCTTTATTAGGTGCAGTTTTGATGGCATTATTTAAAATTTTAACTCAGGAAGAAGCATTTTCTTATATAGATTTTAATACGATTGGCTTACTAATAGGAATGATGATTATTGTGGCTATTACTAAAAAAACAGGTCTCTTTCAATATTTAGCTATTAAAGCAGCTAAGTTGGCTGAGGGTGACCCATTAAGGATACTATTAAGTTTTGCATTTGTGACTGCTGTTTCGTCGGCTTTACTGGATAATGTAACGACGGTTCTTTTAATGGCACCGGTTACTCTATTAATTACTGATTCGCTAGAGATTGATCCTACGCCATTCTTAATTACGCAGATTTTAGCATCTAATATCGGTGGAACAGCGACAATGATAGGAGACCCGCCGAATATTATGATAGGCAGTGCAACAGATTTAGGTTTTGTAGATTTTGTTGTAAATTTGGCTCCAGTAGTAGTTGTGATTTTTGGAGTTATTATTTTGATTATTAAAAAGATGTATGCTAATCAATTAAAGGTTTCCAGTGAAGTAAAAGAAAGAATTAAAGATTTTGATGAGCATAAGGTATTACAAGATAAGAAATTATTAGTGAAATCGTTATTCATTTTAGGTTTAACAATTCTCGGTTTTGCTTTTCATCAATTCTTAGAATTAGAATCAGCTATAATAGCATTAGCAGGTGCTGCAATTCTATTATTTTTAAGTAATTTAGACCCCGAAAAGATATTAGAAGATGTCGAATGGCCTACTATCTTCTTCTTTGCTGCTTTATTTGTAATAGTAGGAGGTTTAGAAGAAGTAGGGGTTATTGAATGGGTAGCTCATAAAGTTTTAGGATTAACACAAGGAAACTTAGTATTAATGGCATTATTGATCTTGTGGGTTTCTGCTTTAGCATCTACAGTAATCGATAATATTCCTTTTGTTGCTACTATGATTCCATTAATTCAAGCATTATCTATTGCTGACCCCACTTTACAGATAGAACCTTTATGGTGGTCTTTGGCATTAGGTGCTTGTTTAGGAGGTAATGGTTCATTAGTAGGTGCTTCAGCTAATGTAGTAGTAGCCGGAATAGCTGCTAAGCATGATAATCCTATCTCTTTTAAAGAATATTTAAAAGTTGGCTTTCCATTAATGTTGATTATGATATTCATTTCTTCAATATATATATATTTGAGGTATTTAATGCAATGATTAAAGTATAAACGGGTTATTAGAGTACTTAATATTTTAAAAGGTCTATGATAAGTTCTATTTAGTTTGGTAATATTAAATAATAATAAAACCACTAATTTTTAAAAAAATTAGTGGTTTTTAAACTGAAATAAGAGAGGTTATTGAAGATAAATGAAAGTGATCAAAGGAACTAAGATATTTAAAGGAAGAGATAATAGCTCTATAATTGACTGTAGTAAAATTTTGAACAAAGGAGAATTAGTGGCCTTTCCCACAGAAACGGTCTATGGTTTAGGGGCTAATGCTTTAGATGAGGAAGCAGTAAGAAAGATATTTAAAGCTAAAGGAAGACCGGCAGATAACCCATTGATAGTACATATTGCTTCATTGAAACAGATAGAGGACTTAGTTTTAGAAGTGCCAGGGGATGTCAAACAGTTAAGTAATAAGTTTTGGCCAGGACCACTAACTTTAGTTCTGAAAAAGAAAGATATAATACCCGATATAACAACTGGTGGTTTAGATACAATAGCAATTAGAATGCCAGACCATGAAGTAGCTTTAAACTTATTGCGGACAAGCCAATTACCAATAGCGGCTCCTAGTGCTAATTTATCCGGTCGTCCTAGTCCAACTACTGCTCAACATGTTATCATGGATTTAGCCGGTAGAATTGATGCTGTCATTGATGGAGGAGCTACTGGAATTGGAGTAGAGTCAACGGTGCTTAGCTTAGTAGATGAGCAACCTACCTTATTGCGCCCGGGAGGCATAACCTATGAAGAGCTAGAGAGTCTTTTAGGTGAAGTTATAATCGATTCAGCAGTTAAAGCAGAGATGGCTGATGATGATCAATTAGCTCTTGCTCCTGGGATGAAGTATCAACACTATTCACCGGAAGCTAAGGTTATTCTAATAGAAGGAGAGAAAGATAGGATAGCTAAAAGAATAACCAAGTTAACGGATAAGTATTTATCTGAAGGGTTAGAGGTAGGAGTTATGGCTACTAAAGAGAATGTAGATTTTTATGATGATGGAAGAATTAAGGTAATGGGTAGTCGTAATAATTTGCACGAGATAAGCGCTAATATATTTAAGTTATTAAGAGAGTTCGATGAAATAGGTATAGATATCATTTTGGCAGAAGGATTGCCAACAGATGGTTTAGGCTTAGCAATTATGAATAGATTAAGAAAGGCAGCTGCATATCAGATAATTAATGTCTAATTGGTTATAGGGGGTGAATTATGAAACATAAGATTCTCTTTGTTTGCACAGGCAACACATGTCGCAGTAGTATGGCAGAATATATATTAAATGATTTAGTTGAAAATGAAAAGTATCAAGTCAAATCTGCAGGTCTTTCAGCAATGGAAGGTGATTCAGCAGCACCTCAGGCTGAACAGGTTATGGATGAAAAAGGGATAGATATGTCTGGACATCAGGCGCAAAGGTTAACAGAAGAGTTAGTAGATGAGGCCGATTTAATCTTAACTATGACTACACAACATAAGAGTTCAATCTTAAATATGTATCCTGATTGTAGAGGCAAGGTCTTTACGTTAAAAGAATTCGCTGAAGACGCAGATGAATTAGAAGGTTTAACTGAAGAGTTACAAGAAGTTTATAGTAGAATCAATAATAAGCGTGAAATCTTTTTAGATGAGAATGGTGCTAAAATTGAAAGGTTAAGAAAGAGACACCAGGAGTTAATGCAAGAGATAGGTGAAATTGAAGATGAATTAAATCGATTAGAGGAAGAGTTATCCAAAGAGATAGCTGAGGATAAGAAGGAATTAAAACGATTACAGAATGAAATGCAAAGTTTAAATGTTAGTGATCCTTTTGGACAGCCTATTTCTGTTTATCGCCAGTGTGCTAAGGAAATAGAGAAACATATTAAACTATCTCTTGACAAGATAGATGATTTTTAAAGTATAAAATTCAATTTGTGAGCAGGAGTATACTTAAAATTCAAGAATAAATATATGGAGGTGGCAAAAAATATGAAAGTGGCCTTAGGAAGTGATCATGGAGGGTACGAGATAAAAGAAGAGATAAAAGAGTATTTAGAAGAAGCAGAAGTAGAGTATAAAGATTTTGGGACGTTTTCTACAGATTCAGTGGACTATCCTGATATTGCTATACCAGTAGCTGAAGCAGTTTCTAAGAGGGAATATGATAGAGGTATCTTAGTCTGTGGGACTGGAATCGGGATGTCAATTACCGCTAATAAATTTAAAGGAGTTAGAGCAGCTTTATGCCATGACTTATTTTCGGCCAAAGCAACAAGAGCACATAACGATTCAAATGTTTTAACTATGGGAGAGAGAGTGGTTGGTAAAGGCCTAGCTTTAGAGATAGTTAAGGTGTGGTTAGGAACAGAGTTTGATGGTGGACGACACCAAAGAAGGATTAATAAAATTAAAGAACTTTAATAATATATGAGAAGTATAGTAGAAGAGTAGAGATTAAGGAGTGTTATTAATGAGCAAACTAAAGCAAATAGATCCTGAGATATCAAAAGTAATCAAACAAGAAGAAGAGAGACAGAGGGAGAAGATTGAATTAATAGCTTCGGAAAATTTTGTTAGTGAAGCGGTTTTAGAGGCTATGGGAACTGTCTTAACTAATAAGTATGCGGAAGGATATCCAGGTGCGAGGTATTATGGTGGATGTGAATATGTAGACGTTGCAGAAGAGCTTGCTATCGAACGAGCTAAGGAGCTATTTGGAGCTGATCATGCTAATGTACAGCCCCATGCAGGCTCACAGGCTAATGCTGCTGTTTATGCTGCTGTTTTGGATCACGGCGATACTGTCTTAGGTATGGACTTGACACATGGAGGACATTTAACCCATGGAAGTAAAGTTAACTTTTCTGGAAAACAATTTAATTTTATTTCTTATGGAGTTAGTAAAGAGACTGAAGCGTTAGATTATGATGAACTTTTAGATATTGCCAAGCAGTATCAACCTAAGCTAATCGTTGCAGGAGCTAGTGCGTATGCGAGAGAGTTAGACTTTGCTAAATTTAGGGAGATAGCAGATGCAGTAGATGCATATTTAATGGTAGACATAGCACATATAGCTGGCTTAATAGCAGCTGGATTACATTCTGATCCGGTTCCTTATGCTGAATTTGTGACTACCACAACTCATAAGACTTTACGAGGCCCGCGAGGTGGAATGATTCTTTGTAAAGAAGAGTTTGCAAAAGCTATTGATAAAGCAATCTTTCCTGGCTTACAAGGTGGTCCATTAATGCATGTGATTGCTGCTAAGGCAGTCGCTTTAAAAGAAGCCTTAGAACCAGAGTTCAAGGAATATCAAAAGCAGATTATTGATAATGCAAAAGTGTTAGCCGAAGGGATCAAAGCAGGAGGATATAGTTTAGTCTCTGGCGGTACTGATAATCACTTAATATTAATCAATTTAAAGGATAAAGATATTACCGGCTTAGCAGCAGAAGAAGCATTAGATGAGGTTGGAATTACTGTTAATAAGAATACAGTACCTTTTGAAACTCGAAGTCCTAAAGTAACTAGTGGAGTAAGAATTGGTACTCCAGCAGTTACAACTAGAGGAATGAAGGAACCAGAAATGAAGAAGATTGCTGAATTAATTACTAAGGTATTGAATAACATAAATAATGATGAAGTAAAAGAGGAAGTTAAAGAAGGCGTTAAAGAGTTAGTAAGTAGATTTCCTTTACATCAAAAATAATTCAAGGAGGCAGTTTACCGATGAGTGAAGTACATATTATTGATCATCCTTTAATTCAACATAAGTTAACTTATATTCGAGATAAGAGTACAGGTGCTAAGGAATTTAGAGAATTAGTAGAAGAGGTTTCAACTTTGATGGCTTATGAAGTAACTCGTCATTTACCGTTGAAAGATATTGAAATTGAGACACCAGTAATTAAGACTGACTCTAAAGTTATTGCTGGTAAGAAGTTAGGAATTGTACCTATTTTAAGAGCTGGCTTAGGAATGGTAGATGGAATTTTGAAATTAATTCCTGCTGCTAAGGTAGGTCACGTAGGCTTATATAGAGATCCAGAGACTTTAGAGCCGGTAGAATATTATTGTAAAATGCCAACAGATATAGAGAATAGAGAATTAATTGTAGTTGACCCGATGTTAGCTACCGGAGGTTCTGCCGAAGCAGGGATTCAATTTGTAAAGGATAGAGGTGCTAAGAAGATTAAATTTGTATGCTTAATAGCTGCCCCAGAGGGGATTGAAAGAATACAGAAAGCTCATCCTGACGTAGATATCTATACTGCTTCCGTGGATGAAAAATTAAATGATCATGCTTATATCGTTCCTGGACTAGGAGATGCTGGAGACCGGCTTTATGGAACCAAATAATGTAAAACGACCTGAGTTGGACGATAGGCCGAGTTGGAATGAATATTTTATGGAATTGACTTCAGTAGTAGCTAAGAGGTCTACTTGCCTGCGTAGAAATGTAGGAGCTATATTAGTAAAAGAGCGTAGAGTCTTAGCCACTGGTTATAATGGTGCTCCTAGCGGATTGGGACACTGTGCTGAAGTCGGTTGTATTAGAGAAACACATGAAGTTCCATCTGGAGAACGTCATGAATTATGCCGAGGATTGCATGCTGAACAGAATGCAATTATCCAGGCTGCATTACATGGTACTTCTATTGATGGGGCAATTTTGTATTGTACTCATCAGCCATGTGTTCTCTGCGCAAAAATGATTATTAATGCGGGAGTAAAGAGAATAGTATTTGCCGGTTCTTATCCTGATGAGTTATCAACTAATATGCTAAAAGAGGCAGGGGTTGAATTAACAGAGTTTAGCAAATGACATAAGATGGTAAGCTGCTATTGTTGACAATTGGCTTATAACTATATAGAATATGGAAAGACAGTAGCGGAATAGAAAGGATGATTTTAGATGCTTAAATATATTTTAGCTTTTGGAATTGCGGCATCGATAACTTATGTTTTAACCCCTGTAATTGAAAGGTTAGCTATACAAGTGGGAGCCGTTGATATTCCTAATGATCGGCGGGTTAATCGACATCCAGTGGCTAATCTAGGTGGGATAGCGATTTATTGTGGTTTTATAATAGCTGTTTTATTATTACTAGAACATGATCTTAAATTAGTAGGGATTATAATAAGTAGTACTTTAATGTTAATTGTTGGTTTAGTTGATGATCTTAAAGAAATTTCACCTAAAAGTAAGTTGTTATGGCAGATTATTGCTGCGTTAACTTTAGTTTCATTTGGAATTAGGATAGAGTTTATTACTAATCCATTAGGAGGAATGTTTTATTTAGGTGCACTAAGTATACCATTTACTATCTTTTGGTTAGTGGCAATTACAAATACAGTTAATTTAATTGATGGATTAGATGGTTTAGCAGCAGGTGTATCGACAATCGCCTCTTTAACCTTATTTATTGTGGCTATGCAAGAAGCAGAATTATTGGTTATGGCTTTAGCGATTACTATAGCAGGAGCATGCTTAGGTTTTTTGCAGTATAACTTTAATCCTGCTCAGATATTCATGGGAGATACTGGTTCTTTATTTTTAGGGTTCTTATTGGCTACGATTTCTACAGTAGGAGCTTTAAAGAGTGCTGCTACTATGACATTGGTGATTCCTATTTTGGCTTTAGGGGTTCCTATCTTTGATACTCTATTTGCTATTATTAGAAGACATCAAAATGGGAAGCCTATCTTCAAAGCTGACAAAGGTCATATTCACCATCGCTTATTAAAGTTAGGTCTGACGCATAAACAAGCAGTAATAGTAGTTTATTTAATCAGTCTTTCTTTAGGGTTAATAGCTATTGCTATTAATGGTGCCTCGGAGGTACAGACCCTATTTATCTTAATTACTATCATAACTATCTTGCTTTCTGGCTCCTATAAATTAGGAATCATTAACTTAGATATTGGTTCTACTAAAGAAGAATATAAGAAAGTTGGTTAACCTTTAGATAAGACCGACTAGTTTATTAATTAATAAACTAGTCGGTTTTATACATAGTTTTTTAAAGAAATCATATAATAGAGTAGTGGTGAGATGGTTATAAAAAGGTGGTGGCGAAAGATTAAGAAGGTTGCAGTTATATTTGGAACTAGACCAGAGGCGATTAAGATGGCACCGGTGATTAAAGAGTTAGAAGGGTCTCCAGGTTTAGATGTGTTTGTAATTGTAACTGCTCAGCATAGAGAGCTATTAGATCAGGTTTTAGATCTATTTACAATTACTCCTGATTATGATTTAGATATTATGGAAACCGAGCAGAGTTTAGAGCAGATTACTAGCAAAGTCATACAAGGTTTAGACCAAATTCTAAGCAATGAAAGGCCAGATATGATTTTAGTACATGGTGATACAACTACTACTTTTGCTAGTGCTTTAGCTGGGTATTATAAACAGATTCCGATCGGTCATGTAGAGGCGGGATTAAGAACTTATAATAAATATAATCCGTTTCCAGAAGAGATGAATAGACGTTTAAGTGGTGTTTTAGCAGGGCTTCATTTTGCACCAACAGAAGAAGCGAAGGGTAATCTATTACAAGAGAATGTAATGAAAGAGAAAATATTTGTAACCGGCAATACTGTAATCGATGCTCTATTACGAACGTTTGATAAGGATTATGAGTTTGTAGACCCATTAATAAAAGACGTAGATTTTAAAAATAAAGATATTATCTTACTAACTGCTCATCGAAGGGAGAACTTAGGCAAAGCTTTAACTGAGATCTGTGAGGCAGTCAAAAAGATTTTAATACAGAAGCCACAAGTAGAGATTATCTTTCCGATGCATCCTAACCCTAAGGTCCGTAGAACGGTAAGGAGGTTATTGGAAGAAGAATCGAGAATACATTTAATTGAACCTTTAGGATATAAGGAGTTTGTTAACCTAATGGGGAGGGTAGATATTATTTTAACTGATTCTGGTGGTATACAAGAGGAGGCACCATCTTTAGGTAAGCCAGTATTAGTCTTGCGAGAGAGGACAGAGCGACCTGAAGCGATAACTGCTGGGACTGTGCAGCTAGTAGGACATAGTCAAGAGACGATCATAAGCAAGAGCCTTGAATTATTAGAGGACGATAAGGTTTATAAGAGAATGGCTAAGAAGAAGAATCCTTACGGTGACGGTAAAGCATCTAAGAGAATAAGAGAAGCTTTAATTACATATTTTTTCTAATTAATTTTGTAATAAATTTAACAATATCCTTGCTTTTAATGGTCATTTTTGGTATTATTATAATTGGATTTGTATTATTTATTTATTTTTCATTGTAAGGAAAAAAATTCAATAAAAGAAAGATGGTTTGTCTATTTTTTGCACATAATATCGGGATATGTATGGATTTTGTACATGATTAATGAAGGAGAACCATCTTTTATGTAGAAATCTATTTATGGGTTTAAAGACTTAAGAGGCTTTATGATAAAGGAACTATGGTATTTTCACAATTGTCTGATAATTATAATTATGAAATATAGAAGTGGTGATCCAATTAAATGCTAAACAAAGAGGATGTTAAGAGTATTTTAAAGATGTTAAGCATGGTGTCTCAGTTAGGATTAATTATGGTAGCATCTATTGGAATTGGTTTTTTTATCGGACGTTTTATTGATGGCTTTTTGGACCTCAATTTTATATTTACTGCCATCTTCACTATATTAGGAGTAATTGCTGGATTTTGGAATATATATAAAAGTATTGATTTTATATTTAATAAGGAGTGACACTTGGTTGCAAAAGGAATTGAAAGAAACAGAAGTTGAAGTTCGTAATAATGTACTCAAAGTAGCAGGGTTAATTACTATCTGCTTAGCCTTAACTTTACGAACTGATTGGATATTAGGATACATATTTGGTACAAGCATTTCGTTACTAATGTTTAGGTTATTAGCAGTTACAGTAGATGGAGCAATAGAGAAGGGGTTTGATGGTGCTCGAGCTTTAGTCTTTAAAAGATATCTTATTCGCTATTTAATCTATGGTTTAGTGCTTTATGTAGCTTTGCACCGTAGTTATTTAAACTTCTTGGCTGTATTAATTGGCTTATTTATGGTTAAGTTTATCATATTAGGTGAAACTTTGTACAAAAAGTTTAAAGACTACTTAGATAGTTTAGTGGAGAAATGATAATAAAGGAGGTGAAGAAGAGTGGGACAAGGTCCACAGGAACTCTTTCAACTGTTTGGAATTCCAGTAACAGATACTGTTGTAGTCTCTTGGGCTATTATGTTAGTTCTCTGGATTTTTGCTATCTTTGCTAGTAAAAATATAGAGATGGTACCTAGCGGGGCGCAGAATGCAGCAGAATTATTTTTAGAAGCAATTTTAGATTTGATTGAGGGTATGATGCCTAACGAGGGGAAAAGGTTTTTGCCATTAATCGCAACCATAGCTTTATTTATAGGAATGGCTAATTTAGTAGGGATAATTCCAACTGTACCTAATCCAACCGCAGATTTAAATACAACTCTAGGAATTGCATTAATCGTCTTTGTAGCTACTCATTATTATGGTATAGAGAAGAAGGGTGTTGGAACTTACCTAAAAGAGTTTATAGAGCCTTCAATAGCATTGTTACCACTTAATATTATTGGAGAGTTAGCGAAGCCTATTTCATTGGCATTCCGTCTATTTGGTAATATGGCTGGTGGTGGTGTTATCTTAGGTATTATTGCTATGTTTGTACCGTGGGTAATTCCGGTTCCTTTAATGGCTTGGTTTGATGTCTTTGTTGGTGTTATTCAGGCGTTTATTTTCACTATGTTAGCTATAGCTTACATCTCAGTGGCTAGAGGTTAATATTTGAATTAGCTATAATGAGAGCCTTTATAATCAACTTAATAGGCTTTCTTAATAGATATACTTTTATCTTTGAAAGGAGGGGAAACCATGGCTTTAGATGCTAATACTGTAATTAGTGCTGCTTCAGCTTTAGGGGCAGGTATTGCTATGATTGCTGGTATTGGTTCTGGAATTGGTCAGGGTTACGCTGCTGGTAAGGCAACAGAAGCGGTAGCTAGACAGCCAGAAGCTCAAGGTGATATTACTAGAACTATGCTTTTAGGTCAGGCAGTTGCAGAGTCTACTGGTATTTATGCACTTGTTATTGCTCTTGTTTTAGTTTTTGCCAATCCGTTCCTTGGTTAAAGAAGAAGGGGCTGAAAGTTTTTTGAAATTTTAAGAAATCACGAGGGAAGGAAAGTAATTGTGCTTTTCTTTCCTTATATTTCCTTTCAGTTATCATGGTTATCTTTGTTTTAAAGAGGACAAGAGTTGATAATGAATATCTTTGAATTTCTGAATATATATTTTGGAAAGGAGGGGCTAAGAATATGGTAAGTATTGACTGGGGAATGTTTTGGGAAATAGTTAACTTCTTTATTTTGTTATTCTTATTAATTAAGTATCTTTATGGTCCTATTACTGAGGCGCTAGAAAAGCGAAAGAATAAGATTGAGAATACATTAACTGAAGCAGATAAGAAACGAGAGGAAGCAGAAGATTTAAAACAGAAGTATGAGAATGAATTAGCTAACGCTCGTCAAGAAGCACAAGCAATTATAAATAAAGCAAGACAGCAAGGTGAAGAGGAAAAGAAGGATATTATTAAGGAAGCAAATGAAGAAGCAAACAGAAAGCTAAAGCGAGCTGAAGAAGAGATTGTTCGCGCTAAGAAGCAAGCAGTTTCTGAACTTCGTGATGAAGTGGCAAGCGTTTCTATTTTAATTGCACAGAAGTTAATTGAAAAGTCTATTGATCAGCAAGCTCAACAGCAGATTGTAAGTGAATATATCGACAAATTAGATGGTGAGAAGATAGGTGAGGCTAAATGTTAAGTAATCAAGTAGCTAAAAAATATGGGCGAGCTTTATTTGAATTGGCTGTTGAGAAAGGGAAGTTACAAGATATCCAGACTGAATTGACTGAAGTTGTGGAAGCCATTAAAGAGCATGAAGAGTTAAATGATGTCATCTATCATCCACAAATTTCACGTGATAAGAAGAAGAGGTTGTTAGATGAACTCTTTGGTTCAGAAGTTTCTAAAATTTTGTTACACTTCCTTAAGCTTTTAATTGATAAGAGGCGGGAAAAGTTTTTAGAATCTATTTTAGAACGCTACATAGAGTTGGCGAATGAAGCAAATGAGATATTAGAAGTGGAAGTGAAGTCTGCCTTTACACTCTCTGCTACTAACAAGACTAGGCTAAAGAATAAGTTAGAACAGTTGACGGGGAAAGAAGTTAGATTAGAACCTAAGGTTGACTCTAATTTAATCGGTGGTTTAGTTCTTAAAATAGGAGATAAAGTGATCGATGGCAGTCTTTATAAGCATCTCCAGGTTATGAAAGATAATCTTAATAAAATAGAAGCAAGTAAGTTAGGGGTGAATTAATTCGATGAAGCTAAGACCGGAAGAAATTAGTTCCATCATTAAGCAGCAGATTGAAGGATATGAGAAGGATTTAAAGACAGTTAGTGTTGGTACTGTATTAAATGTTGGTGACGGTATTTCACAGATTCATGGATTAGAAGATGCCATGGCTGGAGAATTATTAAAGTTTTCTAGTGGAGTTTATGGAATGGCATTAAACTTAGAAGAAGATAGTATTGGTTGTGTAATTTTAGGTGACGAAACAGAGATTGAAGAGGGCGACACTGTTGAAAGAACAGGGGAGCTTGTAGACGTTCCAGTAGGTGAAAATTTAATAGGACGAGTAGTTAACGCTTTAGGTGAGCCGATTGATGGTAAAGGACCTATTGATACAGATAAGAAACGACCAGTAGAATCAGATGCACCAGGTATTATTGATAGAACACCGGTTAAGGTTCCGCTACAAACTGGATTAAAAGCGATTGACTCATTAGTACCGATTGGTCGTGGACAGCGGGAGTTAATTATCGGTGACCGTAAGACTGGTAAGACAGCAATCGGTATCGATACTATTATTAATCAGAAAGATAAAGACGTAATTTGTATCTATGTTGCGATTGGACAGAAAGCATCTACAGTAGCACAGGTAGTAAATAGGTTAGAAGATAACCAAGCTATGGAGAATACTATCGTAGTTGCTGCTAATGCTAGTGATCCAGCACCTTTACAGTATATCGCACCATATGCTGGTTGTGCAATGGGTGAAGAATTTATGCATAACGGCAAAGATGTATTAGTTATTTACGATGATTTATCTAAACATGCCGTTGCCTATCGTGAAATGTCACTATTATTAAGAAGACCACCAGGGCGAGAAGCTTATCCAGGTGATGTTTTCTACTTACATTCTAGATTATTAGAGAGAGCAGCGAAGTTGAATGATGATTTAGGTGGAGGTTCTTTAACAGCTTTACCTGTTATCGAAACTAAGGCTGGAGACGTTTCAGCTTATATTCCAACAAACGTTATTTCGATTACTGATGGTCAGATATACTTAGAGAGTGAATTGTTCTATTCTGGTGTAAGACCAGCGATTAACGTAGGTATCTCTGTATCTCGAGTTGGTGGAGATGCCCAGATAGGAGCAATGAAAGATGTAGCTGGTACATTACGTTTGGATTTATCTCAGTATCGTGAGTTAGAAGCTTTTGCACAGTTCGGTTCTGATTTAGATGAAGCAACTCAGCAGAAGTTAGCTCGTGGTGATAGAGTAGTTGAAGTTTTAACTCAGCCTGAGAATAGTCCAATGGAAGTAGAAGACCAGGTAATCAGTATTTATACTGTAACGAAAGGATATATGGATGATATTCCTGTAGATGATATTAATCGTTTTGAAGAAGAGCTATTAGGATTTGTTCATAGTAATTACTCTGAAATCCCAGAAACGATTGCTGATACAGGAGAGTTAGAGGAAGATGTTGAAGAGAAGTTGGTTTCTGCTATTGAAGAGTTTAAGAAGACCTTTGTAACTAATGATAAGACTAACGAGACTGCTTAAATATATGATATAGAGATTAATTTGATCTCCTAAAAAAGTGAGGTGATCATTATGCAAACCATGCGCGATATTAAGCGAAAGATTAATAGTGTTGAGAACACTAAAAAGATAACACGAGCTATGAAGCTAGTAGCGGCAGCTAAATTAAGAAAAGCTCAAGAAGGTGCAGAAGCTGCTAAACCTTTCTTCAAAAAGACTCGACAGGCCTTAATAGATGTTACGGGTAGAATAGAGGGAGATTTACATCCGCTCTTAGAAGAAAGAGAACAGGTGGAGAAGGTTGGTTATATAGTCATTACTGGTGACCGTGGCCTTTGTGGTCCTTATAATTCTAGAGTTTTAAGAGAGGTAGAAGAAGAAACAAATAACGAAGATAATATAGGTGTTATTGCCATTGGGAAGAAAGGGAGAAATTACTTTCGAAGAAATGGTGTAGAAATTGTTTCAGAATACCTTCATCTTGATGATAATCCTTCGGTTAGAAGAGCTAAGGATATAGCTGAAGAGATAATTGATTTTTATCAAGAGAATGTCTTTGACAAAGTATACTTAATCTATACTCAATTTAACACTGTGCTTGACCATGATGTTAAATCGATACAACTATTACCGGTTCAACCAGATGATATAGAAGAAGAGGGGCTACAGAGTGAGTATATTTATGAACCTTCACCTGGAAAAGTATTAGATGCGATTATACCTAAGTATATACGTAATATAATGTACAGTGCATTATTAGAAGCAAAAGCTAGTGAATTTGCTTCACGAATGACTGCTATGGATTCAGCAACTGAGAATGCTGAAGAGATAATTGATGATTTAACATTATCATTTAACCGCGCAAGACAGGCAGAGATTACACAGGAAATTTCTGAGATTGCTGCCGGTGCAGAAGCATTAGACTAAAGTTTGAAATGATACGAAGGAGGTATTAGAATGAGTGAGAATAAGGACCCAAATATTGGACGAATAGTCGAAGTTATTGGGCCAGTAGTGGAATGTGAGTTTGATTCTGAAGCGCTACCAAATGTTTATGATGCTGTTGAAATTATTGATGAAGATAGAGGCATAGATGTTACAGTAGAGATTATGCACCAGGTTGGTGATAGTAGAGTTAAAGGTGTAGCGATGTCTTCTACTGATGGTTTAGTACGAGGGATGGATGCTGTTAATACAGGAGAGCCAATCTCTATTCCTGTAGGTGAAGAATGCTTAGGGCGTATCTTCAATGTATTAGGAGATCCTATTGATGAACAAGGAGAGGTAGGTGCTAAGGAATATAGTCCAATTCATAAAGAAGCACCAAATTTTGATGAGCAGAGCCCTTCTGTAGAGGTCTTTGAAACAGGAATTAAGGTAGTTGACTTGTTAGCACCGTATGCTGAAGGTGGTAAGGTAGGTCTATTCGGTGGTGCTGGTGTAGGTAAGACAGTATTAATTATGGAGTTAATTAACCGAATTGCTACTGAGCACGGTGGTTATTCTGTATTTGCCGGTGTAGGTGAAAGAACTCGTGAAGGTAATGATTTATGGTTAGAAATGAAAGAATCAGGAGTATTAGATAAGGTTGCTCTAGCTTATGGTCAGATGAATGAGCCGCCTGGAGCACGGATGAGAGTAGGACTTACAGGTCTAACAATGGCGGAGCACTTCCGTGATGAGTTAGGACAGGACGTATTACTCTTTATCGATAATATTTTCCGATTTGTACAGGCAGGATCTGAGGTATCCGCTTTACTTGGTAGAATGCCTTCTGCGGTAGGTTATCAGCCAACATTAGCAACAGACGTAGGTGCCCTGCAGGAACGGATTACTTCTACTAATAAAGGTTCAATTACATCTGTTCAGGCTATTTACGTACCTGCAGATGACTTAACTGACCCGGCTCCAGCAACAACTTTTGCGCATTTAGATGCGACAACGGTATTGTCAAGAGCGCTTACTGAGAAAGGTATCTATCCAGCAGTTGACCCATTAGATTCCTCATCTACAATTCTTGAACCAGGTATTCTTGGTGACAAGCATTATGAGATTGCTCGTAGAGTACAGGAAACTTTACAGAGATACCAAGATTTACAAGATATTATTGCTATCTTAGGTATGGATGAATTATCACCTGAAGATAAGTTAACAGTAGAGAGAGCTCGTAAGATTGAAAGATTCTTATCACAGCCATTCTTTGTTGCAGAGCACTTTACTGGTGTGCCTGGAGAGTATGTACCGCTTGAAGAGAATATTAGAGGGTTTGAAGAAATCTTAGACGGTAAGCATGATGATATACCAGAGGAAGCCTTCTACATGGTAGGCGGTATAGACCAGGTATTAGAAAAGGCGAAGAAAATAAAAGGAAGTGAATAATAATGGCTAAAACTATCCAGCTTGACGTCGTAACTCCGGAGCGGGTTCTTTATAGTGAAGACGTCGATATGGTGATAGTTCCTGCTATAGATGGGGACTTAGGTGTCCTACCTAAACACGCTCCTTTAATTACAGGATTACAAGTTGGTTCAATAAGAATTAAAAATAATGGAGAAGAGTTAGAGATATCTACTAGTGGTGGTTTCGTTGAAGTGAAGCCAGACCAGGTAAATATCTTAGCTGATGCAGCAGAATTTCCTAGCGAAATTGATGTTGAACGAGCTAAACAAGCTAAAGAGAGAGCTAAGAAACGCTTGCAGCAAGGGGGGCCTAGTATTAATGAGGCCAGAGCTGAGGCAGCTTTAGAAAGAGCGATAAATAGAATTAAGGTAGCTAAAGGGGAGTAAGAGAGTATCTCTTACTCTTCTTTTTTTATCGCATAGGAAATTATACTTGATTTTAAATTACGGGTAACTTTGTTCTTGATTATGGTTGATGTTTAATCATGAAATTCGCTTAATTAGGAATAATATATCCTAGGGAGGAGATATTATTGTGTTCTAAGCAGAGGGATGTAGAAAGAGAGGCTACAATTAATCAGAATAAAAGTGAGTTAGAGCAGGTAGTTTCAGCAGGAGTTCATGGAGAGCCGGAGCTTAGAAAAGGAGAGAAGAGAAGATATTTAGGTGAGTTTAAAGAGAGGGTTATTAAATCTTTAACTTTTGAGCAGATTGCGGAACCAGGTGTTTATCCTGAAATTTTAGAAGCAATTAAGAATTCGGAAGCAAAAAAATTAATTATTCATCGTAAGGCTAATTTAGAAGCGGCTAAGAAGTATATTGAATTAGCACGTGAAAATGAACTTTCGTTTAAAAAATTAGATTCGCCAGAGCTTAAAGGAGATATTGGGTTAGTAGTAGTTAGTGACCACGCGGTTAATAGTGATCAAATTAAAGTAATAGATAAAGAGAAGAAATTTAAAGAATTAGGATTACCTGTTGAATTATTAGAGAGCATTGGTGACAAAATATGTAAAGATTGTTATGAAAAGATTACTGAAAAAGCCCCAGAGGAATTAATTAATTTTAAGAAGATAGACTGGTGGGAGGGATTATTTAACAACTCTTGTGCTTGTAAGCACTAAATTATTAATCATTTATCATTTTTAAGCAGGATATTTTATTATTATCACGAAGCTAAATAAAGGAGTAGTATTTAATTAGCTAACTAACGCTATACACATATATATAATTTAAATATAATTAAATTTTAAATAAGAATTACTAACAGGAGGCAATGAATTGATGAAGAAATTAGTAGTTCAAGGAACTGAACGATTACAAGGAAAGATTAATGTTAGTGGTGCTAAGAATGCAGCTTTGCCGATTATTGCTGCTTCTTTATTAGCCAAAGGAGATAGTGTACTTAAGGGAATTCCTGACTTAAGAGATGTAAATAACTTAGTTGATATCTTAAATGACTTAGGAGCGGAAGCTAGTTTTGCTAATAATATGATTCAGGTTCAGGCTGATTCGGTCAATAAGTATCAGACGGATGATGACCTAGCTAGGAAGCTGAGAGCTTCTTACTATACTTTAGGTGCGTTATTAGGAAGATATGGTGAAGCATGTACTGTATTACCTGGAGGTTGTGAGATTGGGAATCGACCTATTGACCTTCACTTAAAAGGGTTTTCCGCTTTAGGGGCAGACGTTGAGTTAGACCATGGGCTAGTAAAATTAAAAGCAGATAGGTTGACAGGGGCTAAGATATATCTTGATTACCCTAGTGTAGGAGCAACGATGAATATAATGTTAGCGGCGGTTCTAGCTGAAGGGCAGACAGTTATTGAGAATGTTGCTCGTGAACCAGAGATTATAGATTTAGCAAACTATCTTAATGTTATGGGCGCTAAGGTTAAGGGAGCTGGAACTGATATAATTAAGATTGAAGGTGTTAAAGAATTAATAGGTACTGACTATACAATTATTCCAGATCGGATTGAGGTTGGTACTTACATGATGGCAACAGCTGCAATTAGTGGTGAAGTAATAATAGAGAATGTCTTAGTAGAACATGTGCGTTCTTTAATTTCAAAATTGAAAGAGATGGGTATTGAAATAATTGAGGATGTTAATCGTGTTAAAGTAAAAGCTGATAAAGGATTATCTGGTGTGGATATTAAGACTATGCCTTATCCTGGCTTTCCAACCGATATGCAGTCGCAGTTTATGGTTCTATTAACTCAGGCTAGCGGTGAAAATGTAGTAATTGAGACTGTCTTCGAAAATCGGTTTGGACATGTTGATGAATTAAGAAGAATGGGAGCGCAAATAAAAGTCGATGGTAGAAGTGCAGTAGTTGCAAAGGCTTCTTTAGAAGGGACTCAGGTTGAAGCAACTGATTTAAGAGCAGGAGCAGCATTAATTATTGCTGGTCTAGCCGCTGAAGGAGAGACTGAGATTTATAATGTTTATCATATAGAGCGTGGTTATGAGGATGTTACTGAAAAATTAAGAGGAATCGGTGCTAAGATAGAGTTGAAGAGTTAATGTAACATTTTTATTTTTAAATCATAATATATATTAATGACCATCATCCATTATGGATGATGGTTTTTTGTATATACCTTCTTTGCATAGCATAAGGTTTAATAAGGCCTAGTTAGGAGGGAATTAAAATAAAGAAAGTAATAATTGCTATTTTGATCTTTAATTTAATAACTCTACTGGGGATTCCGACAGTTTTAATTAAAGGCTTGTCAGAACTAAGGAATAATAAACAGATTACTGTTAAAGTTAAAATATCGGAAGACCAGGTGCTTAATTTAAGTTTAGAAGAGTACCTGAAAGGAGTAGTAGCTGCAGAGATGCCTGCTAGTTTTAATTTAGAGGCACTTAAGGCACAAGCAGTAGCAGCAAGAACTTATGCTTTGAGAAGAGTGCAAGGAAGTGGTAGTCGAGTAATTAGAATTTCTGCTGATAGTAATATAGACCAAGCTTGGCTATCAAAATCAGAACTTTTGCAAAAATGGGGAAGTTTAAAGTATTGGCTTAAGATTAGCAAAGCAGTTGAAGAGACATCAGGAGTCTTCTTAACTTATGATGGACAAATAATTTTAGCAGCTTATCATTCTGCTAGTGGTGCGAGGACAGCGATGGCTAAGAATGTTTGGGGGAAGAATGTTCCGTATTTACAGGTTGTCAGTAGTCCTTATGAAGATAGCTCGCCTTATAATCACTATGAGATGAAGTATACTTTAGATGAATTTGCAGATAAGATAGGTTTAAAGTCGTGGGAAGAACGGAATAATTTAAAGAATAAGATTCAAATCATATCCCGAAGTAGGAGTGGAAGAGTTTTAAGTATTAGGATTGCTGATGAAATTTTAACTGGACGAGAGGTAAGAGATAGATTAAACTTAAAATCTACTAATTTTACTTATCAAATTAGTAATGATTATATTAAATTTATTACTAAAGGAAATGGTCATGGAGTAGGAATGAGTCAATACGGGGCTAATGGAATGGCAAGAGCAGGTTATGATTATTTAGAAATTCTCAAACATTATTATCCAGGTGCCAAGGTTAAAAGATTAGCTGATTAATAAAAAATAGAATTCAAGTAAATAAGTGTATATTTATCACACCTCTGGATATAATAGATTATGGAGGTGGGGTAAATGTCTAAAGATGATAAAAAATTCCCTTTTTTCATTAAAACTGATAAAGAAGATATTAAATTAAAGTTAAAAGAGAATATGCAGGATTTAGCAGATAAATTTTCATGGCAAAGATTTCTAACTAAGACCATAACTAATAAGAAATTTCTTATTTCAATGCTATTTATAATTATAGTTGGAGGTTTATATTTAGGCAACGTTTATGATTCAGGTTCTGATTCTACTTATCAAGAGAAGATTACTATTAACGAAACTATTCCTGCTCAAAATAATGCAGAGAAAGAACTAGAAGTTGAAAGAAATTCGACAAGTTTAGAAGGATCTAAAGTACAGACGGGAAGCGAAGTAACACAGAACAAAGCAGTTCAAAAGGTAACTGAAGAGGCAACTGAAAAAAGTCAGGAGGCAGTACAGCAAGCAAGTCCTCGACCACAATTTAATTTACCAATTAAAGGCACAGAAGTTAAACGACAATACGGATGGAGCAAGCATCCAGTCTTAGAAGATTGGCGTTATCATGAAGGTGTTGACTTTGCTGCTTCACCAACTACTCCAATCAGGGCAGTTGCTGCGGGTAAGGTAGAGGAGATAAAAGAAGATGATTATCTAGGGTTTGTCTTAATTTTAGAACATAATAATGGTTTTCAAAGTGTTTATGGACATGCTAGCAAGTATTATTTAGAAGAGGGTCAACAAGTGAAAGCAGGACAAGCTATCGGCGAAGTAGGAGATTCAGGTCTAGTTTTAGAGCCTACATTACATTTTGAGTTATGGAAAGGGAAAGAGCGACTGAATCCTAATGAATATTTAGATTTATAGATTAGTTGTAGTATAAATTATGTCTTAATTATGCTTGCAATCTAATGATTAAATTTGCTTAATTAACGAGTTAATCTTATAGAGCGATATATTCTGAGATTATATCTGAGGATATATCGTTTTTTGTATTACCAACTTCTTCTAGCCAAAAAACATATTTTGTTTATTATTGCATATATATTTAGCAAGGAGTAACAAGTAGGGGCTAGGAGGGACAGTTAATGAAAGATTATATTTATCAAAGAGTTTTAGAAGTGAGTGACTATATATATGAAACGAAGGCTACGGTTAGACAGGCTGCTAAGGTCTTTGGGGTGAGTAAGAGTACGATTCATAAAGATATTACTGAAAGGCTGAGTAAGATAGATGGACAGTTGGCTGATAGAGTTAAAGAGGTTTTAGAGTATAATAAGGCGGAGAGACATATTCGTGGTGGTGAGGCTACTAAAAGGAAGTATATGTCCGAGAATGATGCCGATTAGCGTGCTTTTTTTCACTTTTTAAACAGGAGTTTGGGTTTATATGTCGAATATATTGAATAAGTAAGGTGAAAAAAATTATAGAAAAAGATATAATGAGGAGGAATATCTAATTACTAAGTAGTAATAATTAACAAGTGAGGTGAAGCTATGTTAAGAGGGATGTATACTGCTGCTTCAGGAATGAATGCTGCTTTAAAACGTACTAATACAATTACTAACAATTTAGCTAATGCTAATACCACCGGTTATAAGAAAGATGAAGCAGTTAATAAGTCGTTTTCTGAAATGTTATTAAGACGCTTACCAGATGGGAAAGTGATTGGTGAAACAGGACAAGGTGTTAAAGTAGATGAAACTAGTACTGATTTTAGTGAAGGCGGACTACATAAGACAGATAATCCTTTAGATTGGGCAATTACTGGTGAAGGGTTCTTTACAGTTCAAACTCCTCAAGGAATTAGATACACTAGAAATGGTAATTTCACATTGAATCAGAATGGACAAGTAGTGACTCAGAATGGCAATTTAGTTTTAGGACAGGCGGGGCCATTAGAGGCTTTAGGTGAAGATGTACAATTGGATAATAGTAATAATTTAGTAGTTGATGGGCAGATTATTGACCAAATTCGGATAGTAACTTTTGCTCAAAATGATGGATTAGTTAAAGAAGGGAATAGCTTATATCGTGCTACTCCGGATGTAGGCAATCAGTTTATTGCTACTGGTGATATTGAGCAAGGCTATTTAGAATCAGCAAACGTTAATGTTGTTGAATCGATGACTAATATGATTGAGGCTACACGCCATTATGAGGCAAATCAGAGGATAGTAAAGACTTATGATAAGAGTTTAGAAAAGACAGTTAATTCTGTAGGTAGAGCTTAAAGAAGATAGATTTAAAGACTTAAGTTAAGGCTGGACTTTTAAAAAGAGGCCGAGAATCGTGGACTGAATGAAGCGATTCAGGATTAGGAAATGATTAAGAGAATAATAGAGGCATAGAGAGTGCATAAATAGGAGGTCATAATTGATATGATTAGATCATTATGGACGGCAGCAACCGGAATGAAGGCGCAACAGTTAAATATTGACACTATTTCCAATAATTTAGCGAACGTTAATACTAGTGGTTTTAAGAAGAGTCGGGTTAACTTTCAGGATTTGATGTATCAATCTTTACGAGCGGCAGGAACACCTAATAACCAAGGTTCACAGGTGCCAACAGGAATAGAGGTAGGGCATGGTGTAAGACCAGCAGCTACTCAGAAGCTCTTTTCACAAGGTAGCTTTAAAAAGACTGGAAACCCTTTAGATGTTGCTATTGAAGGCGATGGTTTCTTCCAAGTAATAAGACCAGATGGACGGATTGCATATACTCGTGATGGGTCATTAAAAAGAGATAATAATGGTCGTATAGTAACGTCGGATGGCTATCCGATTCAACCAGAAATCACTATTCCTGAAGATTCAGTTAAAGTGACGGTAACTGCTGAAGGAAACGTATTAGCTAAGCAAGCTAACGGTCAATTAGAAGAGCTTGGTCAGATTGAATTGGCACGTTTTTCGAATGCAGCAGGTTTAAAGAGCATTGGACGTAATCTATTTGTTCAAACCCCAGCTTCTGGCGAACCGATCGCAGGAGTACCGGCCGAAGATGGTTTTGGAACTTTAGCGCAAGGCTATTTAGAGATGTCAAATGTAAAAGTAGTAGAAGAGATGGTTAATATGATTGCAGCACAACGGGCTTATGAAATTAATTCTAAAGCAATTAAGGCTTCTGACCAAATGTTACAACAGGCTAATAACTTAAAAAGATAAAGTGAGTTGATCAATAATGAGGAAGTGGAGGCAGTTGCCATTAAATAGAGTGAAGGTAATGGGCCTGATTTTAGTCTTTGTATTGGTATGTAGTTCGGTGGCTGTAGGCAAGACCGAAGCAAAAGTTGAAATTGATTATAGAGTGAAGGCTAAGGGACGGAGTTTGCAGCTAGGTGATATAGCAACTATTAAAGGGAATAAACAGTTTAAACAAAGGTTAGCTACTATTAATTTAGGACAAGCTCCTCTTCCGGGTTATACTAGTGTCTTAAAACGAGAGTATATTCTTGCTTTGATACAGAACGCTGGTTTTAATCTTAGAGAAATTGATTATAAGATTCCTAAGCAGATTAGAGTTACTACTCCTTATCAACTTCTAGATAAAGAAGAGTTAGTTACAAAGGTTAGGGAGTATATACAGCAAAATTTAGACTTACCTCTTGAAGATGTTGAGGTTAAAGTTGGACGGCTTAATGGTCAGATTAAGGTGCCGACCGGTAAAGTTGATTTGAGAATAGGTCAGCTTTATAGTCGTGATTTGATCGGAAGCAGTATGATTCCGGTTGAAGTCTATGTTGATGGTAGACTGACCAAAAAAGAGTATATACAGGTTCAAGTTACAGCCTACGAGGAGGTACTAGTAGCAAAGGATTTAATTAAACGACATCAATCTATATCTAAAGCAGATTTCAAATTAGAGAGAATAGATATTTCTACTCTTTATGGATATGAACCATTTATTGATTTCGATTCTATCAAGAATTATAGAACTGAAAGAACAATTAATCCAGGGCAGGTATTAACTAGAAATTTATTAGAGATCCCTCCTTTAGTCAAACGAAGGAGACAGGTAAAGATTATCGCTGAAGTAGGTCAAGTTAAGGTTAGTACTAAAGGGATTGCTCTTGAGTCAGGTGTAAAAGGACAGATTATTAAAGTTGAGAATATGAGTAGCGGGCAGGAATTAATGGCTAAGGTATTAGCAAAGAATACCGTGAAGGTGATCTTATAAATTTTGAGGTGGAAAATATGAAAACTTTTTTGCAAAGAGGTTTGGTAGTAAGTTTGATATTATTATGTAGCTTGGTATTAGTTACTAATCCGTTATTCGCTACTTCGTTATATTCAGATGAAAATTCAATTTATACTGAAGCTAAAGCACGTGAAGTTGGTGATATCTTGACAGTCATTATTCGTGAACAATCAACAGCAACACAACAGGCAAATACTGATACAGCACAGAGTAATAATTTACAAGTAGGTCCTGGTGGTGGGCTATTAGACTTTATTAAGTTGATTCAGATGGATCAACAAGATAGTTCATCAGCTAGCGGAAGTACTACTCGAAGTGGCAATTTAAGTGCTCAGATGACGGTACAAGTTGAGAAAGTCTTGCCTAATGGAAACTTAAAGATCCATGGGACTAAAGAGATTACTATCAATAATGAAACCCAGAAGATTGAATTGTCAGGCATAGTAAGACCTGAAGATATCAGTGTACAGAATATAATCGATTCGACTAAGATAGCTAACGGCAGGATTAATTACAAAGGCAACGGAGCAATTGGTGATAAGCAACGGCCAGGTCTATTGACTAGACTATTAAATTGGATCTTTTAAAGAGGTGTACTTAATATGAAAGTTAATAAGAAGATAATTATAGTACTTATGGTTTTAATCTTAAATTCTATCTTTGCTCTGCCGGTTATTGCTAAAGGACAGCAATCGTTTCAAGACCCTTTAGTAAGGGTTAAAGATATTACTAGGATTCAAGGAGTAAGGATTAATCAACTGATAGGTTATGGGTTAGTAGTCGGTTTAAATGGTAGCGGCGATAGTAGTTCTGCACTAACAGCAAGGACTAAGGCCAATATGTTAAGAAGGTTCGGGATTGATCTAAGTCCTTCGCAAGCTCAGTCTGAAAATGTAGCCGCAGTGATGGTTACCGCTGAATTGCCTCCTTATAGTAGAAGTGGTGACCGAATAAACGTAACTGTTGCTTCGATTGGTGATGCAGATAGCCTGCAAGGGGGCACCTTGTTGATGACTCCTTTAACGGGACCTAATCAGCAAGAAGTCTATGCTATGGCACAAGGACCGCTTTCTATCGGCGGTTTTAATGCTAGTCAAGGCGGGAACTCTATTCGGAGGAATCATACTACGGTAGGTATGATTCCTAATGGTGCAATTATTGAAAAGAATGTTACGACAGATTTTAGTAGTGATGAAGGAGTAACTCTAATATTAGATAATCCTAATTTCATGACTGCTCAGAGGATTGCCAGTTCAATCAATCAACGGTATGGTTATAACTCTGCTGGTCATAACTTTGCGCAAGCAATAGACCCTGGAAGAGTAGAAGTCTCTATACCTAGTTATTATCAGGATAACCAAGTTAGTTTCGTAGCGCAATTAAATAGTTTACTTGTGAGACCTGATACAGAAGCTAAAGTAGTTATTAATGAAAGAACGGGGACTATAGTTATGGGACATAATGTACGGATTTCTACTGTTTCAGTAGCCCACGGTAACTTAACAGTTACTATTTCGTCACAAGAGAATATTTCACAACCACCACCGTTATCTGGTGGTGAGACTGCTAAAGAGAAAGAGACTAAAATTAAGGCTAAGGAAGAGAAGGATAGTTTATTAGTCATTCCTAAAGGTTCTAGTATTGCTGATGTTGTTAAGGCTTTAAACGGGGTAGGAGCTACTCCTCGTGATACTATAGCTATCTTACAGGCTATTAAAGAAGCAGGAGCATTGCATGCTAAGCTAGAAATTATGTAAAGTAGGCAGGTGATTTAAAATGAAGATTGCTAGTAATCAGCATTTAAATCTATTACAGGCTGAAGGTCAGATTCAGAAGGATAAACAACAGGTAAGTGAGTTTAAGGAGTTAGTCAATAACTTACAAGAGTCAAGTGCAGGTTTAGATAAAGTTACAGATTCTGATAAAGTCCAGGAAGCAAAGTTAAAAGAAGTAACCCAAAAATTTTCACAACTCTTCGTTAATTTGATGTTAAAAGAGATGCGCAAAACGGTTCCAAAGTCTAGTTATTTAGATGGAGGGTTACAAGAGGATATATTTAGAGAGCGGTTAGACCGCGAGTATGTTAAGGGAATTTCTAATTCAGGCCAACTAGATTTAGCGAAAAAACTTTATGAACAGTTAAGTAGAAAGAAATAATCAGATTTCGAGCATAATTAATATAGAAATTTTGGGTGTCAGCGATTAATTATGTAAGATTCTTAACGTGCAACCGCTTCAAGTAAGTTAGAAGATTATGTGTAATAGTTTGGAATAATTGATTTAGGGAATTAGTAATAATAATAGTGTGTAATAGTAGTATTTAAGGAAAGTGAAATGGTTTGTTAGGAAGGGAAGGGATTTAGTTGCGGAGAAGGTCGTTTTTCTTATTAGGTTTATTGATGTGCTTATTGATTATTACTTCAATAATGGTTAACGGACCAATATTGGCTAAAGAACAGGCTAATCAGCGTCAGATTATGCCGATCGAAGAAGTACAGAAAGGAATGGCTGGTATCGGTAAGACCGTGGTATCAGGTACGGAAGTTGAAGAGTTTAAAGTTAAAGTACTAGGAGTTTTAAAGAATAAAGGGATAAAGCGAGGTTTAATCCTTGTTAGAGTTAGCGGTGATTTAATTGAAGAGACTGGTGGAATAGCAGCAGGTATGAGCGGTAGTCCGGTATATATTAATAATAAGTTAATTGGTGCTATTGGTTATGGATGGCAGATGACTGACCACAAGGTAGGGTTAGTTACTCCTATTCAAGATATGCTTGATATTTGGAAGTTAGACCAAATAAGTAAGAAAGAAATAGCATATCTATCTGATCCATCAAAGCCGATTAAGGTAGCGGATAATAAAGTGGCTTATCCAGTTCAGGCGCCGTTATTGGTTAATGGTTTAGATGGGCAGGCGCTAAATTATCTAACAGATGAATTAGCTAGCTACAATTTAAAACCGATTAAGACCGGTGGTGTAATGCGGTCGAAAGAAAAAACTAGTAATAAATTAGTGCCTGGTAGTGCGATTGCAGTTCAATTAGTTAGAGGAGATATTGATGTTTCAGCTATTGGAACTTTAACGTATAAAGAAGGAAATCGTATTTTAGGATTTGGTCATCGTTTTATGGCGGCAGGAGATAGTAATTATTTCTTATCTTCAGCATATATTCATCAAATGATTAAGAATTTAGAGATGCCTTTTAAATTAGGAACGCCATCAGATTTAAAAGGTATCATTACCCAAGACCGTTCAGCAGGTATAGGTGGAAAGGTAGGAACTTTTCCTAAAGTAGTGCCTTTAAAAGTGACAGTCAATGATAAGGATTTAAATCGGACTCGAGAGATTACTGTTCAATTAATTAGGAACGAAGATTTAATTGGGTCTTTAGCAGGTTCAGTTGTATATCAGGCCATTAACCAAACTATTGACCGACGCGGTGGAGGAACTGCTCAAGTAAAGATGGAGATTATGGTTAATAATTTAGAAGAAAATATTATTCAACGAAAGAATATCTTTTATAGTAAGCAAGATGTAGCTTCGGTAGCACTAAATGACTTCTTACATGGTCTGACATTAATTAGCCAGAATCCTTTTCAAAAGCTTAATCTAGTCAACATTAATTTAGATATTAGTGTTAAAGAAGAACCACAGGTTGCTCTAATAGAGGAAGTTAACTTTTTACAGAAGAAAGTAAAACCAGGTGAAAAAGTTGATTTTGAAGTTAAGTTACGACCATATCGTGCGGAGCCTATAATCAAAAAGTATAGTTTTAAGATGCCAGAGGATATAGAATCTGGTGTGGCGAACATAACTTTAATTGGTGGGAGAGAAGCTAACTTTACGGCCCAACAAGAGGTAGAACCACAAGCGACCGAATATGGTTATGGTAAGAATGAGAACTTTAAAAATTTAGAAGAAGTAATAGACTCGTTTAAAGAACAGAAGATTAATAGTGATTTAGTAATCAAAATTATGCCGAATTATAAAGGGGAGGCAATTCCGGTTAATGGCGAAGGAGTACCACCAAAATCACAGCAGGATAGCCGGAACCATGCGAATGCACAGAAGAAAGGAAATCAAGAACAAGAAGTTAATCCGGAGTATGAAGAGTCTTTTGCAACTGATTATATTTTAGAAGGCAGTATAGATACAGAAATAGAGATTAAAGCTAAAGAAGATAACCAGAGTCAAAGTAAAACTTAAAAGAGATATAAAAACAAGTCCGGTTCGGGCTTGTTTTTTAATGATTCAATAGTTACTTACTAGTATAAATGTAAATAAATAACTGAAAAGAAGTGTTGCATATTTTGATGAGATATAATATTATAAGAGTAGTTTGAAGAAATCATGAGATTAAAACTGGAGGCTATAGAATGATACCAGTAGCCAAGAAATCTAAGTTCATAATACCTTTCTTTCTGTTAATTTTAATTATAGGCATCATTTTTTTCACTCTATCATCTGCTTGGGAAGAAGTTTCTAAAGGGATTAAGAGTGAGCTACTCTTAAAGATTGAGGAAAGATATGGTCAGCAGGTCAAATTAAAAGAGATTAAAATTGCAGGTTTGAATAAACTAATATTCAAAGAATTTAAATTAAATGAAGAAGATAATTATAATTTATCGATTGATAAGATTGAATTTTCTTATGATTTATTAGATTTAGTATTACAACGAACTGATATAATTAATAGCATTAGAAGGATTGAAGTAGTAAGTCCAAGGATTAAAGTTGATGGGATAAAGAACTACCAAGAAGATACTAAGGAAGGAGTAAGCTTAACTTCTCTTTCATTACCAAATGATTTAAAGATAGACCTATCTATTAATAATGGTATTTTAGTTAGTGAGATTACTGATAAAATCAAGACTGTTAATGATATTAATGGAGAATTGCAACTTAATCAAGGTAGATTACAGGGAAATTTACGAGCAGAGATTCCTGGTATTAAGAAGAATCAGATTAATATTGTTATGCATACTAACTTGAAAAGCTTTAATCTAGGTATTAACTTAAATGAATTTAATATAAATCTTCTGTCTAACAAGTTACAGAAATATTTACAAAGAACAGAAATCGAAGTAACCAAAGGCATTATTAATGGAAAGATTAATTTAGCAGGAGATTTAACGTCTGGTTTCAAATCGGACCTTAATTATGAGGCAAAATTAAGGTTACAACAAGGGGAATTTAAACTTAATAGATTTGCTGATGAAATTCAGGTTAAAGATAGTGAAATAATTATTAAGCCAGGAGTTATTTCCATTAAGAAGTTAGTAACTAATATTGGTAATTCTCAATTCAGATTAAATGGAGTGGTTAAGGATTGGCACGAACCTGAATTATACTTAAATTATGATAGCTCACAATTAGCTTTAAGTATATTGGAGCCTTGGTTGCCATCTGGATTAAATTTAAAAGGACAAGCAACTATTAATGGTGAATTAAGGGGGCCTATAAATAATCCGACAATAAAGACGGAGTTTATACTATCTAGTGGAAAAATCAACTCATATCAAGTTAAAGATATGCAATTTAAATTGAGTTATAAAGACGCTTTGATTAATATTAATGATTTAAAGGCTAAATTAGCTGAAGGGATGATTAATGGTCAAGGGACTATCAGTTGGGCTAAGTCTAATCAGGCTTTATATACGGCTTCGTTAGATTTAAAAGGAGTTAATCTAAAAGAATTAGAAGCTAATAAATTAAATTTAACTGGAAAATTAAACGGTAATCTAATAATTAGTGGTCAGAATGCTCTTGCTGATTTAAATCTTTTTGGCAGTGCGCAGATAAAAGACGGTAATTGGAAAGGTTATAAATTTAACGGTTTAAATAGTAATTTTTGGTTTAATGATCAACAATTAGTCTTCAGCGATTTAATTATGGAGACTAAAGATAGTAAATGGCAAGCTAGTGGCATGATCGATACTGATAAAAATTTAGATTTAGATATTTTAGCCGAGGATGTTACTCTCGCAAATTTACCAGGGTTACATAATTATCAGACCCTGCAGGGAGTAGCTAATTTACAAGGAAAGTTAAAAGGAAATTTAGACTCTCCTAAGTTTTCAGGAGATATTAAAATAGATAATTTAAGTTATAGAGGTAGAAGATTAAAAGAAGTAACAGGAGAAGTTAATTATAATGCAAAGACTATCGAGTTAAAAAATGTTATCTTAAAACATCAAGATTCAAAATATGAGTTAGAAGGAGATATAAGATTAGCAAATAAACCAGAATTTAACCTTGATTTAAGTACTAAGGGAGGAACTTCTAAAAGTTTATATAAATTAATTACTAATCAAAGGCTTATTGGAATTAATAGTAAATTAAATGGTAAGGTGAAGATAAGTGGGCAGTCTACTAATATCAAGGCAGAAGGACGTTTAGGGTTATTAGAAGGGCAGGTAAGAGATTTTGATTTAGAGTCTGGCTATTTGAAATTTATTTGGCAAGATAATGAATTACAGATAAAGCAGTTTGAACTAAATAGTTTTGAAACAGAAGTAACAGGATATGGAAAGATAAAGCAGAATGGTAATTTGAATTTTAAGCTAGTAGGTAAAGAGATAGATTTAGCCAAAGTAAATCTTCCTTATGAACAATTAAGGGATATAAGAGGCATGTTAGATTTCATGGGTCAACTTAAAGGCTCTGTTTCTAAACCTGAGTTAGTTGGAAGAATCAATTTGGAGCAGGTAGTAATAGTTGGACATGAATTCCAAAGTGTTGAAGGGAATATTGCGTATGATCAAAGTATAGTAAGCTTAAAGGAATTGAGAATCAATGAAGAGATGACAGAGTATGAATTAAATGGTGAGGTTGATATAGGTGAAAAAGAATTTTCTAACCTTAATATTAGGATGTTTGATGGAAGAGTAAAGGAATTAACAGAGTTTTTACCATTAAAGAATGCATATGAAATCCCTCATAACTTCTTTGGTACAGTAGAGATTGATGGTAAATTTATTGCTCCCCAAATTAAAGGACGTATTCTGTTAGAAGATATGGACCAAGACGGATACTTAATTATTAATGGGGACTATGATTTTAATACAGGAGCAGATTTACATTTGGATGCTAATAGGTTTTCTTTGGCTCCTTTTAATAAGTTTATTCCAATAGAAACGCAATTATTAGGAAGTCTACAGGCACAAGCAGATTTAAAAGGGAAATTAAGTAGTTTAAGGATTAATTCAGATATTAAGATTAAAGATGGTTATATTGGAAAGCAACATTATGATTCATTAAGAGGAAGTTGGGTTTTAGAAGAAGGTAGTCAAATAAAGTTGACTAAACCACTGAAACTTTCACTTAATGAAGAGAATTTAGTAATTATTAATGGTTATTTTCCTCTGTTATCTAAAAGTGCCCCGCTTTATATTGATGCTGACTTGAAGCAAGGTGATTTAAGTATATTATCATCTTGGTTAGAGGGGTATAGAGTAGTTAAGGGGCGAAGCAATTTATCGTTGACTGTCTTTGGAAGTAGAGAAGAGCCATACTTTACTGGTCAATTAGAAGTAGCGGCTGAGGAATTAAATGCAGCTAATCTATCAGCAAAAATTAATGATTTAAAAGGAAATTTAGATATTGAAGGGCAAAGTATAAATATTAGGCGATTGAATGGTCATTATGGAGGAGGTAGATTTAGGACTAGAGGAAAGATTGCACTTAATGATTGGAACTTTGGTAAGCTTAATATAAATTTTGATGGTAATGATATCCCTATTTCTCACGGCTCATGGCAAGGGGAGAATGATGCCAACTTGACAGTGACCGGAACTTTACAGCAACCATTAATAAGTGGTAATATATTAGCTCATGATACTAAGATATTAATACCATTTAAGTGGCCAACTGGTTCAGCAAGTTCTGATCCATTTATTAGACCTAAATTCGACCTAAGAATTACGCCTAATGAAGATGTGAAGGTTTATAATGATAATATAGATATTTTGGTTGAAGAAGGTGAATTACAACTAGTTACGACTGAAAACGGTTTAGAGTTAAATGGTAAGTTAAGGTCTAAGACAGGTAACTTTAACTATTATAATACAGATTTTGAATTACAATCAGGAGTAGCTAATTTTGATAACTACAAACGTTATATCCCAGAACTTAATTTAGTAGCTAAGACAGAAATAGTTAATTTGACTCAACAACAGAACGATAATTCTAATGAATTAACTAAAACTGACGAGGTTCAAATTACGCTGAAGTTAAATGGTCCTGCCAACCAGATGAATATTAATTTTGAATCTGATCCACCTTTAAGTCAAAAAGAGATCATTAATCTATTAGCTAGTCGAGGAGGCTTAGGCAGTCTTTTAAATGGGAATTATGAAGAGATAATTCAAGATGAGCTATGGAGAATGATTGAGACTGGAATTAGAGTTGAGTTATTCTCAAATATTGAAGAAACTTTAGAAGCTAAATGGAGCCTTGATGAGTTTAAGATTTATTCAGGCTTAGGAGATAATTGGAAGTTTAGAATGGGCAAATATTTAACAGATGAACTATTTGTTAAGTATAATCACGTCTTTAATGAAGAGGAAGAACGTTCAATTGGCTTTGAGTATCAGATGATCGACGGATTAAAGGATATTATTTTGGATGGCTCTATAAATAATCAGAATGAATATCAATTAGAGTTAGAAGCTAATTTTCCGTTTAATTAATTTTTGAATTAGAATAATAAGGAGGAGTCAACTTTGCGTAGAAGATTAAAGGTACTATCAGTATTAGTTAGTCTAATAATTTTAATAAGTACTAGCGGTTTGACTTTAGCAGCAACTAAAAAACCAGTAGAACAAGGTAATCTTATTACGGCTATTGAAGTAGCAGGGAATAATAGAATTCCTGCTAAAGAGATTTTAGATGTTGTTAGTACAAAGGTTGGAGAAGAAATTTCTAATAAAAAGTTACAAGATGACTTACAAGCAATATTCGATTTAGGCTACTTCTTTGATGTACAAGTTTCTTTTCAGAATTACAAGAATGGTGTTAAGTTAATCTTTGAGGTAGTAGAAAATCCTGTCTTAAATAAGATTAAATTTAAAGGCAATAAGGTTATAACTGATAAAAAGTTAGAGGAAATACTAAATTTGAAGACGGATGAAATGTTAAATACTAATCAGCTAAATAAAAAATTACGAGAAGTAGAGTCATATTATCAGGATAAAGGTTATATCTTAGCCTATGTAAAAGATATTTTAGTTAAGAATGATGGGACTTTAGTGGTTAGTATCGATGAAGGTACCTTAGCTGGCATTAAGATTAAAGGAAATAAGAAGACTAAGGATTTTGTTATCAAACGTAAGTTATCTTTACAAGTAGGTGATGTCTTTAATGTTAAACAGATGCAAGAGGATTTAAGGGCAGTTTATAATTTAGGGTTCTTTAAAGATATTAAACCTAAGTTAGAGAAGAAATCATCAAATAAGAATGATGTAGTCTTAACTATCGAAGTAGAAGAAGGAAAGACTGGTAACTTCGGTATAGGTGCTGGTTATAGTAGTGCTGATGGTTGGCTTGGTTATTTTGAAGTACAAGAGAAGAACCTAATGGGAAGAGCACAAAGACTTAGTTTTCGTTGGGAGTTTGGCGAAAAAGACACTTATGAGTTAAGTTTTTTTGAACCATGGGTCTTTGGTACAGAGACTTCATTTGGCTTTAGTATTTATGATCGTACGGATGAGAAGACAGGAACTTTTACTGATGAGAATAATAATGTCTCTGAAATTGATTATGAGGAACAAGAAAAAGGAGGTAGTATTACCGTAGGGCATCCATTAGGATTTGATATAGATGGATATCTAAAGTATGAATATGAAAATACAACTAAAGAAGCTTTGAATAGCGAAACAACTGCTGAAATTCCTGTGGAAGAACGGGAAGGTAGTACACGAAGCTTGACTTTCTCTGCAGTAAGAGATACAAGAGATAATATCTTTAACCCAACTGATGGGCGTAAGGACCGTTTTTCTGTTAAATATGCTGGGCAATCATTAGGCGGTGATTATGACTTTACTAAGTATCAGCTAGATTTAAGAGATTATACGCCGGATTTTTGGTTTGAAGATAATAGCTGGGCTTTTCGATTTAAGACAGGATTAAGTGAGGGAGAACTTCCAAATCATGAACTTTATCGAATAGGTGGTGCTCAATCTTTAAGAGGTTTTAAAGAGGATAAGTTTAGTGGTGATTCGATGGCATTAGCAAATATAGAGTATAGAATTCCAATAGCTGATAATTTTACTGGCGTTTTATTTACTGATGTTGGTGAGGCTTGGAAAGAAAGCGAAGGTCAAACTTTTGAAATGGATAATTTAAAGAAATCAGCAGGTTTAGGTGTCAGATTTAAGACACCGATTGGACAATTAAGGTTAGATTATGGTTTCCAAAAGAATGATTCTAGATTACACTTTAGTTTAGGACAGTCATTCTAAATATTAGCACGGGAAGGGGCTAAAATAATGTTAAAAATGAAAAGTTTAAAAGGAGTATTGGTTCTATCACTAGTTTTAATGATGGGAGTAGGTGCATTCGTTCTATTATCACCACAGGTGCAAGCAGAATCTAATGAGCAGCATAAGATTGCGTATGTAAATTTGCAGAAGATATTTAATAATCATCCAGAAAAACTTAAGGCTGAATCAAGATTTAATCAAGTAGTACAAACTTTACAACAGAATTTAAAGACAGAGTTAGAAGCTAAGCTTAAAGATGTATCAGGAGAAAAAAGACAACAATTAATTAATCAATATAAGCAAAGACTAAATAGAGAAGTTAATGAGCGGCAGCAAAAGTTAATTAAACCTGTCATGCAAAAGATTGATGCTACTATTAAAGAGGTAGCTGCTGAGCAAGGTGTAGATATTGTGGTAGAAAAAGGTGTCGTTATCTATGGTGGATATGACTTAACTCCTAAGGTTTTAGCTAAAGTTAAAGCAGAAACAGGAGACAAGACGAAGAATTAATTTAGCAGAATATGCATTAGGAAGTAGGTGGACTTAGAGTGCTAAAAAAGTCTTTAAGTAGATTATTCTTTATGTTCTTTTTGCTAATCTTATTGGTTCAGTTGGTAGGTTGTAGTAGTGATAGTTTAGCTGTTAATAAACCTGACCAAAATAATAAGACTAAGGTTATTAATAATGAGACAAAAGAGCCTAAGCAACAATTAGAAGATAAGTCTAATGACAGCAATCGAATAGGGGCAGTAGATTTAGAAGAAATTAGAGCTGCACATCCTGAAATTGCATCACTGATGAATTTGAACGAACGAATTAAAGAGATTAAGGTAAATTTAAAAGAACAGAGTGAACTTGCAAAATTAACTAAGAATAGTCAAAAAGATAATACTGAAAGTATGAATTACCAATTAGAAAGACGTTTAAAAATGATCAAGAAGAAGTATCAAGCACGAATAGATAAGAGAGTTGAAGAAGCAAAGAGCTCTCTATCAGCATATCAAGATAATATTAAACAAGAACTACAAAATAAAATTGAAAAGAAAAAAAGGGAGATCCAGAAGGATTTAGAGGCTAAAGTAACTCAGAAGAAGTTAGAACAGCAAGAGAATTTGAAAAAATATAGTAAGAAACTAAAGGATGAATACTATCTTAAGCTTTTAAATATAAGATTAAAATTACAGATGTTGCAATTATCTCCTAAAGAGAAGCAGGAGTATCAGGAGAAATTAAATAAATTAAAGAAAGAGCGGGCAGAGAAGCTAAAGACAAAACAAGCTGAATTAGAGAGTGAGTATAGGGACTTTGTCCTCAAACAGCAAAAGCAAGCTGATAAAGAATTTAAGAATTATCAACAAGAATTAACTAAAACTATGCAAAAGAAGGTTACGAAGAAGAAAGAGGCGGTTAACCAAGAATTACAAGATTATATTGCTAAACAGAAGAATCTTTTAGAAGCAGAAACTAAGGAAAAACGAACTAATTTAAAGAATAAATTTAAAGAGACGGTTATGGAGACTAGTAAGGAATTAAGTACCAACCTTGAGCAACGAAATAAAGAGTTATTAGATAATTTAAATGAATTAAAGAATGAACGTAGTAAACTACAAAGAAAGATCATGCAGGATATTAAAGAACAGATAGCTAAGATAGCAAAAGACAGAGGGTTAGAAACAGTTTTAGTTAACTATTATAGTAATTTATCAGCAATTGATATTACAAGTGAAGTAATCACTGGTTTGAAAAATTCGATAGAAGAATAGAGGGAGGTTGTTAGATGAGAGGTAATAGACTACTAAAATTACTTTTATTAAGTATAGTAATTTTAGTTCTGGTTGCTGGTTGTGCTTCCCAAGAGCTAAAAATAGCTGTTGTTGATATGAAGAAGGTAGTTGAGAATAGTAAACAGGTTCAGGTTTATCAAAAGAATCTGGATAAAGAATTGAATGCATTACAGGAAGAATATGCGGCTAAGTTAAAGAAGATAGAGGATGTACAGGTTTTAGAACAAAAACGCCAAGAGGCGTATGAAAAGAGTCAAAAGATAAAGAAGAAGATGGAGTCACAGCTTAAAGATACTATTAACGGAGCGATTGAAAAAGTAGTTAAGAAGCAGAAGGTAGATATAGTTTTACGCAAGTCTGATACGAAGTACGGAGGTATAGATATTACTGATAAAGTTATTAAAGAATTACAATAGACTACGTATTTCAGTAATAATTATTATAGTTGGGATTATTTTGAGGTATGATATCTTTAGTAAGCTTTTTAGGTATGGCATACTTAAAAAGCTTACTAAAATTTAGTTGTTTCTGTAGGGAGGGAAGAAGTTGGTTTTACAATTAAAGGAGTTAGCTCAATTAGTAGATGGTCAAATAGTAGGGGATGCAGACTTGGAAATATCTGGTGTGGGAGGAGTTAGCGATGTGCAAGATGGAGAGATAACCTTTGCTCAAAATGATGATTATTTAGCTAAAGCTGAAGCTAGTTTAGCAGAAACGGTTATAGTTTCAAAGGATATCTCAGAAGATATTGAATCTAAAAAGACATTATTAATAGTAGATAACCCTCGTTTAGCATTTGCTAAGATTGCACAAGAGTTTGCACCTCAATTATATGAGACTAATGAAGTTCATCCAACTGCTGTAATAGCTGATGATGTTCAATTGGGTGAAAGAGTTTCAATTGGACCTAATGTTACTATCGGGTCTGGTAGTCAGATAGCTGATGACGTTCGAATAGCTGCTGGGGTCTATATTGGAGAAGAAGTAGTTCTTGGAGCTGAAACTTTAATTCATCCTAATGTAGTAATTAATTATGATACAACGATTGGAAATAACGTTATTATTCAGGCAGGAGCTATATTAGGAAGTGATGGATACGGGTTTGAAAGTGATGCCACCGGGCATTGTAAAATTCCACAACTTGGTAATGTAATTATTGAAGATGAAGTGGAAATAGGAGCTAATGTTACTATAGACCGAGGAGCTACCGGGGCAACTATAGTGGGCAAAGGTACTAAAATTGATAACCTAGTACATATCGCCCATAATGTTCGAGTAGGCGAAAACTGTTTATTAATTGCACAAGTAGGGATTGCAGGTAGCGCTAAGATAGGAGATTGGGTTAGGTTAGCTGGGCAATCAGGAGTAGTAGGCCATTTAGAGGTAGGCAAGAATACTACTTTAGCTGCTAATAGTATTATTACGAATGATGTGCCTCCTAATTCTTTCTATTCTGGATATCCGGCACGCGAACATAAATCAGAAATGAGGATTAAAGCTGCAAGAAGAAAGTTACCAGATATGGTAAAAGAATTAAGAAGTTTAAGGAAGGAAGTAAAAGAATTAAAAGCACAATTAAGGGAGGAAGGAATTGATGAAGATAGATAAAAGAGTTGGATTCTCTATGTTATTGATTGGGTGTTTAGTGGTCGTTTTAGCTGGAAATGCTCTAGCTGCAACTGCATCGATGGGCGGTTATAGTGGTTTGATTCGTATTCCTACTACTGATATATTATCAACTAATAAAGCTACAGTTGGTTATCAGCGAGTTGATAATGGAGATAAGGTATTATTTAACTATGGAGTAGAAGATGCAATTGAATTGGGATTGACAGGTTATTGGTATGAAGCAGGTCAGATTGATGAAAGTGATTTGAATTTAAATGCTAAATTACGTTTTATGAATGAAACTTCAAATCAGCCAGCAGTAGCATTAGGTTTAATGGGTGAAGATTTATATGTAGTAGCGAGCCAAAATTTAAATTATAATGGAATTCGTGGTCACGTGGGAGTTGGAAATGGTGACTTGGATGGAGTATTTGCTGGTTTTAGTAAGACATTGAATCCAGTAACTATTTCTACTAGTAGTCAGAGTCAATTTCAAGTGCCGATAACTACATTAATGGCAGAGTATGCTGCTCAAGATTTTAATATAGGAGCAAGATTTAAATTTAACTCAAAAATTAACTTTAATATAGCACTAGAGGACCTTTCTGAACTATCCGCTGGTCTTAGTTTTAATAGCAAATTTTAAATAAATTGATTTAAAGCCATTCTAAGTGATACTTAGAATGGCTTTTTGCATATTAATAAATGGTATAACCACAAAAAGGTCACCTTTCGCGGCAGAATACATTTTTCGAAACATCTAAGGTTCGTATCCGCCAAAAATAAGGCTTCCTAATCTATAGGACGTCCTGTCCTGAGATTAGCTCACCACATCCTGTGGCTCGGCCATATTTTCGGCTACTACTCACCAAGATGTTGACCGAAAAATGTATAATTTACTCAATATGACCTTTTTGTGTTCTAATCATAAATTTATTTCAGCAGCTTGTTAACTTTATCTACCTATTAAATCCATTAATTACCTTCTCTATACTATTTACCAACATTGATGTAAATGTTATAATTGACAAGGATAGGAGGGAAAGTAATGCAGATTCTGAGAAACAGATTTCGGAAAGACCTTCTGGTTTGGTTAATTCTTGTAATTCTAATCGGTAGTGGCTTGGCCACAGCTATCGGCTATTTAGCAGATAGTTATTTTGGAGATACTGTTGATGGTCTGCTTGGGGGCTATGGAGAGTATGATTTCTTATTGACAATTAATCAGGAACTGAGAGATTCAGCATATAAGGAAGTTAAACAGATTATAAGTAATAGATTTCCTGGTTCAAAGCTAAAAGAGGGTGTAACTGTAGCGGGGAAAGCTAATTACTTTTTGAAGTTAGATGATAATTTTAGAAACCGTGCGGTTTTCTCACAGTTTGAAAAAGAGTTTGAGCAGGTGGTTGGTTTAGAGAATGTATCTTTAATTACTGAACCTAAGCTTTCACTGCGAGGAATGCTTGGTAATACAAATGAGATTTTAGGCGAGAAAGTTTCTGCATTAGAAGAAGTTAACTTTGTTTTGACTGCTGGGTCAGGGCTAGATGTTATCCTTAAACCTAATGCTAATCCGAAGAGGGTAGAGCGGAAGATTGAGGATATTTTAGATAAACACAAAGTTTTGCAGATAAGATTTCCTATAGAAAAAGAAGCACGAGAACTTACTGATTTAAATGCTGGTTTACGTCAGCAATTAGAAAAAGAGTTCTCTGGTCAAAACTTACAGAGTTTAAATGCAGGTCAACGTGAGAACTTAGATGACTTAATAAAGACTATGAATCAGATGAAGAAGTTCTTGTTAGAGTACGCTACAATAGTTCGTGTTAAAATTCCAGATGATTTAAAAATGAATAAGAGTCTGTCTTTGGCTATGGCAGGCGGAGACGTTCCGTTATCTATCGGTCAAAAGATTAGCTCTAAAACTATTTTATTGTCCTCTTTACAAAAAGAAGAAGGAGTATTGAAGGCGATTATAAGTAGAGGTGATGGAGCCCAAATTCTTAATCAAGATGTATATTTAATAGGTAGTTCTGGTAGAGTAATTAAAAAAATAGGAAAGTCGGAGGTTAAGCGACCTCGCTATCTATTAAAGAAAGCAGCTAATGAGACGGAAAAAGTGCTTCCGCAATTAAACTCTATTTTAACTAATACTGAAGAAGTTAATCAACGTCTATTACAATGGTTAACTAATTATGAAAAGGGCTTAGGCAAGATTCAGGGCTTACAGCAAAAACTTACTGAAGAACAAGGGAAGTTAAATAATTTTGTTCTTAGCAACCAGGAGGACTTAAAGGAATTATTGGAGATTGTAACACGGATTACAGATATTACTACTCGTTTAGAAGAGACCTTGAGTAAATTAGAGTTCTTACAGCAGGAATTACTAGGAATGAGTTCTAATTTTAAAGATTTTGAAAGGGATTTAGAGCGACAAATGGTATTTTTGACTTTAGCAGGTGTGGAAGATAAACGATTAACGAAGTTAAAAGACTCTATTCATACTATGCGTCAACAGATTACTGGGAATATGGATTCTATAATTAGTAAGATTAATCGTTATAATCCATTGTTAAATAAGTTTCGTTATTGGAATAATAATTTAGAGAAACTCAAGAAGGTACTACAAGTGAGTCAGTCTAAGAGTATACAACCAGAAAAGGTTGAGGAGTTATTAAATGTAGTGACAAGAGATATTAATAAGACGATTAATGGTTTAGATGAAGTAGAACGTACCAAATTAAAGGATAGATTAGCAAATCTTAAAGACAATTTGACGAAGTTGGAAGGATTGAACTTAACTTTGGTTAGTAAACAATTAGGTAGAATGCAACAGGCACTACCTAACCTTAAAGATGAAGAGATTACAGGAACTATAAAGTTATTAGATAAGTATTTAGCTGGTCAAGTACTACCAGGAGAAGCTATTTATTTCTTAGTTAATGATGATGTGAATAAACAAAAATTGCAAAAGGAAGTCAATAATTACTTTAATGATCAAAAAATAGATCAATTGTTCACTGAAGCAGGGATTATTAAGCCCAATATTCGTGGTGAACTCTTTAAAATCTTAGGAGAGGTAAGGGTAACTTTAACAGCTTTAATCGCTTTAATCTTTACTGCTTTAGTTCTATTAATCGACCAATCATTAGTGATGATTACTATGCAGCGTATGAATCAAGAGTCTGATAATAGATTAAGTAGATTTTTAAATTCTAGTTATCTATACGGTTTTTTACTAGGTGGATTGCTTTTGAGTGCTATATTCTATCTTTCTCAAGCTAAATTTCCGTATTTGAGTTTAGAGTATATCTTTATTATTGGTGGGCTATTGGGAGTTCTATCTGCTAATAAGGCTGTAGCTATCAATCCGATAGATGAGTCTGAAATCTTAGCGGGAGAAGCTCTTGGTCTAAATTATACAGAAATTATGCATGAAATTGTTATTCCTAATGGAAGACCTGGTTTTTTGACCTTGCTGAATAGAAAAGAAATGATATTTAGGTGATTGTTTACACTTGATATTTAGGAATGATGTGATATGCTAATGTTAGAAGTGCGTAATTTATACAAATCATATGAAAAGTTGCAGGTTTTAAAGGGAGTTAACTTTACTGCTCAAAGAGGAGAAACAGTAGTTATTATGGGGCCAAGTGGTTGTGGTAAGTCCACAACTATTCGCTGTATAAATCGTTTGACGGAACCGGATAAAGGTCAGATTATTTATAAAGAGCAAGACCTTCTAAAGTTAGAAAAAGAGGAGTTATTAAAAGTTAGGCAGGAGATTGGCTTTGTCTTCCAAAACTTTAATTTAATCAATAGATTAAATGTTTTTGACAATATTATGTTAGCGTTGTTAAAGCAAGACTTATCATTAGAAGAAAAAAGATTGCGAGTTGAGGAGAGTCTAAGACAAGTAAAACTAATGGATTTTGCCGAAAGCATACCTAAAGACTTAAGCGGAGGCCAAAAGCAGCGGGTAGGGATTGCAAGGAGTTTAGCTTTGCAACCTGATCTAATGTTATTGGATGAGCCTACTGCTGCTTTAGACCCAATTTTAGTGAAAGAAGTACTTGATGTTTTAGAAAAGGTAACAGCTAATCGAACTCGTACTCTCTTAATCGTAACTCATGAAATAGCTTTTGCATATAAAGTAGCAGATAGAATCTTATTAATGGATGATGGTAAGATAGTTGAAGCAGGAAGCCCTAAACAGATTTTTGAAACTCCAAACTCAGAGATTGGCAAAAAATATAAAGATTTATTCGAATATGAATAAAATTAGTAGAATAGTTGCAGGAAATCTAAAGTTTTTATGGAAATAGATAAAAGTTATGGAGTGGGAAGGGGGAAACAATGCGTTTGAATTCTGAATGGCAACATACATTAAAACAAGAGATTTCGTATAAAGGTATAGGCTTACACACTGGAGAGGAAGTAAATATTACTTGCAAGCCGCTTCCAGCTAATAGTGGGATAATCTTTAGAAGAGTTGATTTACCGTCAGGGCCAGAAGTAGAAGCAAAAGTAGAGAATGTAATAGCTACTAAGCGTTCTACTACTATAGGAAATGAAAATTGTGAGATAAATACTACAGAACATCTGTTAGCTGCCTTGAATGGTATAGGGGTTGATAACCTCCTAATTGAGATTGATGCTAATGAGGTTCCGGTTACTGATGGTAGTGCTAAGGTCTTTTTAAATCTTTTACAGAAAGCTGGGATTAAAAAGTTAGATGTTAAAAGGAAAGTTTATGAGGTGCGAGAAGCAATTTGGGCAAGAGAAGGAGATGCTTATTTAATCGCTCTGCCATTTTCGAATTTTAAAGTAAGTTATACTTTTGTTAGTGATCATGTAGCGATTGGAAATCAATTTAAAGAATTTATTATAGATAAGGAAGTTTTTGCTCATGAGATAGCTCCTAGTCGAACATTTGGCTTTGAAGCAGAAATAGAGGCTTTACAGCAACAAGGCTTAGCATTGGGAGGAAGCTTAGAGAATGCAGTCTTGATCGGCGAAGAAGAGGTAGTTAATGAGTTGCGTTTTGTAGATGAGATAGTTAGGCATAAGATCCTTGATATAATTGGTGATTTAGCCTTGATTGTCCCATTTAAGGGACATATTATTGCTGTTCGTTCTGGACATGCTCTTAATAGAAAATTGGCTGTCAAGATTCAAGAACATTTAATAGGTGGTAAGAATAATTAAAAAGCAAGGAGGATGAATTATGTTAGACATTAAGCAGATTAAAGAGGTTTTACCACATCGGTATCCTTTTCTTTTAGTAGATAGAATTTTGGAGTTTAAACCGAAGGAGAAGGTTGTAGGCTTAAAGAATGTGACTGTTAATGAAGAGTTCTTTAATGGACATTATCCGGAGCATCCAGTAATGCCGGGAGTTTTGATTGTAGAGGCTATGGCACAAGTAGGTGGCTTTGTTATGATGGATAGTGATGAAGTAAAAGATAAGGTGCCTTATTTTGCTGGGATAGATAAAGCTCGTTTTAGGAAGCCAGTAGTCCCAGGAGATCAGTTAATTATTGAAGCAGAAGTTTTGAAGTTGCGAGGTAAGATTGGTAAGATAGCGACTAAAGCATTAGTTGATGGTGAGGTTGTTGCTGAAGCTAAATTAATGTTTGCAGTTCAAGATAAATGATTATGATCTAATTAGAATATTGACTTAATATAGAGGAGGAAGAATAATGAAAAAGAAAAATCAGAAGAATAATGTTGTGCATATGGCGAATATTCATGATACGGCAGTGATTTCTTCTGGAGCAAAGATAGAAAAAGATGTTGAAATTGGGCCGTATGCAGTAATTGGTGAAAATGTGGAGATCGGTGAAGGAACGACAATAGGGCCTCATGTAGTAATAGATGGTTGGACGAAAATTGGTAAGAACAATAAATTCTTCACAGGAGCTTCTGTTGGCTTAGAACCTCAAGATTTGAAATTTGATGGAGAAGAAAGTTATTTAACTATTGGAGATAACAATACTATTCGCGAATATGCAACTATCCATCGTGGGACTGAAAATGGCGGTGGAGAGACTAGAGTCGGTAATAATAACTTAATCATGGCTTACTGTCATATTGCTCATGACTGTCAATTAGGTGATAATATAGTTATGTCTAATGCCGCTAACCTAGCGGGCCATGTATTAGTTGAAGATTCAGCGGTTATTACAGGTTTAACAGGAGTGCATCAGTTTGTGAGAATTGGGAAGATGGCGATGGTAGGTGCAAATTCTAAAGTAGTAAAAGATGTACCTCCATATATCTTAGTTGATGGCCGTCCAGCATCAGTAAATGGAATTAACGTAGTCGGTTTAAGAAGAAATGGTGTGACACCTGAATTAAGAAAAGAGATTAAGAGAGCATATAAGTATCTATACCGTTCTAATAATAATGTTTCACAGGCTATCGAGAAGATGGAGCAAGAGTTAGATAGTAGTCCTGAAATTGAACATTTCTTACGGTTCTTACGAAATGCACAACGAGGAATCTGTAGATAAAGTAATGTAGATTTGGGAGGATGACTATGAAAAGAGTTGGATTAATTGCTGGTAACGGGGATTTACCAATATATTTTGCTGAAGCTGCAAAGAATAAAGGAGTAGAAGTAGTAGCTATTAATATTACTGCACAGGCTCCGAGCGATAGATTAGAATCGATTGTTGATGAAAATTATGAGATTAGTGTTGGTGAATTAGACCGTATTATTAAGCGCTTACAGGCAAGTGAAGTACAAGAGCTAGTTATGGTAGGTAAAGTGAATAAAGATTTACTCTTTAATATAGATTTTGATAAGCGAATGCTAGCTTTATTAAATAGTCTTGAAGAGAAGAATGATGATGCAATCTTGCTAGCATTAGTTGAAGAATTGGAACAAGAAGGTATTGAGGTTAAAGAACAGACGACCTATATTGAAGAACTATTATCGCAGACTGGAGCTTTAAATCAAGTTGAACCAACGGAAGAAGAGTTGGCTGATATGAGATTTGGTTTTAAGATGGCTAAAGGTATCGGTGGCCTAGATATTGGGCAGACCGTAATTGTTAAAGAAGGAGCTGTAATAGCGGTTGAGGCTATTGAAGGGACTGATGAGACTATTCTCCGTAGCGGTCGATTGACTGATGGTGGAGTAGTAATGGCTAAAGTTAGTAAGCCTGAACAAGATTTTAGGTTTGATATACCGACTGTCGGTGTACAAACGATTAAGAATTTAATTGAAGTAAGAGCCAAAGGGCTTGTTATTGAAGCAGGAAAGACATTTGTAGTAAATCGAAAAGAAGTCTTTCGCTTGGCTAATGAAGCTGGGATTTCGATTGTAGCAATGTAGATTGGTTGATAGAATGAGGTGAAAGGATGGCTAAGGTATTAGTAGTAGCCGGTGAAGCATCTGGAGATATGCATGCTGCTCATGTTATTGAAGAGATGAAGAAGTTAGATTCTAATTTAGAGTTTATAGGAATCGGTGGACAACAGATGGCTGAGGTAGGAGTAGATATAATATTCGATCCTACGGAATTGAGTACAATTGGCTTTATAGAAGCCTTTAAACATCTACGTTTGATGTATCAGGTTTTAGATAAACTAGAGCAAGCGATTGATCGTGAAGATCCAGATGTGGCTTTATTGGTAGACTATTCGGGGTTTAATTTAAAAGTTGCAAAATTGACTAAGAAGAAAGGGGTGCCGACAGTTAATTACTTTGCTCCTTCAGCTTGGGTTTGGGGTAAATGGCGAGCTAAGAAGATGGCCAAACGTCAGGCGAGGATTGCTTCTGTCTTTCCTATGGAAGAGGAAGTTTATCGTGAAGCAGGAGCGGATGTAAATTTTGTAGGTCACCCTTTATTAGATATAGTTGAAACTGAATTAGACCGAAAAGAGGCAGCAGAAGAATTTGGGATTGATATAGATAGAGAGATTATTGGTCTTTTGCCGGGAAGTAGAGAGCAAGAGATTAAGAGTCTGTTACCACCAATGTTAGCAGCGGTAGAAAAGTTAAAAGCCAAAGAGCCTAAGCGACAATTTATCTTACCAGTAGCAGAGACTATTTCTAAGGGATTAATTGCGGAGATAATGGGTAATTATTCAGTAGATATTAAAGTTGTTACTGGAAATTCTTATGAAGTAATGGATTTATCCACATTAATTATTGTTGCTTCTGGCACGGCAACTTTAGAGGCGGCCTGTTTAGGTACGCCAATGGTAATTATTTATAAAACATCGTTATTAACCTGGTGGTTAGGAAGATTATTAGTTAAACTTCCCTACGTTGGCTTACCGAATATAATTATGGATAAGGAGATAGTTCCTGAACTATTACAAGATGAAGTTGATGCGGAGAGGATAGCTGCAGTTAGTTCAGAAATCTTAAATTCACCAGAATATTATAATCAAATTAAGGAAGATTTAGAATCAGTAGTAACTAAATTAGGAACTAGCGGTGCAACTAAGAAAGTGGCACAGATGGTTTTAGAAGTAGGAGGAGTGACTTAAGATTGGAATTAATGAAGAGAGTATTAAGTTATGTGAAACCTTATCGGAAGCGATTGGCAGCAGCGATCTTTTCTATGATTTTGCATTCATTCTTAACTATTTTATTTATTAAAGTATTTAAGGATTTAATTGATACCATGATTAATAATATTTCTAATACTGGTGAAGGTTTAGTCAAACTTAGTTGGGTAGCTGTAGGAATTATTGGTGTCTTCTTCTTTAAAGGAGTTGCCTATTATGGACAGAAGTATTTGACATCTTATGTAGCGCAGAAGGCGATTAGAGATATCAGAAATGAATTATATGATCATTTACAGAAGCTATCACTAAGTTTCTATGATGAAATGAAGACAGGGCAGATTATGTCACGGGTGACTAATGATGTAGGCAAACTACAGAGTGCTATAGTCTCCGGTGCGATTAGTCTATTTTATAAATCATTTACTTTAATTGGAGGGCTTGGTTATCTATTTTATCTGAGTTGGAAGTTAGCTTTAGCTGTAGTCTTAATCTTTCCGGCGGTAACTTATGTCTTTATTAAATTTAATAAAAGGATTCGTGAAGTAAGCCGTAGGGTACAGGCTAAGATAGCTGATATTACTGATGTTCTCCAGGAAACGATTACAGGAGTAAGAATTGTTAAAGCATTTGGACAGGAAGATTATGAATACGAAAAGTTTAGTCAAGAGAACCATGAGAACTTTCGAGCTACAATGAAGAATACTCAATTAAGTGCTAGTTTGACGCCGATTGTTGAGATATTAGCTTCATTCGCTTTTACTTTTGTCTTATGGTATGGTGGTTATGAAGTAATAAAAGGGAATATGACTCCCGGAGAGCTACTAGCGTTTTTTACTCTCTTGATTACTATTTCTGATCCTATTAAATCTTTAAGTAAATTAACTAGTACTATTCAACAGGCTTTAGCAGCAGCGGATAGAATCTTTGAGATTATGGACATAGATATCGAAATTAAAGAGAAAGAAGATGCAATTGAGCTTGAAGATGCTAAAGGGAAGGTCGAGTTTAAAGATGTCTATTTCAGTTATAATGAAGAAGAGGTAGTATTAAAAGGAATTAATCTAGTAGCTAATCCAGGTGATATAGTTGCCTTAGTTGGACCAAGTGGTGCTGGCAAGTCTACATTAGTCGACTTGATTCCTAGATTTTATGAACCACAAAGTGGTGACATATTATTGGACAATTACAATATAAAGGATTTGACGATTGCTTCTTTAAGAGATAAGATGGGAATAGTACCTCAAGAGACTATCTTGTTTGGGGGAAATATTAAAGAGAATATTGCTTATGGTTCTATAGATAGAAGTGAAGAGAAGGTTATTGCAGCGGCTAAAGCAGCTAATGCTCATGAATTTATTACTGAATTTCCGGCGGGATATGAAACTGAAATCGGTGAGCGAGGAGCCAGTCTATCTGGAGGGCAGCGACAGAGAATCGCTATAGCTCGGGCTATTTTGAAAGACCCTAAGATATTAATCTTAGATGAAGCTACCTCTGCTTTAGATACAGAATCAGAAGCATTAGTACAAGAGGCTTTAGAGAGATTAATGGAAGAAAGAACTACTTTTGTAATTGCGCATAGACTATCAACAGTTTTAAATGCAGATAAGATAGTTGTATTAGATGAAGGTGAAATAGTTGAGATAGGAACTCATGATGAACTATTAGAGAACGGTGGGCTTTATAGTCATTTATATGAGGTTCAATTTACAGAGTAGAATTTAGAGCTACCATAATTAATTAATATCAGCTGCAAATTCCGCAACGCCTTACGCAAGATTAAGCATGGGCTGTTTAAACTCCCTAACGGTCAGACAAAAACAGCCTTAATCATGCTTAATCTTACTCCAGGCTGCTCCATTTTAAAGGCTTAATATTAATTAATTATTACTAGCAATTAATGACTAATATAGTAGGGAAATATTAAAGGATGATATCGATGAAAAAACGACTTAAGACGTTTTTTATATATTTATTTTCATTAGCGTTAGTCTTAATAACTAATGCAACCTTACGATTAAAAGTAGTTGGTGAGGATAAGGTTAAGCAGTTAGAGTCGGAGGGCAAGAGTCTAATCTTTGTCTTCTGGCATGGCAAGATGTTGCTGCCGATCTATTATTTTCGGCAGCGCGGATATTATGGCTTGGCTAGTGAGAGTAATGACGGTGAGTATATAAGTAGGGTATTAAAGAAGCTAGGTTGGCAGGTGATTAGAGGGTCTACTTCGAGGGGAAGTGTTCGATCTTTATTAAAGCTGATTAAGGCTTTGAAGCGTGGCAATCAGGTGGCAATTACTCCGGATGGGCCGCAGGGTCCTCGTTATGAGGCGAAAGCGGGGACCGTTTATTTAGCTAAAAAGAGTGATAGTTTGATCATTCCCGTTGGTGTTGCTTTTGCTAAGAAGAAGGTGATCGGTAGTTGGGATAGATTTAATCTACCATACCCTTTTACTAAAGGAAGATTAGTTTTTGGCGATGGTATTGCTGTAGATAGTGATATTGACCAGGAAGGGATCGAAAGAAAGAGGGAAGAGGTTAATAAGGCATTAATTGCTGCTGACAATGAAGCAGAAGAATTACTAAACCAAAACTAATAGGATGGGTTAATTATGAATCAAAAATTAGAGAAGTATCTATTAAAAGTGATTCGGGGTCATAAACAGGGGTTTGTAGCTAAGGTTGTTCTACTCATCTGTACTCTATTAGCAAATATATACTATTTAGGGATTAAGATTAGAAGTAAATTTTATGATTGGGGAATTAAGCGGAGTGAGGAGTTGCCGTGTACTGTAATTAGTGTCGGTAATATTACGGTGGGTGGAACCGGTAAGACTCCCGTTACTCAGCTTTTAGCACGAAAATTTAAAGAACGAGGGTTAAGAGTGGCGATCTTAAATCGGGGCTATAAAGCAGATTTTGAAGATGAGATTGGTTTAGTTTCTGATGGTGAAAAGATATTTATGACACCAGAGGAAGCTGGTGATGAGGCTTTTATGATGGCACAGAGTTTACCAGAAGTGCCTGTGATTATTGGTAGTGACCGAGTAATTACTGGGCGCTATGCTTATGAAAAATTTGATACAGATATTCTTCTATTAGACGATGGTTTTCAGCATTGGCCGTTGGCTAGGGATGTAGATGTGGTAGTGGTTGATGCTACTAATCCTTTTGCTAATGGACGTCTAATACCACGTGGTACCTTACGAGAGCCATTATCTAGCTTGGAAAGAGCAGATATCTTCTTTTTAACCAAAGTAGATCAAGTTTCTAGAGGAAAAATTAATGATATTTGTGCTAAACTTAACGATCACAATCCGATGGCTCTTATCTTTGAGACTGCTCATAGCCCTACTTATTTAAGGACTTTAGGTGAAAATGTAGATTTAGATTCAGAGTTGGATTTAACTGGTAAACGAGTAATGGCTGTTTCTGGCATCGGTAATCCACAATCTTTTGAACAGACTTTAAGGGATTTAGGTGCTGATTTAGTCGATCAATTCAGGTTTCAAGACCATCATAAGTATCAAGATGAAGAGGTTATTGATATCTTTTCTAAGGCTGTAGAACAGAATGTGGAATTAATTGTGACTACGGAGAAGGATGCTGTTAGCATGTCACCGGAGTTGGTTGATAAGATTAAGGGACAAGCTATAGATTTTAAAGTATTAGGAATTACTGTTGATGTATTAACTGAGGAAGTTAGATTTGAAAAGTTATTATCGAAGATGGAGGGAGAAGGATGGAAAGCAAGAGAGTAGTAGGGATTATTCCGGCGCGATATGCTTCAACCCGTTTGCCAGGTAAACCACTGGTGGATATTCGTGGTAAGCCTATGGTCCAACATGTTTATGAAAGGACATCTAAAGCAGCGGTGTTGGATGAAGTGGTTGTAGCTACTGATGATGAAAGGATTAAAGAAGCAGTTCTTGATTTTGGAGGAGAAGTAGTAATGACTTCAAAGAATCATCAAACAGGGACAGATAGATTAGCAGAGGCGGCAAGGGATATTGAAGCAGATGTAATAGTTAATGTCCAAGGAGATGAGCCGTTAATTGCCCCTGAGATGATTGAAGAGGCTGTTAGACCATTGTTGAATAGTGAAGAAGTAGTTATGGGAACCTTGAAAAAAAGGATAAAAGATTTAACTGAATTAAAGAATTCAAATTTGGTTAAAGTAGTTACTGATCAGAATGATTATGCACTCTATTTTTCAAGGGCACCAATTCCTTTTTTGCGTGAAGATAGGGAAGGAATTGATTTTTATAAACATATTGGACTGTATGCTTACCAAAAAAAGTTTTTACTTGACTTTGCTCAGATGGAGAGTACTACATTAGAGCAGATGGAATCTTTAGAACAATTAAGGGCTTTAGAGAACGGATATCGGATTAAAGTAGTTGAGACTAAATATAGTTCTATTGGTGTAGATACTGAAGAAGATTTAGTAAAAGTAAGAGAGATGATGGAGGAGATACAGAATGGTTAAAGAGGTTGTGCTTAATGAAGAGGTTAAATTTGGAGGTCAGAATCGATTTGTTTTGATAGCGGGGCCGTGTGCTATTGAGAGTGAAGATAGATGTCTTAGAGTAGGTGAAGCTGTTAAGGAGATTGCAGAGCGATTAGAGATTCCGTATGTTTTTAAATCATCTTATGATAAGGCTAATCGTTCTTCTATAGAATCTTATCGTGGTCCAGGATTAGAGGATGGATTGAAGGTCTTAGAGAAGGTAAAGAGTGAGTTAGACCTACCTGTTTTATCTGATGTTCATACTGCTGAGCAAGCTAAAATAGCAGCTGAAGTGTTAGATGTAATTCAGATTCCAGCCTTTCTTTCACGACAGACCGATTTGGTGACTACTGTTGGTGAGACGGGAGTGGTAGTTAATGTGAAGAAAGGTCAGTTCTTAGCACCATGGGATATTGATAATGTAGTAGAAAAGATAGAAAGCACAGGTAATGAAAGAATCTTATTGACGGAACGTGGTGTTAGCTTTGGTTATAATAATTTAGTAGTTGATATGCGTTCTTTACCAAGAATGAGACAGACGGGATATCCTGTCGTCTTTGATGCTACTCATAGTGTCCAGTTACCTGGCGGTTCTGGTGATAAGTCTGCCGGAGAGCGAGAGTATGTACCTTATTTAACAAGAGCAGCTATGGGCGCAGGGATTGATGCTCTCTTTATGGAAGTGCATGACCAGCCAGAAGAAGCACTCTGTGATGGCCCAAATATGGTGAGAGTAGATGAATTAGAAGCTATCTTAAAGCAGGCAAAAGCAATAGATCAGATCGTTAAGGAGGGCTAGCTAATGAATGATAAGGAGATCAAAGCTCGTGCGCGAAGAGTTTTAGATATAGAAGCAGAAGCAATTACTAATTTAAGAGATTCAATTAATGGAACCTTTGCTGAGTTAGTAGAAGTAATCCTTGCTTGTTCTGGACGAGTAATTATGACCGGTATGGGAAAGTCAGGTTTGATTGCTAAGAAATTAGCTGCAACTCTTTCTAGTACTGGTACTCCTTCTTTCTTCTTACACCCTGGTGAGGCTATTCATGGCGATCTAGGAATGGTGACTGAGAAGGATATCGTTATTGCACTTTCTAATAGTGGTGAGACAAAAGAAGTAATTCAGATATTACCGATAATTAAACGGATTGGAGCAGAGATTATTGCCTTAACTGGTGGTGTGGATTCTACTTTAGCAGAGAATGCAGACTACTTCTTAGATACTAGTGTTGAACGAGAAGCCTGCCCCTTAGATTTGGCTCCAACGGCTAGTACTACAGCTACCTTAGCTTTAGGGGATGCTTTAGCAGTATCTCTTTTAGAAGCTAGAGGTTTTCAACCGGAAGACTTTGCTTTATATCACCCAGGTGGTAGTTTAGGTAAGAAATTATTACTAAAAGTAGAAGATGTTATGCATGTTCGTGAAAGAAATCCATTAGTTGAGCAAGATAAACCACTGAAAGAAGCTTTATTTACTATGACCTCTACTCAGATGGGTGCAGCTAATATTATAGATGAGAATGGTAAATTAATAGGCATCATTACAGATGGAGATGTCAGACGTCAGCTAGAAGAATCATCGGACCCATTAAGATTACCAACTAAAGAAGTTATGACTGCTGCCCCAACAACGATAACTGCGGATAAATTAGCAGTAGAGGCGGTAAAGATAATGCAGGATAAAGAGATTAGTGACCTGCCAGTAGTAGACAAAGACCACAAACCTCTAGGTATGGTTAACTTCCAAGACTTGCTTAAAGCAGGCGTATTTTAGATAGTTGACAGTGTACAGTTGATAGTTGACAGTTAACTACAATTGATGGATTATAGTTAGTTGAGGGTAAGGTGGTTTTGATGAGGAAGAATGACAGCATTGTTTATAAAAAGGCTTTTAAGTTTTCAGTTAGGATAGTTAAACTATATAGATATTTGCGTGATGAAAAGAAAGAGTATACACTTGCTAAACAGTTATTACGTTCTGGGACTAGTATTGGAGCTAATATTCGTGAAGGTTTAGAAGGGCAGTCGAAAAAAGATTTTATAGCCAAATTATCAATTTCTTTAAAAGAAGCGGCTGAAACGGAATATTGGTTAGAGTTATTGATAGCCTCTGATATTTTAGACAGACAAAAAGTTACTTTAATGTTAGAAGATATATCAGAATTGATCAAAATGTTAACTTCTATACTGAAAACTAGTAAGAGGAATACTTAGAAAATCAAAGATTATTTTGATTGTTATTTAACGTTTAAAATATTAGTTTATTTTTGGTTTAAAGGTTTTTCGGGCTTAACTATCAACTATCAACTATCAACTAGAAAGGGTGTTCATATGAAAAACGAACTAACAAATTTACAAAATATAAAGAGTAAGGCACAAAATATCAAACTATTCATCTCCGACGTTGATGGTGTGTTAACGGATGGGCGGATTATACTTGGGAGTGATGGCCAGGAGTTTAAGTCTTTTAACGTGCAAGATGGAAAAGGAATTAAGTTGGCTCAAGAAGCTGGTATCGAAGTGGCAATCATAACCGGTCGCGAGTCAGAGGCTGTTACGCAACGGGCGAAGGAGTTAGCGATTGAAGAGGTTCATCAAGGGATTGATGATAAAGTAGCTATCTTTAAAGAAGTACTAGCTAAATACAACTTAACTACAGAAGAGGTTGCCTATATCGGTGATGATTTAAATGATCTTCTATTCTTAAAAGAAGTGGGTTTAGCTTTGACTGTAGCAAACGGAGTAGCCGAAGTAAAAGAAGTAGCTGACTATATCACGGATAAGCACGGAGGCCAAGGAGCAGTACGAGAAGCATTAGAATTAATCCTAAAGTTACAAGGCGTATGGCAGCAACTGATTTAAAGCCTATAATTCGGAAGCTCTTTTCTGGGCTTCACTGTCTCGCCCAGCTTAAACTTCAAAGCTCCTTACAGGCAAACCATCCAGTCTATAAACCAAGACTGGCTGTGTAAACTCCTGACGTGAATAAATTCTGCCGCAGCCTATGGTATACTCTACTTTTAATTCGAAGGCTTTTTATTGGGCTTCACTGTCAACTGTCAACTATCAACTGAAAAACGGGGGTTGAATTGAATGAAGGATTTAATCGTATATCTACTATATCGCTGTTTAGAGTTTGTAGTAAACATAGTACCTGAATCGATTGCTTATAAAGTTGGTAAAGCGTTTGGTAATTTAGCTTATATTCTACTTCCTGATCGCCGTCGGATAGCGGTTCAAAATCTACAGTTGGCTTTAAATGTCGATAAAGAGCAGGCTATAGCGTTGACAAAGTCTAATTTCGAACACTTAGGTAAGTTATTAATCGAATTTTTACGTTTTCCGCAGTTAAGTTCGGATAATATAGATGAGTTAGTTGAGGTCGAAGGGGTAGAGTATTTATTGGAAGCTCAGCAGCGTGAAGAAGGTTTTGTTATCTTTTCTGGTCATTTCGGTAATTGGGAGTTGTTAGGAGCTGCTTTAGCTTTGAAAGGATTTCCGGTTAATGCTTTAGCTAGGGATCAGAATAATGAATTAATCAATGAACATATCATAAGTAATAGATTATCGACAGGAATTAATATCTTTGCTGACCGCGGTATGGTTGTTAGGAAGGCTTATCAGGCTTTGAAAAAAGGTGAAGGTCTTTTTGTATTAGGTGACCAAAAAGAAAGAGATGCAGAGGATTTTGTTGAATTTTTTGGTTTAGAAGTAGGTGTGAAATTAGGAACGGTTAATTTGGCGGCTCGGACTAATTCGAACATTATTCCAATGTATATTGCTCGTAAAAGTGAAGGTAAGCATAAAATTATTGTTAAAGAACCGCTAGAAGTAGAGAAGAATATTACCCGTGAGGCTAAACGACAGGTTATGGAAGAATTATATACAACCTTAGAAGAAGTGATCAGAGAGTATCCTGACCAATGGCTCTGGGCACATAAACGTTGGCAGTTATCGTTTGATTATAAATAACTTTGATGAGGAGGGGAGTTAGTGAAGCGTAAATGGATAGTAATAGTTATTATATTATTGATTAGCAGTGGAATGTATTATGGCTTGATGGATGATAAGGATACGAATAATAATTCTATTCAATCCTCTCCCCAGAAGAATAAAGAGCAAGAGTTAACTGATGAAGAAGTTCCGCAGTCTAAGGTAAATGATGCTTTATTGAAGGTTTATAACTTAGATAAAACTACTAGTTTAAGACTAAAAGCTGAAGAGATGATTCAACCTAGCCAACAGAATAAATTTCAACTAAAGAATGTTATGGTGGAAGTCTATCAGGGTCAGGGTAATAATAAAGTATTACAGGCGACTTTAACGGCTAAGAGTGGTCTTTATTTTCCTAAGGACGGAAGATTAAAGTTCTTTAGTCCTCTAAGTATCAGTAATGAAGAAATTAAAGTTCAGGCTGATACTTTGAGTTGGAATCAAAGAGAGAATCGTTGGTTGGGAAGGGGTAATATAGTTATTATTCATAAAGTTAAAGGGGTTAAGCTAAGTGGAGAAGAATTTACTAGTTTTGTTGATTTGGATAAATTAGAAGTTAAAGGTAATGTTAGACTAAAGAGAATAGCTCGGAAGGAAGGTGTAAGCGGTGAAGCGGCGAATAAGTAGTGGATTAGTTATATTAGTTATTACTCTTCTATTAGTGAATTTAGGTTCGATATCGTTATTAAATGCTAAAGAAACTCCTAAAGAGAAATTCGAAATATTAGCTAATGAGATGGTTTTAGATAAGGATACCTTAATTGCTAAAGGGGAAGTCAAGATAACTACAGAACAAGGTAAGATGACAGGTGATAGATTCAAAGCTGACAATCTAAAAGGCAAAGGACTATTGACTGGTAATCCTTTATTAATCAATGAAGGTTGGAAGGTAAGTGGCAACAGATTTGAGATTAATTTTGATAAAGAAGAGGTATTTGTTCCACAAAATGCTCATATAGAGTCAGAAACTTTGGTTGCTGATGCTAAGCACTTACTTCTGTTAGGTAAGAAGGAAGAAGTAATCTTGACTGGAGAAGTTACAGTTATTAATCAAGAACGTAAATTGACCGGAGACAAGGTAGTAATTGACTTAAAGACAGAGAAGATAAGGTCAATGGGAAGAAGTAGATTAACTCTTCCTGGAGATGAGTTAAATTCAGGAGCTGAAGAGTAATGACTATTAGAGCAGAAAATTTAGTAAAGACGTATAATAAAGTAGATGTAGTAAAAGAGGTTAATTTTAAGGTCGATCCTGGTGAGATAGTAGGAATTTTAGGGCCTAATGGGGCCGGGAAGACGACTACTTTTTATATGGTTGTTGGTATAGTGAAGCCTAATCAAGGTAGTATTTATCTTGATCAAGAGAATATTACTAATCTGTCGATGCATAAGAGAGCTAGGTTAGGTATTGGATACTTGGCTCAAGAGGCCTCTGTCTTTAGAAAATTAACTGTAGAAGAAAATATCTTAGCAATTTTAGAGATGATTGACCGCGAAGAGGATGATGAAGAGATATTGAACTCTTTATTAGATGAATTTAATATCCAAAATATTCGCAAGCAGAAAGGATATACTCTTTCTGGTGGTGAGCGAAGGCGAGTGGAGATTGCTCGTGCTTTGGCAACTGACCCAGATTATATATTATTAGATGAGCCGTTTGCTGGGGTAGATCCGATAGCGGTCAGTGATATTCAAGATATAGTTTCGTATTTGAAGGATAAGGGGCTAGGGGTATTAATTACTGACCATAGTGTACGAGAAACTTTAGAGATTACAGATCGTGCTTATATTATGCATGAAGGAAAGATACTCTTATCTGGAACAGCAGACGAGGTAGCCAATAGTGAAATAGCTAAAGAATTCTACTTAGGTGATAAGTTCCGAATGTGAGGTGATTAGATGAAGATAATAGATAGATATATATTAAAAGAATTAATGGGACCATTTCTGTTTGGAGTCTTTGCTTTTACAAGTATCTTTATTGGGACTGATATCCTCTTTGAATTAGCAGGATTAATGATAGATTGGGGAGTTTCTATGGGGACCGCTGGTAAGCTATTTCTTTTAAGTCTACCAGAGGTGGTTGTCTTAACTTTTCCTATGGCAATGTTATTAGCCACTTTATTATCTTTAGGAAGATTGTCGGGAGATAGTGAAGTAGTTGCTCTAAAGGCTGGTGGAGTTAGTTTTATTCGGTTAGTAATTCCTGTTTTAGTGGTAGCGCTTTTGATCAGTGGTTTAACTATATTCTTAAATGAAACTCTGGTTCCTACAAGTAAGGATAGTTATCGCCAAATAGTTTGGGATATTAAACACCGTGAAAAGATGCCTACTACGCAGAAGAACTTACGGATGACTCCTATCGATAAGAAGACAGGGAAGGTAGATTATATCTTTTATGCTTATCGATTTGATGGTTCGGATTTGACTATGGATGATGTCACCTTACAGGATTATAGTAATGGAAAGTTAGTACAGGTTATTGAAGCTAAGAAGGCGCGCTGGACAGATGAACAGTGGCAGTTTATAGATGGGACTATCTATGATGTTAATTCTAAGGGATTAGTGCCTAGTATGAAGTTTAATAAGTATTTTGTTAAAAAATTAAAGAGAACGCCTAGCGAAGTAAGTAGAGCCCAGAAAGATCCAGATGAAATGAGCTTAAAGGAGTTATCGAAACGAATAAAGATAAGGGAAGAGGAAGGTAGAAAGACTGCTTCGTTAAAAGTATTATATTATCAACGTTATGCAATTCCGTTTTCCTGCTTTATATTTGCTTTAATAGGAGCACCATTAGGAGTACAACCTAATCGTTCTGGAGCTTCGATCGGCTTAGGTTTAAGTATTGTTATTATCTTTATATATTATACTTTTATGACTATTGGCTCTACTTTAGGTCAGGCAGGAACGTTGTCGCCTATCTTAGGAGCTTGGTTACAGAATATAGTATTTGCCATAGTAGGAATAGGTTTAATGATTAAGTCAGCACGGTAGTAATAAGGATAAGGCAGCTAACCAATAGGAGGTGAGAGTTATGTATGGGGCGGTATTAATTATTGTTCTAATATTTATTAGTGGTTTAATTGCTTATATCGGTGACTTAATTGGAATGAAGGTAGGCCGTAAGCGTTTATCTCTCTTTGGGTTACGCCCTAAATATACATCAATTCTAGTAACTATCTTAACCGGAATATTAATTGCTACGACAACGATTACTCTCTTGTTGGTTACTTCCCGCGGAGTAAGGATAGCTCTCTTTAATATGCAGGCAATGGTTGCTGAATTAAATACTTTAACCCAGAAGGTTGCTGTAAAAGATAATAGATTAAAGGATATGAAGAATGAGATTAAATCTAAGAGTGAAGAACTGACTTCGTTAAAAGAACAGAAGAAAGATATAGAAGAACAATTACAGAAAACGATCGATGAATATCAGGTTGCTGAAAAGAAGTTAAAAGAATCTGAAGTAGAATTAAAGGAATTAACGAAGACTAAGCAAAAATTAAAGAATAAAGTTAATAGCTTAGGTCAAGAAGTCGATGTTTTAGAAAGTAAGATTAAAGATTTAACAGGCCAAAAGAAAGTCTTAGAAAATCGAGTTAATAATCTATCTTATAGTCTTAAATTTGTAGGACAGAAGTATTTAGATTCGATGACTGGGGATATAGTATACCAGAAGGGTGAAATGATTCATTCCGAAGTGATAGAAGCAGGAGCTTCCGATAAGGTAATAGTAAGGAGATTAGATGAATTTATTGGTAATGCCAATCGCAAGGCAATCAAGAAAGGAATTGAAAATCAAAAATCTAACCGAGTAATTAAGATGTATGAGGAAGATTTATTTAGGGTAGCTAAGGCTTTACGTCAAAAGAGTACAAGAATGGTAGTAAGACTGGTTGCTCAAAAGAATACTCTACAGGATGAGGAGGTAGTAGCTAAATTTAGTCTATATGAGGATTATCAAGTATACCATAAGAACCAGTTAATAGCTAAAAAACAGATTAATAATGTAGAATCCCTAAAAGAGTTAGAAAAAGAGTTAGAGACTTTCTTAACTAAGGTTAATAATCAAGCAATTAAAGACGGATTAATTCCAAATTCACAAGGACAAGTAGGTAGTCTAAACTTTAGTCGTTTCTACTCCTTATTTAATAAGTTACAACGACTAGAGAAACCTGTACAAGTCAAAGTAGTAGCTAAAGAAGATATTTGGCGTAGTGATTCATTGACATCTAATATTGAATTCATAGTTCGGTCTTTAGCGAGGTGAAATGATTGATTATAGGAATAGACCCCGGAAGAGATAAATGTGGCTTGGTACTAGTTAAAGAAGAGAACCAGATAGTTGTACAGACAGTAGTTGAGACTAATGATCTAATTAATAGGATTAAAGAATTAGATAATGACTATAATATAGATAGGATCATTATTGGAGATGGAACTTTATCGTCAGAAATAGTAGAACGTATTAGAATCAATTATAATAGCGAGGTAAAGATTGAAGTGATAGATGAAACAGGGTCTACTTTAGAGGCAAGAGAGTTATATTGGCAGGAGAATCCGCCTAAGAATTGGCGTAGGTTGATACCAATTTCTTTTCAAACTCCACCGCGACCAATCGATGACTATGCAGCCCTTGTTTTAGTCAAGAGGTTTTTAGCTAAAAGCAAGGAATAGATGCTATTTATTTTTTAAAATAAAAGGATTTTAATTGTGAATGTAGAAATTAAATATTGAATAAAGATTTAGCAAGGAGGGTGAATTTATGAGGAAGATAGCTTTATTACTGACATTAATTATGGTATTTACTGTTACTTTACCGGCTTTAGCAGCTAATCCTTTTACTGATGTTCCACTAGGACATTGGGCATACGATGCGATCGCTAAAGTAGCAGAGTTAGGAATCATGGAAGGTACACCGCAAGGAGATTTTAACGGTCAGGCTCCAATGACCCGTTATCAAATGGCTAAAACTACGGCAGCTATTGTAGATTTATTAGAAGAAAAGAATGCGCAACTAAAAGCTGAGCAGAAGAAAGAAGTTCAACAGATAGTAGATGCTTTAAAGGCTGAATTTAATGAAGAATTAAAGCTAGTTAAAGCAGATGTAAATCAGAATAAAGAAGATATCAAGGACCTTAAGGGTAAAGTAGATTTTAATAAAAAACTTAGTATTGTGGCTATTGTTCTGTCTTTAGTGGCGGTAGCTTCTAATTAACCTTTATAAGTACATATTATTATATCAATCCTCTGTAGATTAATTTCTGCAGAGGTTTTTTTATTGTATAGGAAATTATATTTTTGATAGATTGTGGATAACTTCTAGTCAATATACCTCTGTAGCGACTCTTAAAAATAATCCGAAGCCATGGATGGCTGAAGGGTTAGTTTTTGAGAGTGAATGGAGCAGGAGGCGGAATGAACGGCAAGCGGAAGAGGTATATTGACGTTGCTATAGCTAACTATATTTTTAACAGGTTATGAATAACATATTCCACCAGTACTACCATTAGGCACGCAGCTATCATAATTTTACTAAGAGGATTTAAGAAAGGTGGGTTGAATAAGTGTAATAGAGTTTAAAAATTGATCAAAGAATTGACTATTTGCAACTGTAAATTTGACGAAGCTATTTTACCATTTTTTACTTAAATTTTTTTGCAGGAATATGTCGAATTAAGTAGAATTAATAAAATAGATAAGTAAATAAAAGTTAATAAAACACATTTAAAGACAACGAGTTACATAAATTGTAACTTAAAGTTTATTGATGCAAAAGATTAATTAATAAGTTAATAAGGTTTCATTCTTGGGCTAGGTTAGTAAAGGCGGAAAGGAGGTGCCCCCGCAAGCCGGTTGACCACTATGCTTAGGAATGGCTATTTCGAAATATTTTAGTCTGATTACAGTAAATATATATCAGCAGGGAACTAAGAAATGAGGAAACACGGCCACTCATATTCAACTGTTACCCCTGATTATGTGAGACTGTAGAAAGCTAGAATAGAGTAGGTAGAGCAATAGATAAAATAACAACAAACTAATTATCAAAAGAAAGAATAATCTAGGGGGAATAATAAAAAATGAAGAAGAAACTATCAATTGTATTGGCTATAGTAATGTTATTTGCATTGACTGCTCCAGTAATGGCGAATCCGTTTAAGGATGTACCAGCTAACCATTGGGCTTATGATGCAATTAAGAAGGCAAGTGAAATGGGCATTGTAACTGGTTATGAAGATGGAACTTTTAAAGGAGATAAGAAGTTAACTAGATATGAAATGGCAGTAGCTACTGCTAGAATTGCTTCTCAAATTGAAGATGAGGATGTACAAGCAAAGTTAACTGCAAAGCAAGTTGCAGAGGTAGAAAAGACTGTTAAAGCTTTAAATTCTGAATTTAATAAAGAGCTAAGTGCTTTAGAAAAGAGAGTTAATGCTTTAGAAGCTAAAGGACTTAATGTAAAGATTGATGGTGAAGCAACTACTATTTTCACTGAAACTAATGTAGAAGGAAATCCTGATTTTGGGACTGCAAATATTGAAGATGGTCAGTATTGGGACGATTGGGATGACACTTTAGATGACGATGCTCCAGCTCAAAAGGAGTTTAGACAAGAGTTTGACTTCAACATTAATACGATTGTTGATGAAGATACTACAGTTAGTTTAATCTTAGACACAATTGCTGATGACTTTACAAATCCAGTTGCTTGGGATGGTTCTACTCCTGGCGAAGATGCACCACAGTTTAAGTTAGACGATGCATTATTAGCAATTGAAGATGGAAATTATGGATTAAAAGTTGGTGACTTTGAAGATTATCACGTAACTAATTACTTCTATGATGATGAAGATGTAGAAGGAGTAGAGGTAAATGCTAATGTACTTGGAACTGATTTCTTAGTATTTAGAGGAAAAGATGATGACACTGCTGGCAATGACATTAAAGCTATTAAAGCAAGTAGAAATATTGCGGGTATCGATTTAGCAGGACAATATTTAAAAGCTAATGATGAAGGAGTCTATGGTGTAACTGCTAAGACTGACTTAGTTCCTGGCGTTAGTTCTCAGGTTAAGTATCTAGCTAAGGATAATAGCCAAGATAAGAACTATTTAGTGGATGGTGAAGCTTCTACTAAGTTTGCAGGAATCAATCTTACTGCTGGTTACAAAGAGGTAGGAGTAAACTTTGATGGCTATAATGACTTCAAAGGTGACGATGACATTTATGATGCTGGTGAAGACTACGAACCAGGTATTAAAGGATACAGAGTTGCAGGAGATATGGATGTACTTCCTGGTTTAAACGTATTCGCTAATGTAGAAGATGAAGAATTAGCTACTAATAATGATAACATTATCACTACAGAAGCTGGAGCTAAGTATGCTCTAACTAATAACACAGACGTTTCTGCTAGTTATGAAGCAGTTGATTCTGATAATGGTAACGATGTAGATACTATTAATACTGGTTTAGAAGGTAACTACTTCGGTGGTAAGTTAGCTACTGTTGTAGATTATGAATTAGAAGACGAGAAAGCAGGCGAAGAGACTAATACTTTAGATATCAGAAATAAGATTGCTGTTTCTGATACTGTAAAGTTAACTGCTGATGCTCAGTATGAAACTAAAGAAGCAGCTACAACTGATACAGAAAGAATTTACTATGCTGTAGGTGCTGACCACAAATTAACTGAGAATACTTCTTTTGGAGTTAACTACCGAGTAGTAGACTTCAATGATAATGCAACTTCAGCTAATGACTATAAAGCTGAGTCTATTAATGGAGAGTTCAAAGTTAGCTTCTAAATAGACTAATCAATAAGTAATATTATCTAAACCCCTAGGTTCTTTACCTAGGGGTTTTTTCTATCAAAATGCAGGTATTTAGCTTCTTATGTAGAAGATATACATATAATAGTAGTCTTGCATAATTAATTGTTGACGCCCAAAAATTCCGCGACGGCTTCCGTAAAGAAGAGCATGGGCTATTTTCAAACTTCCTTTGGTCGAACAGAAAATAGCCTTAATCATGCTCTTCTTTACTCCAGCCTGCTCCATTTTTAAGTGGCTTACATCAATTAATTATGCTTGAAATATAGTTATGAAATTTGTTTATAATATAAATTATTCAGAACGAAAGGAGGGATGGAAGGTCATTTTAGGTGACCAAAAGTTATGAAAAAATATTATTTTTTAATAGCGTTTATGACATTTTTATTAATTTCATTCTCTATTTGGGCACAAGTACCTAATTTTGATTCTTCATCCCTCTTTCAGGCTAATCTAGAGCAGGAGTTATTAATGGAGTATCAAGATATAGAACCGGGCTTAAAGATGTCGGATGAATGGAGACTTTGGATTAATGAATTAGCCAATCAACAGGAGTTAATTGAAGGACAGATAGGCTCTTTAAATAGTATGAATTTAACTAAGAATAATTTTTTAGGCAATGCAAAGTTTGTTAAAGGAATCACATTTGTCACAACTGAACCAAATAGTGGTAGAGGAGATAGCAATGATAGAAGAACGAAACTAATAAAGAGTCAGGAAAGTGGGATGAAGTTAGCAATCTTTCCTGGGGGATTAAGAAGAGTTAAAGAGCATAGTGGAGGTAGCGATAAGAATACAGATGGACGTAGAGTTTTTGACTTAAAGCAGAATTTAAACTTAAAGCAAAACGGATCGATTAATAACTTCAATCTACAGGGACTTAGTTCAAAGCGATTAATGACCCCTTTAACTATGAAGGATAGCATAAATAAGATTGATGTTGATGATAGAGAAGAAGCAGGGTTAGGCTATCAGTTATCGGATGATTCTTCGTTCTTTATTCATTACTTAAATGAAGGAGAAAGGATGGACCCGGAGCTACTTCCAGTTGCTGTGGGACTAGAATATAATAATGAGTCAGGTAAGATTACTACCCAATATGAGTTTGAAAAGTCAGATGAGAAAGAAGTTAATTCAGCAGGAATTGAGTTAGGGATCAGTGATGTTGCTAAGCTAAGGGCTATTTATACTATGATAGATAAATCAAACAAGAGTGAGGAGAGTAATATTCAAGATGGAACAGCTACTACAACGGCTAATGGAACAGAGGAGGTTTCTGATTTAGAATCTGAACTATTAAATTTAGGATTAGATATCTATGTAGATGAGAATGCTAGTATTAAATTAGGTTATCAGTTAGCAAATGAGAATCAAAAAGAACTTAAGGATAAGACTTTATTAGAGAAATTAAAGCCACATGCTGCTGAAATCAAATTAGAATTTAAGTTTTAGGAGGCATCATATATGAAACGAAGAATAAGTGTCTGTTTAGTTATAGTATTACTTTTAGTGTCAGTTAGTTCTAATCTTGTAGCCAAAGAGGTCCAGCCAACTTTTTCTTTACAGAAGTTATCTAAAGTAGAGAGCGTGCTTTATGGCAAGAAGAATGATGGAGCTCTTCTAACTAGGGTAAAGAAATTAGAGAAAGAGTTATATGGCAGGAAGATGTCTGGCTCTCTAATTGAAAGAGCTAATCGGATTACTAATTTAGTTTTAGAGAATCAACCGAATCGACCATCATTATTATTTACTATTAATGCTTTGGAGTGGGCTCTAAAACAGCAGATTAGTAAAGGGCCAATCATAAACAGGATTAATGAAGTAGAGAAACTATTATTAGGTCAAGAACAGTCAGGGTCAATTTCAAGTAGGCTAGGAAAGTTAATTAATTATAGCTTGCCAGATGGGAAGATAAAGGTTGCAAAGGTAGAGGTGCCGAATCATACTTTAGTTAAGATAGAGTTTTTAGAAAGGTTAAGTTCTGAAAAATTACAGGATAAAGAGCAGATTACTTATAGAGTGGCTGATGATCTTTTAGTTAATGGTAAATTGATACTACCTGTAGGTACGAAAGGGATAGCTACGGTGACCAAGGTTGAAAAGGCTGGTTTCTTTGGTCAGGATGCTAAGATAAAGCTAGATTTTAATAGTATAAGCTTTCTTGATAATACAGAGATGGAGCTTGACTTAGCAGAGAAGTCTCTAGCTGAAAATGCTGAGAATAAGTCTATGAAGTATGCTGTAGGGGCTAGTATCTTGAGCACAGCAGTATTAGGACCGGCTGGAGTCGTAACAGGTTTCTTTATTAAAGGTGAGGAAGAAGTAATTAAACCTAATCAGAGTTTCTTTGTAGAGACTGCAAGACCAGAGACTGTTTTAGGAATTCCGGTTCAAATAGGGACTATAGTTAGTAAAGATTAATTAATGGTTTAACCACAAAAAGGTCATCTTTTTTGTGTTCTAATCATTAATGAGGTTATCAAAATACCTAATTAGCAATTAATTGCTAATTAGGTATTTTAATTTATACTAAAATAAGGAGAAATTACTTAAAGGAAGTTGGAGGTTTTTTATAGAATTTAAGAGGGTAGTAGGTTTTTTTGTAGATTAGGAAGAGGTGTATTAAGTGATAAGAAAGGTAGCGGTATTAAGCTTAATATTAATTTTTATGGTTATCATTCCAGTTGGAGCGAAAGAGTCACCTTATAGCATTGAAGCTAATAATTTAGTCTTGGACCGAGCGGAGAATATGGTTAGGGCTAAAGGAAAGGTTAAGGTTGATTTTAAAGATACTACTATTATAGCTGATGAATTAGAGATTGATATGGAGACGAAAGATGTCTTAGCAATAGGCAATGTTATCCTTATTAAGAAGAAGGAAGCGAAGAAGAATGAAAGATTAAATGGTGAGAGATTAACTTATAATTACGAGAGCAAGAAAGGTGAACTTCTAAAAGCGAAAGGGACAATGGGGAAGAAGAAGTTTGCTGGTCAAGAGATAAAGATAGTAGATGATGATCTTAAGTTAAAGAGGGCTAAGCTTACTTCTTGTAAGAATCCAGAAGCACATTATGAGTTGATAGCTAGAGAAGCGACTATCTATCCAGGTGAAGAGTTAATTGCTAAGGACGTAGAGGTTTGGTTAGGTGGTTATCATGTTATGACCTATCCTCGTTATAGAACTTCTTTAAAGACTAATGATTTGACACCACTGCCAAGTTTTGGGTATAATACTGATGATGGTTTCTATATGCAGTTTAATTATCAACATTATGTTAACTCAAAGTTAGAAGGAGATATTAGACTGAAAGCAACTTCGAAGGCTACAGATGAGGTAGCTCTAGATTACAAATATGATTTGACCGATGATCTAAAGCTAAGTCCTATGCTTACGTATGATCGTGCTGAAGGGTGGGATAGCAGGTTAAAACTTAACGGTACTACAGGGTCTTTATTAGATGAAACTAAAGTTAACTGGCAGTTAGAGAGTGGCTATGGTCATAATGAAGACGGAGGTCAAGAAGCGAATCGTAGTGATGTGAGATTGAGACTATGGAAGAATAATTATAGATTAACCCCAACTACTCGTTTGGGGTTAGGAACTGATATACGCAAGGCAGATTATAGTTCAGGTGAAGAGTATAAGACTTATGAGTTTAATTTTGACTTAAATAAGCAATCTCCAGTGTTAGCTGATCTTAGATTCGATTTTGATTATGTTAAAGATATAGGTCAACCACCGGGTCCATATGATTTTGAAGATTTAGATGAAGATAAAGATGGAGATTATGAGGGCTGGAGACATTATTATAGGTTGATTTTTAACGGCCATCCATTTAGATTGAGTGATAAACAAATCTTTGATTGGCAAGTAAGGGGACATCAATTTAATTATGAAAATGGAGATAAATACAAATATTATGACTATAATGGTATCTATAAATATTCATTGACTAATACTACTACTGCAAGGTTGGGTTATGATTATCGTGAAGTCTCCGGAGAGGCTCCTTTAAGAGATGATAGGGTAGGTACTAAAGAGAATATGGTACTTGGACTAGGTTATAGAAATCGTTTCGACCAAGGAGCACATTTAAATATAACTGGTGATCTAAAGTATGGCTTAGATGACCAGCAATATGATAGTATTAGAGTAAAATTAGAGTATAGAACGCCTACAAAGAATAATGCCTATTGGCAGATAAGTAGTGATTTAGATTATGATTTAATTAATAATGAATTAATTGATGAAAGTGGAAAAGATCAACATTTAGCAATTAAGCGAGTATACGATTGTATGGAAGTTGGAGTTAGCGTGGACTTTATAGAAGAGACAGGGAAGCTAAACTTTAACTTAAAATATTAAGTAAATGAGGGGTAAGGATGGTTTGGTATCTATTGTATGACTTAGTATTAATAGGAGCATTTATATTATTTCTACCAGTTTTGATCTATAAGATGATCTTTAAAGGTAAGTATAGAGTGGGGCTAAAGGAGAGGTTAGGTTATCTGCCGGAAAGTCTTCATTATTTACGAGATGAAGACTTAATTTGGATTCATGCTGTTTCAGTAGGAGAGACAGTAGCCGCTAGTTCAGTGGTTACTGAGATTAAGGAGCACTTTCCGGAGCATAAGATTCTCTTTTCGACGGTTACGGATACCGGTCAGGAGATGGCAGATAAGATAGTTGAAGAAGCTGATGAGATTATCTACTTTCCGTTAGACTTTTCGTGGGTGATAAAGCGAGTCTTGAAACTGCTTAAACCGGAGTTAATAGTCATTACCGAGACGGAGCTATGGCCTAATCTAATTAGGTATGCTAAGGAGTTAGGCAGCAAAGTAATGCTAGTGAATGGTAGAATTAGTGATGATAGTGCGAAAAAGTATAAATATTTAGGGCCAATTATGAAGGATATGTTAGCTAATATCGACTTTTTAAGTATGCAGTCTGAACAGGATGTGAAATATATCACTGAGTTAGGAGCAGATGAAGAGAAGGTAGTTAATAATGGCAACACTAAGTTTGACCAGACCTATGCTGAGCCTGATTCGGAGGCGGAGGAAAAAATCTATGATGAATTTAAGATAGATCCTAATCAGCCTGTTTTAGTAATTGGTAGTACTCATCCTAATGAGGAGGAGCAATTAATTCCTGTTTATAAAGAGTTGAAAGCAGAGTTTGAAGATTTAGTTATGATCTTAGCACCGCGGCATATTAAGCGGGTTGATGAAATAGAGGATCTGTATCAAAAAGCGGGGATTGATTTAGTTCGTAGGACTGAAATTGAAACGAGAAATCCTGAAGAGGAGTCGGTGATTCTGCTAAATACAATCGGCGAGTTGGCTCAAATATATGGCATAGCTGATTTGGTATTTATCGGCGGTAGCTTAATTAAAAAAGGTGGTCATAATATCTTAGAACCTGCTGCTCATGGTAAGCTGGTCTTCTTTGGATCGCATATGTTTAATTTTAAAGAGAGTACAAGCTTGGTCTTAGAGCATGAGGTAGGAATTCAGGTTAGTGATGTAGAAGAACTAAAAGAGAAGATGCTGTATTATTTAAGTAACGAAGATGAATTAGAGGCTAAGAGTAGACAAGCTTTAGAGATGATTGAGAGTAATAAAGGAGCTTCGGCAAGAAATGCTGAATTAGTAGAACGACTAGTTGGAGAGATGCGAAGAAAAGGGGTTTAGGGGTGAAGGTTATTGGTCTATTTCCTTTATAATTTAGTGACTCACATTTTTACTTTAGTTCTTTTACCTATATATTTGTTGAAAGCTATCTTTAGAAAGAAGTATAGAAGAGCAATTAGAGATAGGTTAGGATTTTTGTCTGCTGAATTTTATGAGGCAGTAGTAGGTAAAAAGGTAGTTTGGATTCATGCTGCTTCGATTGGGGAAGTGAATATAGCAAAGAGATTAATTAACGAGTTAAGAGAAGAAAATTTAGATTTGAAGTTTGTTCTTTCAACTAGCACACATTCTGGTCGACAGATGGCCAAGAATAAGTTAGATGAAGAAGTTGAAGTTATTCTATTACCGATGGATCTCTTTTGGATTATTGGGCCGGTCTTAGCTAAAGTAAAACCGGAATTGAGTATAATAGTTGAACCGGATTTATGGCCTAACTTCGTTTATTTTGCTAAAAAATATGGAGAAAAAGTAATGATGGTTAATACTTGGATTGGTAAGAAGAGTATTGGCCAGTATTTATGGCTGCCTGGTTTATTGCCGGCTATGTTGAAGAGATTAGATAAATGTACTGTCCAAACGGAAACAGACTTAGAGAAGATAGAGAAATACTGTAGTAATGAATTTGACGAGGATAAATATAAAATAACAGGAAATATTAAGTTCGATCAGTTAGAGATAGATTTACAAGAATCAGATTACGATCAATTGTTAGAGAAATATCATCTTAAATCAGAGACACCTCTCTTTATAGCAGGGAGCACTCATCCAGGCGAGGAAGAGATAATATTAAAAAGTTATCAAGAATTAAAGGAAGAATTTGATGACTTAATCTTGTTAATAGCACCAAGGCATATTGAACGAGCCGCTGACATTGTTAATCTCTGTCAGGATTATGGGTTTGTGACCGTTAAAAAGACTGAATTAGTTAATAAGAGTAGTCGTGAAGCAGAGGTCATAATTTTAGATACGATTGGTGAATTAACTAAAGTATATGTCTTAGGAAGTATCGTCTTTATTGGTGGAACTTTGATTGATCAGGGAGGACATAATCTTTTAGAACCAGCTGCTCAGGGTAATCCAGTTCTATTTGGACCACATAATTATAATTGTCAAGAGAGTGCGGAATTACTAGAGCAAGAAGGGGTTGGTTTTAAGGTGAAGTCACAAACTGAATTAGTTGCGAAGGCTAAATCTTTGCTAGCTGATAAGGACCATTTAACAAGGGTAGGAGAGAATGCTAAAAGATTAATTATAGCTAATCAAGGAGCAATAAAGGAGAATATTAATTTGATTTCTGAGTTTTTAATTAAAGGTGGAGAGTGATTTAGGTTGAAAATCTTGATAGTGAGATTAAGTTCAATAGGGGATGTCTTAATGACTACTCCTGTAATAAGAATATTGAGAGAGAGATATCCTAATTCTTATTTAGCTTATTTAGTAGAGGCTAAGTCAAAAGATATGGTAACAGGAAATCCAGATTTAAATGAAGTTATCTTATTTAATAAGGATAAGTTTAAGAATCTACGCAGAGAGGAAGGAATAGTCTCTGCTCTTAAGTCTTTATCTCCTCTTATTAGTAAGCTAAAGGGAAAAGAGTTTGATTTAGTTATAGACCTACATGGTGTCTTTCGAAGTGGAATATTATCGTATTTGACCAGGGCTAGGAAGAGAATTGGGATTGATAAGCAGTTGGTCTCTTTATTATATACAGATAAGATAAAGGAAAATTTAGAGTTACATGCTGTAGATGAATACTTGAGCTTATTAGAACTGATAGAAGTAGACCCTGCTGAATACGAAAAGGAATTCATGATAGCTAGTTCTAAGAAAGATGAAGATTATATTAAACGCTTAGTAGAAAAATATAAGATTCAGAATGATGAATTATTAATAGCATTTAATCCGGCGACAAGTAGAGAGGATAAGGAGTGGTCGGAAGATAAGTTTGCTCAGGTTGGAGATTGGATTAATGATAATCTGCAAGCAAGGGTTTTGGTCTTAGGTGCCCCAGTAGATAAGGATAAAGTCAAAAGAATTATTAATAAAATGGAGACGAAAGCAATTAATCTAGCCGGGAAGACTACTTTAAAAGAGTTAAGTTGTTTATTAAAGAGAATAGATTTATTAGTAACTGGAGATACCGGACCTATGCATATGGGAGTGGCTGTAGGGACTCCTTTGATTGCTTTATTTGGACCGACCAGACCTGCTCGCTATGGTCCATATCAAGGGCAGAACTTAGTGATTAAGAGTCCAAGTGATGATATTGACCAGATTAAAGTAGAAACTGTGATTGAATATATTAATAAGCTGATAAGTTAGGCTAGGAAACCACAGGAGGACTGAAGATGTCGGACAATATTTTATTCTTTGTGTACAATAGCCACCAAGAAGAGTATTTTAATTTTTTAGCACAGAATTTAGGTGAGAAGTATAATACATATTTATTGAAAGAAGCAGATCTTTTGCGACGAGGAGTTACGAAGTTTGGTGGAACTGATTATTTAAGTAAAGATAAAATTGAAGATTTGATGAATTTTACCTATTTGCGATTTAAGGCTAAATTTAAAGGGAAGAATCTATTGCATAAGGTTTATAAGAAGTTTTTACATGTCAAAGCTAAGTTATGGGAAAGGTTTTTAACAGATTTTTATAATGAGCATGATATTGATTTAGTAATAGTTTGGAATGGTACTAATTTGGCGCCAGCTTTAGTTACTAGATTGGCTAAAGAATTTAGTATAAAGGCTCTCTATTTTGAAAGTGGTCAATTTCCTAATACATTAGAGATTGATTCACAAGGAGTTAATGCGGTTAGTTCTTTATCTAATAAAGAGAAAGAATTCTTTATGAAAGAAGAGCCTTCTCAAGAAGCTATAGCTCAAATACATGGTATAGAGATTGAAACTCGTGACCTAAGAATGGACCGTTTAACAAATGTAGTAAAGAAGAGGCAGGTTCAGAAACAAGCAGAGATTGATTTGCCAAACGACTTTCTCTTTTTACCTTTTCAAGTTTATACCGATACACAGGTTTTAATTAATTCACCTAATATAGATAATATGTATGAATTAGTTGATATCTGCTATGGGGCATTAGAAAAATTCAACCAGCGTAATAATAAAGATTATTGGTTGGTAGTCAAAGAACATCCTTCAGATTTTGGACGGATTGATTATTCTGATTTAAAGAAGAAATATGAAGATAAGAATATTATCTTTGTTACAGATTATGATGTGGCTGATCTTATAGAAGCTAGTCAATTGGTGATTACTATAAATTCTAGTGTAGGCATTGAAGCTTTATTAAAGTATAAACCAGTAATTACTTTAGGAAAGGCTAATTATAATGTAGAAGGTGTGGTCAATCATGTTTCTAAATTAAATCAATTGCCACAACAAATTGCTGAATCAATCTTTGATGAAGTTGATTATGAGATGATCGATAAATTTTTATACTATTTTAGATATAAGTACTTAGTTAATGGGAATAAAGAAGAGCCTAACCAAGAGAATAATCATGCTGTATTAGAGCGAATAAAAAAGGAATTAGATGGTGAGTACTATGAAGCAAAGTAGAATAGAAAAAATCTTAATCCTTGATTTTTTGGCTATTGGAGACTTAGTATTTATTACCCCTTTACTTAAGACTTTAAGTAAGAACTATCCGGATGCAGAAATAGAGATTAGTATTCAGAAGCAGTTAGTCGATATTTTAAGGTATAATCCTCATATAGACCGAATCATTCCTTTTGATAAGAAAGGGGATCATAGTTCATTATCGGGTTATTTAAGCTATATTAAGGAGTTACGGGCTGTAAATGCTGACCTAACTATTACCCTGCAAGATAATCCTAGATTAGCCTTATTAGCGAAGTTAAGTGGAGCGCCGCGGCGGATTGGTTTTGCTCGTCATTGGAGTAGAAAGTTTTTTTATACTGACCCTGTTTATCCAAATGACAAACAACATCGGGTAAATTATTATTTAGATATTGCTCGGGCTTTACCCGAAGTGAAAGATATATATGATGAAGGATTAGAGATGTATGTAAATGAACGAGAGAAAGAGGAAATAAAAGATTTTTTAGCTAAGTTAGGTGTTGAGTCTAACGATAGAGTGATAGGGTTAAATATTGGTGGTAATTGGCCGACAAAACGTTGGCCACGAGAAAAGTTTGCTCAGTTGGGAGACGCGTTGGTACAACAAGGATACAAGGTTATAATTTTAGGAGGTCCTGGAGATGTAGAAGACGCAGAATTAATTAGGCAGAAGATGAAAGAAGAAGTACTAATTGCGGCAGGTAAGACTACTTTATTACAATTAGCTGCTTTAGAGGCTGAACTGGATGTAGTAATCAGTGGTGATACAGGACCGATGCATATGGCAGTAGCTATGGGGGCTAAGGTAGTAGCTCTATTTGGTCCTACAGAAACGTGGCGTTATCGTCCGTATGGTGATGAACATCAAGTAATCACTCTGGATTTGGACTGTCAACCTTGTCATGAGAAAGAGTGTAGTGAGCGCGAATGGGAATGTATGAAAGAACTGGATGTGGGTGAAGTTTTAGAAAATGTTGAAGAGATGGTGGAGGAAATAAATGATGAATAACATATATGATAAAATATTAATTATGAATTATTTAGCGATAGGTGACCTAGTTTTTTCAACTCCATTAATAAGAGTTTTAAAAGAAAGTTATCCACAGGCAGAAATTCATATGAGTATTTGGGACAAGACTGCAAATATAATTAAAAGTTCTCCTTATATTGATAAGTTTATTTACTTTAGTAAAGAGGGACCGCCTAGAAGTTTAGATAGATATAAAGGGTATTTTAAATATATTAAAAAAATTAGAAAAGAGAAATATGACTTAGTAATTGGATTACAAGATAATAAAAATATTGCTTTATTTAGTTGGTTAAGTGGTGCTAAGAAAAGGATAGGGTTTGCTAGAAAAAAGAGAGGAAAATTTTATACAGATTATTTTTCGCCTAAAAGACAGATGCACAATGTAGATTATTATTTACAAGTAGCAAAAATTTTAAATTTAAATACTAATCTACATAAAGGGTTAGAAGTTTGTATAAATGAAACTCAAAAAAGGTTTGCGAATCAATTTTTATTGAAGCATAAGGTTGGTCATGGAGATAATAAGTTGATAGGATTGAATGTTGGAGCTAGATTTGAAGTTAAGTGTTGGCCGATTCAAAAGTTCGTTGAATTAGGAAATAAATTAGTAGATGAATTAGGAGTTAATATTATTTTTTTGGGGGGACCTAAAGAGGAAGATAGAAGCTATAAATAAATATATAAAGAATGATAAAAAGATGATAAACGCAGTAGGTAAGACTTCAATTTTAGAATTAGCTGCTTTATTGGAACGATGTGACCTGTTAATTACTAATGATACTGGACCTATGCATATTAGTGTTGGGATAGGGACTTCGGTTGTTGCTTTATTTGGACCGTCTGACCATGAAGTTTTTGGTCCTTATGGCAAAGAACATAAAGTAATTCAAAAGCAAGAATTAGATTGTGTTCCTTGTGGAAATCACACTGCTAGAAATCATGAATGTGATAGGAATCATGAGTGTATGAAAGAGATTACAGTTAAGGAAGTATTAAGAGCAATAGAAGAAAGGTTATAACTTAGGAGTTGATTTAGTGAAGAACAAAAGTTTAAATATACTCCAAATTAGTGCGGCGAAATTTTATGGAGGCGGAGAAGTACATCTTTATCATTTGACAGAGAGGTTAATAGAACGTGGACATAACTTAACAGTGGTAGTTAAGGATAGGATAGTTAAGAACTTTAAAAATTTAGATACTGACTTAAGAAGTTTACCATTAAAGAATGTGTTAGACTTATTCTCTTTATATAACTTAGTGAAAATTATTAAAGAAAAGGAAATAGATATTATACACTGCCATACTGGTATTGATTATTGGTTAGGTGCTATGGCTAAAGGGATAGCTAAAAGAGGAAAAGTAATAGCTACTAGGCATAGTCTATCTTCTTTAGGAGATACTTTTGCACACAAAAGATTATATATGAATATTGATAAGTTTATTGCAGTTTCTAATAGGGTTAAAGAAAAGATTATTGATCCGGATGTCATTCTTGAGTCAAAAGTAGAAGTGGTATATAATGGTGTTGATATTAATAGGTTTAATCCGGAATTAATTGATAGTAAAAGTGTAAAAGAAGAGTTTGAGATAAAAGATGATGAATTAATTGTTGGAACAGTAGGCCGTTTAGGGGGGAATAAGAATCAAGAGTTATTGATTAAAGCAGCAGCTGAAGTTGATAATAAAAAATTAAAGGTTAAATATTTAATTGTAGGTGATGATGTAACGAATGACAAGCACTATGAGCGTAAACTTAAAGAGTTGATTACAAATTTAGATTTAAAAGATAGAGTGGTTTTAACAGGTTTTAGAAGTGATATACCCCAATTGATGAAGGCGTTTGATGTTATGGTTTTTCCAACTAAAAAAGAAGCATTTGGAATAGTTGCTATTGAAGCGATGGCAATGAGCAAACCAGTAATTGCTAGTGCAGTTGGTGGGTTAAAAGAGATTGTTACTGATGAAACTACTGGATTATTATTCTCTGTAGATGATAAAGAAGAATTAGTTAAAGCTATGGTGACTTTGCTTAGCAAGCCTGAATTAAGGGAAAGAATAGGATATAAAGGGTGCCAGCGAGTTATGAATAATTTTACATTAAGTAATATGGTTGGGGAAATAGAAAATATATATTTAAAATTGATATAGAAAGATGGTGGTGTTATTATTGTTTGAGAATAAATTAATCTGTTTTGGGTTGATTTTATATGCTTTAATGATAGCAATATCTACTGCTGGTTCAAATATTGGATTGGGATTAGTTTTTATTGGTTTAGTAATTAAATTAATTAAGGAAAGAGAAGGATTAAAATATTTAAAAACAGGCATGGAATTATCTATATTATTATATTTATTGGCAAATTTAATCTCTATTCTTTTTTCTCACAATATGAATATAAGTTGGCAGGCATTTGGGGAAGTAATAATTCCTGTTTTAATTTATTATATGATATTTAATAGTGTTACAAGATTGGAATTAGTCAAAAAGATATTTATCTTTTTTATACTATCAATTAGTATTGCCTCCATTTATAGTATTTATCAACATTATTTTTTGGAAATTGAAAGGGCAAGTGGATTTTTCTTAACATTAACCTATGGGAGTATAATGGTTCTAATCTTACCTTTATTAATAACTTTTAATTTTAATGATTTATCTATGAAGAATAGATTATTATCGTTAATTACTTTAGGTATAACTAGTTTGAGTCTAATCTTTACCAATACACGCGGGACTTGGTTAGCTATATTAGGAGGAGTTGCTTTTTTAAGTATATTTAAGAATAAGAAGTTAATTATCTGGTTTATGGTACTAGTTATTTTGGCATTAGCTTTAATCCCTTCTTTTTATCAACGAGCTTCTACTATTATTGATTTAGATAATAGTTCTAATAAAGAAAGGTTACTAATGTGGAAGAGTGCTTTTAATATGTTTCGTGATTATCCTTTAACTGGGGTAGGTTTAGGGATGTTTTCAGAATTGTATCCTAAGAAATATATGCTGCCAGAAGCTAGAGTGAAAAAACGGCATTATGCACATAATATTGTAATGAATATTTTAGCTGAGACAGGAATAATAGGTTTAGGTGCATTTACATTCTTAGTTTCTTATATATTCAAAGTTGGTTTTGAATTGTTGAGAAATTTAGAAGATAAATATTGGATTAATGCTATTTTAGGTCTGTTAGCCGGGATATTAGCTTTCTTAATTCACGGTCTAACCTTTTATAATTTAGGTGATTCGGAGACTGCAAAATTATTTTGGGTCATAATCGCCTTATTAATGGTCATTTATAGAGAAAAACAAAATAAGCAATCAAAGGTCGTAGCCTAGTGATAGGTTACGACTTTTTTCTTTTATAAAAAGAGACTTTAGATTAATATTTATGACTATCTTAGAATATATTAGAACATGATAGTCAAATTTTTGAAGTTGATTTAAACGAAGAATAATTCATTGCATTAATTTGGAAGGAATTTACATCAAAGACAGTGAATATATATATTGAATGTATGTAATATTATGGAATTTAATACGTGGTTTTAATATTGATTATCCGTCTTAATTAAGTGATTGAAAGGAGGTGAAATTCGAAGATTGGTCGCGAATATTAAGAGGATAATTTTAATAAACATAACTAGGTCTATTATTCAGAATGTAGTTAAGTGAGGAAACAAGGAAACTCACTTATCTGGATAATAGTTCAACTAAAAATTAAGATAAAGACAATCAAGGGGGAAATAGAATGAAGAAGTTTTCGCTTATACTAACGATTGCTTTAGTCGTAGCATTAGCTCTGCCAGCTATGGCTGCAACTAAAGTAACTTTTAACGGTAATTTAGAGATGGAGAATCAATATGTTGACCCGAATACCGATCCTAACGTAGGGACTGTAGGTAAGTCATTAAGTAGCACATATGGAGATTTAGATCTGTACTTAAATGCTAAGATTAACGATAAAGTAAGTGCCTTTACTGAATTAGACTATAGTCTGCAGTTTGACGATTCTTCTGATGCTGCTGGTCTTGAAGGTAGAGTTGATCAGATGTGGATTAACGTAGAGGATGCTTTTGGTCCTTTAGCTTTAAGAGTTGGTCGTATGAATGAAGCAGCTGCTAATAATTTGCTCTATGATATTGAAGAGGGTGCTAATGAATTTGTTAGATTGGCTTATACAGCAGATAACATTTCGGCTAAATCTGGATATAGCGGTGAAGGTAAGGATGTATTCTTTGCAGAAGGTACAGTAACAAATTTAGGCTTGATTGATGGCGTAACATTGAACTATATCGATTACAATGCTGGTTATCAAGGTTACACAGTAAAATTAGATAAAAAGCATAGCTTTGGAGAGGCATCAGTCTTATTTGGAAATGTAGATGCGAAAATAAATGATAGTGCTAATGTATTAGATGTTAATTTTGTAACTGATCAGTTATTCCCAGGTATCACTACTTCCTTAGAATATGCAACTGCTGAAAAAGGATTTGTTGCAGACCAGGCTGTACTTGACCAAGATGACTCTGTATTTGTTGATACTGCAGCTGCGCTCTATAGAAACGATAAGGTAGAGGTAATTAAGCCAGGTATCAATTTTGACTTAACAGATAAGTTAAATATTGATTTTGCTTATGCTATGTATGATGCTGACAAATCAACTGATGAAGATGAATATTTGGATTTAGTTGCTAGCTATGACCTAGCTGAGAATACTTATATAGATGTTGAGTATGAAAACCATAATTACGACGGTTGGCAAGAGGATGAAGAGAAAATTACTACTACTTTAGGCGTCGATTTTTAACTAAATTGAATTAGAAGCCCCCTCTGAATATTCAGAGGGGGTTATTTATATTTAATGCATTCAATATTTTTATTTTTCAAAATAATTTTAGTAATTAAGCAGGAATTTATAAAGGAATCTCTAATTATATGTTTAGTAGAGGATAATTAATGCATTGAATGATAAATAATGCATCAAAGGATAATGAATAAAATAATATTTGATATATAAGATAATTGATGTATATGTGTGTTTTGTAATATTAGCTATTGATTATCTATCTTAATCAACGCGGTTGAAAGGAGGTGAAACCCAACAGGTTGGCCGTAAGATTAAGAGGATAGTTTCAATAAACCTAAATTGATCTATTATCTAAAGACGTAATTGAGTAAGGAAACAAGGAAACTTACTCTTGACTGTTTAGTTTAGATAATAGATAAACAAAAACAAAACTAATACTAAAAACAATCAAGGGGGAAATAAAATGAAGAAGTTTTCAATTGTATTGACTTTGGCTTTAGTTGTAGCTTTAGCTGTTCCAGCTATGGCAGCACCTAAGCTAGCTATTAATGGTAACTTAGAAATGGAGAATTCAACTGTAGACAAGGGTGGTCCGACTTTAAGTAGCACATATGGAGACTTAGACCTATATTTAAATGCAAAGATTAACGATAAGGTAAGTGCTTTTACTGAGTTAGACTATGATACGTTCTTTGTAGATAATGTAAACGATACAGGCGAACATCAAGGTAGAGTTGACCAGATGTGGATTAATGTAGAAGATGCTTTCGGTCCATTAGCTTTAAGAGTAGGTAGAATGGACGAGGCTGCTGCTAGTAACTTATTATATGACATTGAAGACAAGGCTAATGAATTTGTTAGATTTGCTTACAATGAAAATAATGTTTCTGGTAAAGTAGCATATAACTTAGATAACAACGATTCTAAAAAAGTATTACTTGCTGAGGGTAAAGTTACAGACTTAGGTTTAGTTGACGGAGTAACAGTAAACTATTTCGATGCTAATACTTTAGACTATGAAGGTTATACTTTAAAGGCTACTAAGCAGCACAGCTTTGGTACAGGCTCTATTGTATTTGGTGAAGCTGACAATGGTCCTATTAGTGGTGCTCAAGTACTTGACGTTGACTTTACAACTAAGACGTTATTCCCAGGCGTAACTGCTGGTTTAGAATATGGAACTGTTGATAAAGGATTCGTTCTTAATAATGATACAGCTATTCAAGATGACTCTGTATTTAATGATGTTAATGCTGACTATGAACCTATCTATTCTGCAGATGATGTACAAGTTATTAAGCCAAGCGTAAGCTTTGACTTAACTGATAAGTTAGGTGTATACTTCGGTTATGCTATGTATGAAGGCGACAAAAGTAATGCTAAGCAAGATTATTTAGACCTTGTTGCTAGCTATGACTTAGCTCCAGATACTTACTTAGATGTTGAGTATGAGAACTTCAGTAATGATTGGACTGGAGCACCTGACGATGAGTCAGCTTTAACTACTACTTTAGGTGTTAACTTTTAATTAAAGTTAGATTAATTAAAGTTAAATAACGCTATAAAACTCCTTCGGGAATTATCCCGGAGGAGTTTTTTTATGTAAAAATAATATTTTTTGCAGGAATAGCAACTAAAGTTGTAGAATAATGATTTTGTCGAAAAAAGTAGTTTTATAAAAAACAAATGATTTAATGCAAAAATTCAAATCTTGGTTTGCACGATGTAAATTACCTATTTAATCCATTTATTGAATTATCTTTTTATTTAATCAAGCAGGGATTCGCAAAAAAATGTCTAAATATGTAGTATAGAATAAAAATTATCTGACGATTGTAACATATTTTTTATTGAGTGATTGATTCTTTTTTACTAGCTATTGATTATCTATCTTAATTAAAGCGGTTGAAAGGAGGTGAAACCCACAGGTTGGCCGTAAGATTAAGAGGATAGTTTCAATAAACCTAAATTGAATCTATTATCTAAAAATTTAATTGAGTAAGGAAACAAGGAAACTTACTCTTGACTGTTTGGCTTAGATAATAGATAAACCAAAACAAAACTAATACTAAAAACAATCAAGGGGGAAGTACAGTGAAAAAACTTTCTATCGTAATAATGATCGCTTTAGTTGTAGCACTAGCTGTTCCAGCTATGGCAGCAACAACGAATAATTTAAAGGCTAATGGACATTTTGAGATTGAAAATGACAAGGTAAAAGATGGTAATAGTGCAACTACAGGTGAATTCGATTTATTCTTAAATGCGAAGCCTGCTGACAATGTGAATTTCTATTCTGAGCTTGATTACACTTACGACTTTGCTAATGGTGCAGGAGCAGGTAACCCTGAAAATCTTGACGTTTATGAGATGTGGGTTAACATAGATAACGCATTCGGACCAGTTAGTTTAAAAGCAGGTAGAATGTACGAAACTGCTCCAGATGGTATATTATATGAATTTGACTCTGATGATTTCGCTAGATTAGCTTATGCAAATGGTGGTGTTTCAGCTAAGTTTGGACATAACTTAGATACTGATAACCAAGGCAAAGTAGTATTTGCTCAAGGTAGCGTTAAAGACTTAGGTTTAGCTGATGAAGTAACAGTAAACTATGTTGATGATAATGATGCTAACTATGATGGTTATACTGTAAAAGCTACTAAGCATCATAACTTCGGAACTGGAACTATTCTTTTCGGAGATGCTAATGATGCACAATTAATCGACTTAGGCTTCTCAACTAAACAATTACTTCCAGGCGCTACTGCTTCTTTAGAGTATGCAAATGTTGAAGAAGGATTTGCTCGTGCAACAGCTCAAGACTCTGTATTAACTGATACTGCTCTTACAACAACAGCTGGTGCTGGTGATGTAACTATGATCAAGCCAGGCGTTAACTTCAACATTACTAATAAGTTAAACGCTTATGCTTCTTATGCTATGTATAGCTCTGACAATGCTGGTGACCATGACTATTTAGATACTGGTGTTGTTTATAGCATGGCTAATAACACTAGCTTAGAAGTAGAACTTGAAGACAACAGCTATGATAATGCTGCTGATAGCACAACTATCACTACTACTTTAGGCGTTGACTTTTAATTAAATAAAGACTAATGAACTGCACCCCTCTGGATAATTCCAGAGGGGTTTTTATTTGCTTTAGATTGTGAATTTAATAATAAAATAGAGAAATTAACAGGAAATTAAAGAATAATAGTGAAATACATAATGGTATATTAAAAATAATAGTCTAAATTTCAAATAAATAGTTGAAGGATAGGAGTGTTAATAAATGAAACATTTAGTAACCGGAGCAGCTGGTTTTATTGGTTCTAACTTAGTCGAGGGGTTATTAGCTAGAGGAGAGCAGGTGGTCGGTGTTGACTGTTTTACTGACTATTATGCGCGAGAATTAAAGGAGAAGAATTTAGAAAAGATAATAGAAGCGGATAACTTCGAGTTTATTGAAGCAGACTTATTGGAGCTTGATTTGGTTGACTTATTAGCGAGAGTAGACTATGTGTATCATCAAGCAGCACAAGCAGGAGTGAGAGCTAGCTGGGGACAGAGCTTTGATATTTATACTGATAATAATATTAGAGTTACGCAACAGTTATTAGAAGCAGCTAAAGAATCTGAGATTAAAAAGTTCGTTTATGCATCTTCTTCTTCAGTTTATGGGGATACTGATAATTTACCGATGCAAGAGACCAATCGGTTGCAGCCGGTTTCTCCTTATGGTGTATCCAAATTAGCAGCAGAGAATTTATGTTATCTATATTGGAAAAACTTTGGGGTGCCGACTATATCTTTACGGTACTTTACTGTTTTTGGGGAAAGACAACGACCAGATATGGCTTTTCATATTTTTATTAAAGCTATCTTAACCGGTAAACAGATTACTATCTTTGGTGATGGGACACAGTCAAGAAACTTCACTTATGTCGGCGATGTAGTACAAGCTAATATCTTAGCAGCAGAGAGTGATGAGAAAGGAACTATCTTTAATGTGGGCGGTGCTGGCGAACGGGTGACTCTAAATCGGACAATTAATATTATGGAAGAGATTATCGGTAAAGAGGCAGAGAAAGAATACCAGGCGGTAGCCAAAGGAGATGTTAAGCATACTGAAGCAGATGAGACTAAGATTAGAGAAAAACTAGGATATAAACCTAAAGTAGGTTTACAGACCGGTTTGGAAAGAGAAATAGCTTGGTTACGACAGATTTATCTATAAAATTTTTAGGTGGAGTCTTCTTAGCTGTTTTAGATAAATTTCTGGTATTTGGAGGGTCTTAAAATTATGAAGAAACGAGTGTTAATTATTGAGGATGAAAAGAAGATTGCTCGCTTTCTCGAATTAGAACTGACCTATGAAGGATATAATACTGAGGTCGTTTACAATGGTCAAGAAGGATTAAAAAAAGCCCAAGAGAGTAATTACGATATTATTTTATTAGATATTATGTTGCCAGAATTAAACGGTATGGAAGTCTGTCGTCAGATTAGGCAGAACTCTAGTGTGCCGATTATTATGGTGACCGCTAAAGATGAAGTAACAGATAAAGTGTTCGGTTTGGATAGCGGTGCTGATGATTATTTGACTAAACCATTTGCTATTGAAGAGTTATTGGCACGAATGAGAGCTAATCTTAGAAAGAAAAAGAATGACGCAGAACAAAAAGATGAATTAAAATTTAGTGATTTAGTTATGGATGTTAATACCAGAGAAGTGTGGCGTAGTGGAGAAAAGATAAAGCTAACCAAACGGGAATATGATTTGTTGAAATATTTATTGATTAATCAACGAGTTGTACTGAGTAGAGAACAGATTAGTCGAAAAGTATGGGGTTATGATTTCGAAGGGAATACTAATATAGTCGATGTTTATATTAGATATCTAAGGAGTAAAATAGATGATCCTTACGATACTAAGTTAATCCATACTGTTCGTGGAGTAGGTTATGTTTTAAAGGAGGAGAGTTAATGTTTACCTTCTTACATAGATTTAAAAAGATATCATGGCGGTTGACGCTGATTTATGCGATTATCTTCTTAATGGTCTTAATGCTATTAAATTTGATTATTCAAAACGGGGTAGAGTATTTATTGTTAAAAGATGTTCATCAAGAGTTTAGACATATAGGCCAACAGATTTCTAAGGAATTAACGCAAGAGCTTAAGGAAAATCAAACCGACATAACCAAATTGGACTTAGTAGAAGATTTTAGGATTTTTTCTACCAATTTAGCAGCCAAAGTAACGGATGCTGATGGTGATTTAATTGATGTTTCTAAAGAATTGGAGAATATTGAATTGCCACAAGGAGTTAAACCGAATCAATTCACTGAATTTAGTACCAAAGGGAAAGAATTTTTATATCTTAAAAAATTAGTGCAATATCAAGGTCAGCACTTAATTCAATTAGAAATGGTAAGAGATATAACTTCCTTAGAAAGAACCGAGGATATTTTGGGATTTATTATTTTGATTACTACTATGTTAGGTGCGGTCTTTTCAATATTGAGTGGGTTGTTTATGACCCGGCAGATTTTAGCGCCGATCGAAAGTATTATAGAAACGGTAAATAAAATCAGTATCGGAAATTTACAAGACCGTTTGAAAGTTAGAGATGTAGACGATGAATTAAGTCGTTTAGCTAAGACATTTAATCAGATGTTATCTAGACTAGAAGAAGCAGTTAAGAGACAAAGAAGATTTATAGGTGATGCTTCACATGAATTACGTACTCCGATATCTGTCATTCAAGGATATATTAATTTATTAGATAGATGGGGAGCGGAAGATAAAGAAGTTTTAGAGGAAGCAATTACCGCTATTAAGGATGAAACTGAAAACATGTCTGAGCTAATCGAAAAGTTACTCCTAATTGCTAAAGGAGAAGAAAGACAGCATATAGAAAAACAAGAGATTGCTTGGGAGCGATTAATGAGTGAAGTGGCGCAGGAGTCTAGATTGAGAGCACCTGAATTGAAAATAAAGGTCGTGAAAAACCCAAGTATCAATTTAAAAGGAGATCGTAATTTACTTAAGCAGATGTTAAGGATTTTTTTAGATAATAGTATTAAATATACGCCAGATGATGGGAAGATTACTTTAAGTACTGTAGACAAAGGTGAAAATATAGAAATTAGAGTTAAAGATAGCGGTATTGGAATAGCTAAAAAAGATCTTGCTAATATCTTTGATAGGTTTTATCGGGTAGATGAAGCTAGAAGTAAGAGACAAGGTGGTCATGGTTTAGGTTTAGCAATTGCTCAAGAGATTGTCAAGGTGCATCAAGGAGAGATAGACATCAAGAGTAAGCCAGGAGTAGGAACTATAGTAATAGTTAAGTTACCCAAACAATAATCCTCAAAAGGGGTTGTTGTTTTTTATTTTCTAATCAAATTTTAATCTTTTTTTAATAGCTAACTAATGTTAGACCGTTAGAATATAGATGGGATAGTTTAGAACGAGAAAATTTAAGGAGAGAATGGAGATGCAGTCTAGTCTATTACTATCAAAAAGAAGTATCATTTATATTCTAATCTTAGTTTTAGCTTGTGGGATTTTATATTTGCCCTCCACGGTCAATCGAGATTTACATGGAAAAGAAGAATTAAAATACGTGGAAGTTGCGCGTGAGATGGCAGCAGGTGGAACGTGGTTAGTACCTCATTTTGGTGGCGAATTTTATGCTGATAAACCACCGGTCTATTTTTGGATTTTGAACCTCAGTAAGCTGATTTTTGGTACTTATTCAACTTTAGCGATGGCCTTGCCGAGTATATTGGCTAGTATTATCATTGTTTTATTAACCTTTTGGTTAGGCTGTAAGTTACTGAATGAAAAGTACGCTTTTTTAGCCGGGTTGATATTAATGACCAGCTTATTATTCTTTGGATTATCAATAATTGTTAGAATGGATTTATTGATGGAAATCTTTATTATGGCTACTTTAATTTCTTTTTATTTTGGTTATAGCAGTTATAAAGGGAGCAGGGCTAAGAAAAAATATTATTTTTTGCTCTATCTATTTATGGGATTAGCTACGACGATTAAAGGACCGGCGGGATTTTTGGTTCCGTTAGTAGTGATTCCGACATTTCTATTAGTAGAAAAAAATTTAGCCGAATTAAAAGAGATGGAGTTAAAAAAAGGCTTGGGGCTTTTTTTAGGAGTAGTTTTGTTATGGATAGTACCGGCTCTCATTAGCGGAGGGAAAGATTACGCTTATCAATTATTAGTAGTGCAAACTTTTGGACGAGCTCTTAATTCATTTGCGCATGCTCGGCCGTTTTATTACTATTTAATGACGTATCCGGTGACATTTTTGCCGTGGACTTTCTTCTTAATTAGTAGTTTTATTTATTTGATTAAAAATAGGGGTACTTTAAGATGGGAGGTTAAATTTTTATTAGTCTGGTTTTGGTTACCGTTTATTTTATTTTCCTTAATTAGTGGTAAATTAGTAATTTATCTATTACCTATTTATCCAGCGGCTGTTTTGTTAGTAGCTCATCTATTTAAAGAGATTATTTCCGGTAAAGCTAGCAAGAAATTCATAGTCGTTCCGGCTCTTTTAACATTGGTTATGTTAGGCGGGGGCGGGTTAGCCTTACCACAATCAGTATCAGGAATTACTTTGAGTTCTGGATTGAGACCAGCGATTATTTCTTTTTTGGTGATTGGTTTAATCGGATTGATTATTTTATTAAAAAAGCGGTATTATTTAGTTCCGTGTATGATTGTTTTAATGTTGGGAATTTTCATCTTGAACTTTTCAATAACTACTGTTCCAGCTTTAAGTCAAGATTATACTATGAAACCGTTAGCTATTAAATTAAAGGAATTTAAAACACAAAAAAAGGTAACGAACTTAGTTGCCTATCGATATAATGAAGTGGATGCTTTAGCAGTTTATACTAATGTTTTTGTTAAAGAGATTAATAATCAGCAGGCAATGATAGATTATTTTCACCAAAAAGATAAAGTATTGGCAGTGATCCAACAGGACCAATGGCCTAAATTAAAGAAAAGATTACCTAGCGGAATTAGTCGAATATATTCGTCTAATGGATATTTGTTAATCTATTATCAAACAGAATCTGATAGTAATTGAAAGTTATTGATTAAAGGTGGATAGCAGGATTTTTAAAAGGAGTATTGAAATAATAATGGTGTGGTTTGGAAAAGGAGGAAATCAATGATGAAAGAATATGAAGTAGAATTATCAGTAGTTTCTCCAGTTTATAACGAATACGATAATTTAATTCCGCTAACCGATCGAATTAGAGAGGTTCTTGAAGATGAGATAGATTCTTTTGAAATTGTGTATGTTGATGATGGGAGTACTGATGGAAGTAGTGAACTTTTAGATGAATTAGCTGCTAGATATGAGGAAGTTAAGGTATATCATTTTACAGAAAATAACGGACAGACAGCTGCTTTTGCTGCGGCGTTTGAGAAGGCTACTGGCCGTTTAGTGGCAACTTTAGATGCTGATTTGCAGGTTGATCCAGCTGATATTCTTAAACTCTTACCACGCAGTGAAGACCATGATGTAGTCTGTGGAATTAGAGAAGATCGACAGGATACTTGGGTTAAAAAACTTTCTTCAAAGATTGCTAATGGAGTTAGAAATAGATTAACTCATGAAGATATAGTAGATACTGGTTGTCCTTTGAAGTTATTTAAACAGGAAGTTGTCAAGGAGTACTATTTATTTGAGGGAATGCATCGTTTCTTCCCTACTTTAGCTAAGTTGAATGGTTATAAAGTAGCAGAGGTGCCGGTTAATCATTTTTCTCGGAGACATGGTGAATCAAAATACGGAATCAATAATAGATTGTGGAAAGGATTAATTGATACTTTGGCTGTGAGATGGATGCAAAAACGAAATATAGACTACACAATTAAGGAGGAGACCGAATAATGGCAATAGGTTGGGTGATTGTAGGTTTTATCGGACAGGCTATGTTCTCATTAAGGTTTATAATCCAATGGTTAGCTTCAGAAAAAGCCAAACAAAGTGTAATTCCTACTGCTTTTTGGTACTTCAGTATCTTAGGGAGTTTAACCTTATTAACTTATGCTATTCATCGGCGGGACCCGGTCTTTATAGTGGGGCAAGCGACTGGTTCTTTCATTTATTTAAGAAACTTGACCTTAATTAAGAAGAATAAAGGGGAAACAGTAACTGATCAGGAATTAGAATAAGAATCTAAATAAAAAGAGGTGAAAAAGTAGGATGGAGTTAAGTCTATCTAAACGGAGTCTTATTTATATTTTATTATTAGTTATATTCTGTGGTATTCTATATTTACCATCTACAGTTAACCGAGATTTGCATTATAGAGATGAATTGCGATATGTAGAGGTTGCGCGTGAAATGGCAGCTGCTGGAACGTGGTTAGTTCCTCATTTTGGGGGTGAGTTTTATTCCGATAAACCACCGTTCTATTTTTGGGTGTTAAATTTGAGCAAATCTATCTTTGGAAGATATTCAACGTTAGCTATGGTGTTACCAAGTATAATGGCCGCAATAATTATAGTTTTATTAACATCGCATTTCGGCAAGGTGATTTTAGGGGAGAAATATTCCCTACTGCCAGGGTTAATATTGGCTACTACGTTACTATTTTCGGGGTTAGCGATCTTTGTTCGGATGGATTTGTTAATGGCGATCTTCATTATCGGAGCTTTGCTTTCATTTTATATGGGCTATCAGACGAAGGATGACGACCGAATAAAAGGGAGATACTACCTTTTAGTCTATTTATTAATGGGAATTGCGACCGCTATTAAAGGACCAGCTGGTTTTTTGGTCCCGTTAGTGGTGATTCCGGGTTTTATTATATTAGATGGCAATTTGGCTGAGTTTAAACGACTTAAGTTAGGTAAAGGTTTGGGAGTCTTCTTAGGTGTTATCTTGCTTTGGTTGGTTCCGGCAGTGATTAGTGGCGGGAAGGAGTATGCTTATCAGTTATTAGTGGTGCAAACTTTTGGACGAGCAGTCAATTCTTTTGCTCATAATAAACCGTTTTATTATTATTTAATGACGTTACCGGCGACAACCTTTCCATGGTCACCGCTTTTGATTTCTAGTTTTATTTACTTTATTAAGCAGAGAAAAGAGATTACAACTGATGTTAAGTTTCTGTTGGCTTGGTTTTGGCTGCCTTTAATTCTCTTTTCGTTATTTAGTGGTAAGCTAGTCTTTTATTTATTACCGATTTATCCGGCAGCTGCTCTTTTAGTAGCTTATTTGTGTCAGAAGGTAATTAAAGGAGAGGCAAATAGTAAATTTTTGAGTATACCAGTAGTGTTGACGATTTGTGCTTTTATTGCAATTGGGGCAGCAATACCAAAGTCGGCCGAAGGAATAGCTCTGCGAGCTTTGATGAATCCAGCTCGAATTTCTTTTATGATTTTAGGAATATTTGGTCTGTTTTTAATCTTTAAGAAGAAGTATTATTGGACGCCATACTTGATTAGTCTTTTGGTCTTGATTTTTATCTTTAATTTCTCCGTAGCGGTAGTACCGTTGGCAAGTAAAGGATATACTAAAAGACCGATTGCTAATAAGTTGAAACAGTTTCGAGAAGAAAAGGGAGTTAAGAATATCGTTGGTTTTAATTATGGAGAACCAGAATCTCTAGCTGTTTATACCGGTTTTTTGATTCATGATATCAATAGTAAAACAAAATTAGTTAATTATTTTCAACAAAGAAATGAGGCATTAGCTATAATGGACCAAAGTGCTTGGCAACAGGTCCATAAAGTGTTACCGATGGGAGCTAAGAAAGTTTATTCATCGAATGATTACACACTCATTTATTATGAAGGTCAAGACAAGTAAGAATTAAGATAGGTAATTAGTTAGTATTGTTTGACAAATAAAGATGATTATGGTATATTAATAAAGGATCCGTTGTGGAGCCTTTATTTTTATTTATATATGTAAAAAAATGTAATGTGTCGCTTTATAGAAAATATGATTGCCTAGGGGGGAATTATGGTGCGTAGGGTAAGTTTAGTGTTAGGTATTTTAATCTTGATGGTCTTGATTAATTCAGTAGGAATATGGGCTAATGATTATAAATTAAGTGTTGATGACCAGCTTTTTATTTCTGTCTGGGGGCATCCAGACCTGCAGCGGCAAACAGTAGTGGGGCCAGATGGTAAAATAAACTTTCCGCTAGTAGGAGAGATTAAAGCAATAGGATTGACAGTGAAAGAACTGACTAAGGTGCTTGATACTAGATTGCGTCAGTATATTAAATTACAGGAAGCGCAAGTTAATGTAGCTTTAGAGAAGTATCAAAGGTTTAGAGTCACAGTATTAGGTGAAGTTAATAGACCGGGTACATATCAACTGCAAAAAGGGAAGCGAATATTAGATGCTATTTCTTTTGCAGGTGGAGTTAATCAATTAGCTGATTTGGCACATGTAAAATTAACACGAAATAATAAGTCCTTACTAATAGAGTTGGAGTCATTATTAAATGGGGATAATACTTTGCAAAATTATAAATTAGAAGATGGAGATGTTTTATATATCCCCGAGGATACTATTGAGGTTACGGTTTTAGGGGAAGTAAGAAAAGCAGGCAAATATAAGTTGAAGCGAGGAGTGCATTTAAGTGACTTGATCGCTCAAGCCGGAGGATTGACCGATAGAGCTAGCAATAAAGCTAAATATATTTCCGGAAAGAGAACTGAAAGTTTAGAGTTAGCCAAGATATTTAATAAAAAGTCTAATAATCCTAATTTAAAAAATGGAGACACGGTCTATATTCCGAAGACAAAGTATGATTGGCAACGATTTTTCTTCTTTGTAGGTGGGTTGAATTCATTGAAAGATCTTTTGAATTAAATAAATACTATCGGGCAAACAAGATTGATATCTAAGATGTTTGCATAATCAATTGATACCGCCTACGAATTCCGCTACGACTTCCTTAAAGATAAGCATGAGCTGTTTTAAACTCCCTACGGTCAAACAAAAACAGCTTATTTATGCTTATCTTTACTCCAGTCTGCTTCATTCTAAATGGCTAACATCAATTGATTATGCTTGAAAACTAGTCTTTAGAATTGATATTACTATTAAAATTAGGAGGAAGATCATGGAGCGATTAGAGGATGAGATGATAGAGATTGATTTAAGAGAATATTTTAATATAATCTGGCGACAGAAATGGTTAATTATCGGTATCTGCATATTGGCAGTTGTAATTAGTTATGTGGTAAGTATGCAGATGCAGCGAGTTTATCAGACTTCTACTCTAGTAATGATTAAAGAGGACCAGGGAGTTCAGAATTTATTTGATGAGAAATTATCTTTGTTAACAGGGCAGACTGATAAGGTTGCTACTTATACACAGTTGTTAAAGAGTAGGCGGATTATTGAGAAGGTTATTAAGGAATTAGATTTAAGAGAAGAAGAGACAGGAGAACTGATCGAACCTAAAGCATTAAGAGACCGAATTAGTATTGCTGGGAATGCTGAAGATAATCTGATTAATATTACTGTGAATTATCCGGACCCAGTAACGGCGAAGAAAATAGCTAATACGTTAGTTGCTAAATTTAAAGAAGTAAACCAGCGGATAAATCAAACGGACTTACAAGGAGCAGCTGATTTTATCACTAAGCAATTAGCTACTGTCAAAGAGCAGTTGGCTAACGCTGAGGACAAGCTATTGGCTTATAAAGAAAAGAGGGGCGTTGTATTACCGACTGAACAGGCAAAAGTAACCTTAGATAAGTTGACCGAACTGGAGACATTAGCGGCTAAAACGGACGTGGAGTTAAAAGAGTATCAAGCTGGATTGCAAGAAGTAAAAAGGAGCTTGACTGGACAGAATAAGGAGATAGTCTCAACCAAGACGATCACTAAGAATCCGATAGTTGAAAATTATCAGACTAAGTTAGCCGAATTAAAGGTTCGTTTAGCAAGCCAAAAAGAGATATATACAGATAGACATCCTAAGATAATAGCATTGAAAAGACAGATAGATGAGGTTCAGCAACGATTGAAGGCGGCGGTCAAAGAGGTAATCGGTGCTAGGACAAAGACGATTAATCCGCTCTATCAATCTTTACAAGGTAAAGTTATCGATTTGCAGACTAAGATTATAACGGTGCAAGCGAAACAAGGGCTTTATAAAGAACAGATCGATAAATTAGACGAGCAGTTAAGTTCACTACCTAAGAAGGAATTGCAGTTAACACGATTGGAACGTAAAAGTAGGGTAACTGAAAGGATATATACGATGTTAATGGAAAAAAACGAAGAAGTTCAGATTCAAAAGGCGATGCAGACATCAGATTTAGTAGTGATTGACTCAGCGATAGTTAAAGGGATACCGATTAAGCCAAATATAAAGTTAAATATAGTGATCGCAACATTTTTAGCAGTCTTTGTTGGTATTGGCTTAGTCTTTGTATTAGAGTATTTCGATGATACGGTTAAGAGTGAGGAAGATATTGAAAGGTTAACTGGACTACCAGTATTGGGTACAATTCCTGACTTAGAACAGATCGATCATACACGGGGATATGGAAGGGGTGGAGATATTGAATAGGAAAGAAGAAATTAGAGATGATGAATTAATAACTAAATATAATCCAAAATCACCAGCAGCAGAAGCCTATCGAAGCTTACGGACTAATATTTCTTTTTTAAGTCCTGACCAACCGTTAAAAACGATAGTCTTGACAAGTAGTAATCCCGGAGAAGGCAAGTCATTAACGGTAGCTAATTTAGCGATTTCAATAGCACAGACCGGTAAGAGGGTAATTATTATTGATGCTGATTTGCGAAAACCTACCCAGTATCGATTCTTTAGGATGACTAATCATACTGGGTTGAGTAAAATTTTAACCGATAAAATAGAATTTGATGAAGGTTTGCGAACGACTAAAATAAAAGGTGTACAGTTAATTAGTAGTGGACCGATTCCACCTAATCCGGCGGAATTAATCGGTTCAGCTAAGATGAAGGAAGTAATTAAAACAGCGAGAGCAAAGGCAGATCTGGTTTTAATTGATACACCACCAGTTATTGCTGTAACTGATACTACCGTCTTAGCAGATAAAGTGGATGGCTTTGTATTAGTAGTAGCTGCACAGATGACATCTAAGGAAGTGTTGATTAAGGCAAGAGAGACTTTAGATAAAGTGCGAGCTAATGTGATCGGTACGGTGCTTAATAGAGATACTATATATTATGGGAATGAAAAGTATTATGATTATTACTACTATGGAGAGAGGGTTAATGCATAAAGATAGAATATAAATGCATAAAGATAATAATGAGGTGATAAATAATGATCGACCTGCATACTCATATCTTGCCTGGGGTAGACGATGGAGTAAAGAGTTATCAAGAAGCACTAATGGTAATTAAGGAGGCAGAACGGCAAGGAATTAAAAAGATGGTAGCTACCCCACATGACGACTATCAATCGAATATGAAAAAGATTAAAGAGAAAGTCGCTAAGTTACAAGCAATGATTAATAAGGAAGGGTTAGATGTACAAGTCTTGATCGGTGCTGAGACTTATTTGACTCCAGAATTAAGAGAACGGGCGGCAAAAGGGTTAGTAAATACGATTAATGATAGTCGTTATCTATTATTAGAACTACCTTTTGGACATCTTCCAAACTATATAGATGATGTTTTTTATGATTTACAAGTGTTGGGATATATCCCGATCATTTGTCATCCAGAGCGATATAGATGGGTCAGGGAGGAACCTAATTATCTCTATAATTGGGTCAAGCAGGGGATCTGTTTTCAACTAAATGCAGGAAGTTTGTTGGGGCAATTTGGCTCAAAGGTGCAAGAAACGGCAGAAATTTTAGTTAAGCATAATTTAGTACAATTGATAGGTAGCGATGTCCATTCTATTGATAACAGAGGTATATGTTTAGAGCAAGGGGTAAAAAGACTAAAAGGATTGGTAGGCAATGACGTAAAGTTTTATCTACAGAATGCAGGATTAGTGATTAATGATGAAGAAGTAGAGTGTGTTGCCCCGAAGTATTATAAGAAGACGGTTAAGGTATTCGATAACTTTTTTGTTAATAAGTTAAAGACTGCACTTGGTTGGAGATAGTTATTATAACGTGTTGTGCTATTTTATGAAAATAGGAAGGAAATTGGAATTTAATATTGAAATAGATAAGTGAGTGTGATAAAAAGCACAATAATATTTTAAGATGTGATAGTGGTTACATTTTTATTGATTAAGAGTTGGTAGAATGGAATTATGATATAGATATATATAATAGGTGGAGTATTATCTTACGAGGGGTGAACAATAGATGGCTGAATTAGAATCTAAAGTCATTAATTCAAGGGTTAGTAGAGCAGCATTTGAACGAAAACGCAGTCAGGATCTAGGTTATCAGTTTTATTTAGCTAATAAACGATTAATAGATATAGTAAGTTCGATAATTGGTTTGATATTAACTCTACCCATAATGATCATGACGGCAATAGCGATTAAATTAGAGAGTCCAGGACCGGTTATCTTTAAACAGAAGAGAGTCGGATTGAATGGCAAAAAATTTACGATCTATAAATTCAGGTCGATGGTAGCGAACGCTGAAGCTGAGACAGGTCCAGTCTGGGCTCAAAAGAATGATATGCGGGTAACTGAGGTAGGTAAGTTTATTCGCAAGACTCGGATAGATGAGTTACCTCAGTTTGTGAATATATTGAAAGGTGAGATGTCATTAGTAGGCCCTCGTCCAGAACGAGCAGTCTTTATCGAAGAGTTTAGTAAGGATTATCCACATTTTGAGGATAGATTGTTAGTAAAACCAGGAGTTACTGGTTTAGCACAAGTAACTGGCGGCTATGAATTAACTCCGCATCAGAAAGCTAGATTGGACTTACTTTACATACGGAGACAAGGATTGTGGTTGGATATAAAGGTCTTGCTACAGACTGTGCGAGTTGTTATTTTTGGTGATGGCGCTAGATAGTTGACAGTTGATAGTTGATAGTTGACAGTTAAAGTCAAAGTCAAGGTCAAGACCATTAAAAGCGGTTTGACACAGACTGACACAAGACGGACACAGACTAAAGACAAAAGATTATAGAGTTAGTTGGTAGATTATCGTTTGGTTTGAAGGTGAGTATGATATAATATATTTAAAATATGATATGTTTTTGATTGTGAGGTTTAATATTTATGAATGCTATTCCTTTTAATGAGGGGATAGAAATATGAATCGTCGTTATTTAGCTTTAATAGGAAGAATTGAAGAAGAACTTTCGGAATTAGAGATTAATGAATTTATTCAATTTATGGAGCAAGAGGATAAGGAGGAGAATTAATCTATGGATCATTTGGATAAGTTAGAGAATAGAGCAATTCATATTTTAAGAGAGGCTTATAGTGAGTTTAAGAATTTAAGTATGTTATGGTCGATTGGCAAGGATAGTACGGTTATGTTATGGTTAGCTAGGAAGGATTTCTTTGGTCATGTGCCGATTCCTTTGGTGCATATCGATACTGATTATAAGATTCCGGAGATGATTGAGCATCGTGATAGATTAGCTCGAGAATGGAAGTTAGATATGATTTATGGTCAGAATAAGAAGGCTTTGGAAGAGGAACAGACTTTTCCTGATGGAAATACGACTAGAATAGAATGCTGCCAAAAATTAAAGACGGCAGGACTAAAGAATACATTAAATGGGAGTTGGCCTCGCTATCGAATGAATCATAATACTGGTGAGTATGAAATTGATAAGAATACTGAGCCGTATACTGGGGTTATCGTTGGTGTAAGAGCTGACGAGGAAGGTACGCGGTCTAAGGAGCGATACTTCTCGCCACGTGATAGAAATAATGATTGGGATATCGGTGACCAGCCACCGGAGTTTTGGAGTCAGTATAAGACTGATTTTGCGCCAGGGACTCACGTTCGGATTCATCCGTTGTTGGATTGGACGGAGTTGAATATTTGGGAGTATATTGAACGAGAGAATATTCCGATGGTTTCGCTTTACTTTGATCAAGGTGATGGAACTAGATATAGGTCATTAGGCTGTGGTCCTTGTACTAATCCTGTCGAATCGACAGCTAGTAATCCAGCGGAGATAATTGAAGAGTTGAAGACTGGGAAGTTTTCTAATATTGCTGAGAGAGCAGGTCGTGAGCAGGATAAGGAAGACGGTGGAGGTTTAGAAGAGTTGCGTAAAGAAGGTTATATGTAAGGCTGAGGTTGAGGCTAAGATTGAGATTAAGAAATTAATTAAATAGAAAATAGATTATCGTTTGTTTTGAGAGTGAGTATGATATAATAATATATAGGGAGTAGTATTCGGAAGGTGGGGTGTGATGTATGACCGCAAGCAATCTAAAAGAGATTTTGGCTCAGGGAGAGAATTCTTCAATAGAATTTAAATCAGCTGAAGTAAGACCATATTCTCTAGCAAAAGAGATGGTTGCTTTGTCAAATTCATTTGGAGGAATAATATTAATAGGTGTAGATGATGATGGGCAAGTAGAAGGAATAGATGATGAATTTAACTATGAAGAATGGATAATGAATATTGCGAGGAATAATGTTATCCCTGAGATAAATTTAGAGATTGAAAAAAGAGAAATAGATCATAAGAGGATAATATTAATAGATATTCCTAAGGGAAAAACTAAGCCTTACCAGACGAATAAAAATGAGTTTTTAGTTAGAGTAGGTTCTACAAATAGAAATGCATCACAACAAGAATTGCTTAGATTATTTCAGAAGTCAGGCTTCTTTCATTTTGATAGCACGGGAGTAGATGGTACTTCTTTAAAGGATATTAATTTAACTAAAGTAGATGAATATTTTTCTAGATATGATATTGAATTTATAAATGAGAGTGAAGAGGATAAAGTAAGATTATTGCGAAATACCGATATATTAACAGAAGAAAATAAAGCAACTGTTGGTGGGTTGCTTATTTTTGGGATCAATCCGCAGAGATATCTTTTAAATGCTTCAATTTCTTTTGCTAGATTTAAAGGGAAAGAAATGGGGGCGCAGTTGATTGATAAAAAAGTAATAGACGGAAATTTAGATATTCAAATAGATACTACATTTTCACTGATAAAGAATAATATAATAAATTCATCTGATATAGTTGAGACCAAAAGAGTAGCTAAGAATGAAACTTATCCAGATAAGGTATTTAGAGAGTTAATTGTAAATGCCTGTGTGCATAGAGATTATTCAATTTTTGGTTCTAGGATAAGGATATTATTCTTTGATGATAGAATTGAGTTTATAAATCCAGGCAGATTGCCTAATACTGTAACGATAGATAAATTAAAAGCAGGAGTTTCGTATGCCATCAATCCTGTAATTGTTAAATTTATGGAGAACATGAGGTATGTTGATAAATTAGGGCGAGGTTTGCCTATGGTTTATCAGGAGGCAAAGAAGAGAGAGAAGAAGGTTCTTTTTGAGGAGATAGGGGAAGAGTTTAAGGTTACGCTGTATTTATAATAGTTGACGGTTTACAGTTGATAGTTGACAGTGAAGCCCAGGAATACAGGTTAAGGCTGAATACTAAACAGAGGAGAGTAGTCGATGACTGATATAGTAGATAATCAAAAGGATGATTTAAATATAGTTATTGCTGGTCATGTTGATCATGGGAAGAGTACGATTATTGGTAGATTATTGGCTGATACTGATTCTTTACCGGAGGGTAAGTTAGAGCAGGTAAAGGAGACTTGCCGGCGTAATTCTAAGCCGTTTGAGTATGCTTTTCTATTAGATGCATTAAAGGATGAACAATCACAGGGAATTACTATTGATTCGGCGCGGTGTTTTTTTGAGACTGATATGAGACAGTATATTATTATTGATGCGCCGGGACATATTGAGTTTTTAAAGAATATGGTGACTGGGGCAGCTAGAGCTGAAGCTGCTTTATTGGTGATTGATGCTAATGAAGGTGTACAGGAAAATTCTAGACGTCACGGCTATATGTTATCAATGTTAGGGATTAAACAGGTGACGGTATTAGTTAATAAGATGGATTTAGTTGATTATGAGCAAGAGGTATTTGAGGAGATAGTTGAGGAGTATACTCAATTTTTAAAGCAGATAGATATTGAACCGGAGTCTTTTGTGCCAGTTAGTGGGATGGAAGGAGATAATATAGCTAGTTTATCGGATAGAACTCCTTGGTATGAAGAGGAAACTGTCTTAGAAGTATTAGATAGCTTTAAAGCAGAGGAGTTACCAGCGGATAAGCCGTTTAGAATGCCGGTACAGGATGTTTATAAGTTTACTAAAGGCGGAGATGATCGAAGAATTGTTGCTGGAAAGATAGAAGCTGGTCAAGTGAATGTCGGGGATGAAGTTGTCTTCTATCCATCAGGGAAACGAAGTAAAGTTAAATCTATCGAAGCTTTTAGTGCAGCATCACCAGAGAGTATTGGGGTAGGTTATTCGACAGGCTTTACGTTAGAGGAACAGATATATGTGACTCGTGGAGAAATGGCAACTAGAGCAGATGAACCTCGACCGGAAGCAACTTCTCGGATAAGAGCTAATCTCTTTTGGCTAGGTAAGAAGCCGATGGAGAAGAAGAAGAACTACTATTTAAAACTGGGTACAGCGAAAGTAAGAGCTAAAATAGAAAAGATAGAACGAGTAATTGATGCTTCGGACTTAAATCAAGACGAAGCTAAAGACAAGATTGAAAGACATGATGTAGCTGAATGTGTATTGAAATTAGAAAAAGCTATAGCTTTTGATTTAGCTAGTGAGATAGCAGAAACCAGTCGATTTGTAGTTGTAGATGAGTATGAAATAGCTGGTGGAGGTATAATTCAGGAAGCTTTAGAAGATGAACAGAGCTGGGTAAGAGAGAAAGTTATGCTTAGGAATTATAAATGGGAAAAGAGCCATATTACTAATGATGAACGAGCTGAGAAGTATAATCAGAAGTCAACTCTAGTCTTAATTACAGGTGAAGAAGATGTGGGTAAGAAGCCGACAGCTAAGGCTTTAGAGAAGAGATTATTTAACGATGGAAAGATTGTTTACTTCTTAGGAATCGGTAATCTATTATATGGTGTGGATGCTGATATTAAAGGTGAGAATAATCATCGAGAAGAGCATTTGAGAAGACTAGCAGAAGTATCACATATCATGCTTGATGCTGGGGCGATATTAGCTGTTACAGCTATAGAGTTGACACAGGAAGACTTGGAGCTAATTAAGACAACGGTTAATCCAGAGAAGATAGAGACTGTTTGGTTAGGTGAGAATGTGACTACGGATATCTCATACGACCTGCATATTCCGAAGTTTGAAACGGCGGAGAAATCAGCTAATCGGATTAAGAGTTTACTACAAGAACGTGGGATTATATTTAGGGTTTAATTAGTTGACAGGGAATAATAGTTGACAGTTAAGACATAAAGAGTTTTTGAGGGTTTAGTGTTAAACCCAAACATTATTTTAGTTTATAATAGGGAGTGAGAGGTATGAGTGCAAATGTTTATCAAGAGAAGGATTTAGATATAGAAGCATACCTTGAAGATGTTAAAGAACGTACAGTACAAAGTATAGATTTAAATAGGATTATTCTTTTTGGTTCCTATGCTAGAGGAGATTATAATGATAATAGTGATGTGGATTTGCTTTTTATAGTAAATAATGATAGTGGTTCACTGAGGGAAATTAGACATAAGATAGATAGTTTATTACAAGATAGAATTGTTCCGACTGATATTCTAGTATATACTGAGGATAAGCTTAAAGAAAAGGAAAATATAATAGGCACCCTTCCTTATACCATTAAAGAGGAAGGAGAAGTTATTTATGACAAACAAAGAAAAAATTAATACATTAGTAAAGGAATGGATGAAGAAAGCTAAAGAAGACTTAATAACTGCAGAAACTCTTGTAGAGGCTCCAACAAATAGGTTGCCATTCTTGACATCTACTATTGGTTTTCATAGTCAACAGTGTGTGGAGAAGAGTTTGAAAGCTTTCTTGATTTATAAGCAAATAGAATTTAGAAGAAGTCATGATATTAAATATTTACTTAATTTGTGTAAAGAAGAGACTGATAAATTTGAAGTAATTCGAAATGATAGTAGTTTATTAAATGATTATGCAGTCGAAGCAAGATATCCAGGAGATTGTGAAGAATTTACTACTAAAGAATCTATAAAGGCAGTAAATGTAGCAAGGAGAGTTTTAAATTTATTAGAGGAAGTAATACCTGAAGTGACAGAGTAAGGTTGAGGTTTAGGTTAAGGCTGAGGACAAAGAGTTTTGAGGGTTTAGAGTTTTTCCTCAACCTTAACCTCAGCCTTGACCTCAACTTCAATCTGTAACCAAAGGAGGAAAAGTATGAGTTTAAATAACTTGGACCTTAATGATTCTCAAAGAAAGGCTTTGTATCAATTAAAGAAAAGGATAAATAATAAGTATTCTATAGTAGAAACTTTAGTATTTGGTTCGGTAGCTCGGAATGAAGCTGAAATAGGGTCTGATTTGGATGTTTTGGTTTTAACAAACAAGGGAATGAGCCATAAAGAAAAGCATGAAATATATGCATTGGTTACAGAAGTGAATTTAGAATATAATACCAATTTAAGTGTTTTAATTGTTGATAAAGTTGGTTGGGAAAGTGGACTTTATTCTGTCTTACCAATTAAAGATGAGATTAAACGTGATGGAGTGCGATTTTGATGGATTATAATAAAAAAGAGTTAGCTAAATATTGGATGAAAAAATCGAAAAGAAGTCTAGAAGCTGCCCAGCATGAATTTGAATGTAAAAATCATGATTTTTGTGCTAATCGTTTATATTATTCAGCTTTTTACGCTGTCAGTGCTGTGTTAATACTGAAGGGGCAAACGTATAAAAAACATAGTGCTGTAAGAGCAGCATTGCATAGAGACTTTGTTAAAGAAGGCCTTATTCCTATAGAGTATGGTGCTTTATATGATGCATTATTACAAGATAGAGAAGAAGCAGATTATGTAGCTTTTGTAGAGTTTGATCCAGAAATACTTGAAGAAGAAATTAAGCAAGTAGAGGAGTTTATTAAGGAGTTTGAGAAACTGTTTACTTCGTTAATTAAATCTGAATGATATTAAGGCTAAGGTTAAAGAGTTTTTGAGGGTTTAGAGTTTTTCCTCTGACAATTGACAGTTTACAGTGAAAACCAGTAGAAAACTTTGGATTAAAAGCAGAAGACTATCATAGATTTGCAACCAGCCTTGATTTGTAGGCTGGGCGAGAAAGTTAAGACCTTAAAACATTAAAACACTAAAAATCAGATATATTATATAGGTTAAAGGTAGAAATTAAACAGAAATAGGAAAGAGGAATTTGAGTTTTTATAAAGAATTATGTGGAATGAGGTTTATTAAAAAATTGGAATAAAATATACAGATATATTATAAAATTATAATTAAATTTAAGTTGTAAGTTATGTGAAACAGTTAAGACTATCAGAGAGTTCTTGAAATAAAGGCTTTATAAAAGACGAGATTGAATATCAAGAGAGAAAAATCTAAAGAAAAAGCTGATAATGACAGTAATGAATTAACTGTCAACTGCTAGAAGGAGTTGGTGAATGATATAATGGATAAAAAGAAATCTAAGACTTCATTAGAAGGTTTTAAGGAAGATGCTCCTGAACCTCAAGGAAGAATAGAAGATAAAGGACAAGTTGATAATGACAACAATGAACAAACTGTCTTAATCAGCCTAAAAGGCAAGGCTGATTATGAGTTTATGATAAGTTTACTGCCTTTTAATTTGGGATCTTCTACTTATCTCCACTGTCAACCGTCAACTGTCAACTCGAATAAAGGCTCAAATAACATTATGTGGCACAAAGGTAAGGTCACATATGAAGATAGATGCAAGAACCTAGGCCAACGCGGAGTCGTCGTTTGGTTCACCGGTCTTTCTGGTTCTGGGAAATCTACGATAGCTGTGGAAGTAGAAAAAGAATTACTTAAGCAAGGTAAGGCTGTTTATAGATTAGATGGAGATAATGTCCGGCATGGTTTGAACTCTGACCTTGGCTTTGCTAAGGAAGATCGAGATGAGAATATTAGACGGATTGCGGAAGTAGCTGCTTTATTTAAAGATGCAGGTTTAATAACGTTAGCTTCTTTTATCTCGCCTTTTCAGAAGATGCGTGATTTTGCGAGAGAAAGAGCAGGAGAAGATAGTTTTATTGAAGTATATGTGAAAGCGGATGTGGAGACTTGTGCTGAACGTGATCCGAAGGGATTATATGAGAAGGCTAAGCAAGGAGAGATAGAGAATTTTACTGGTATTTCGTCACCGTATGAGGAACCGGATGATGCTGATGTGGTGATAGATACTGCTGAGTTGACGGTGGAGGAATCGGTGGAAAAAGTTTTAGAAGCAATTGACAATTAAAAACTTAGGTTAAGATTAAGGCTAAGGTTTAGCGTTTTTCCTTAACCTTAGCTTTAGCCTTAATCTCAAATTAACAGGGGGGGGTTAAAGTGTTGAAAGATGGCTTGAAGGGACTTCCGATTGGGATAGATGATTTTAAAGATTTGAGAGAGAACAATGGTTATTTTGTTGATAAGAGTCTGTTTATCAAAGAGATTATAGATGATATTTCTAAAGTTAAACTAATTACTCGCCCCCGTAGATTTGGTAAGACGTTGAACTTGTCAATGTTGCGTTATTTCTTTGAAGATGGAGAAGAAGATAATAGTGAACTTTTTCAGGATTTAGAGATCTGGCAGCAAGGAGAGGAATATAGATCTGAACAAGGGAAGTATCCGGTGGTTAATCTGACTTTTAAAGATGTTAAGTTTGCCAATTTTGATTTATGTTATCAAAAGTTAATTATACAGATTAGTAATGAGTATAAAAAACATGATTATTTATTAGAGTCAGATAAAATAAGGGATATTGATAAAAAAATATATAATTCAATTATTAGTGAAAAAGCAAGTTATGTTAGGTTTGCTTCTAGTTTAGAATTTTTAACAAAGCTATTAGCAGAATATCATGACGAGAATGTTATTGTCTTAATAGATGAGTATGATACTCCGATTAATGCTGGATATTTAAATGATTATTATGAAGATATTATAGATTTTATGAGAGCCTTTTTAGCTGGTGGTTTGAAAGGTAATAGGTATTTAAAGACAGCAGTAATTACTGGTATATATAGAGTAGCGAAAGAGAGTATCTTTTCTGGTTTTAATAATTTGGAAGTATGTTCAGTTATAGATAATATTTTTACTGAGGAATTTGGTTTTATAGAAAAGGAAGTTAAGGACTTACTTGCTTATTATAATCAAGAAGAGAGTATAGATGAGATTAGAGATTGGTATAATGGATATATTTTTGGGGATGAGACGGTTATTTATAATCCCTGGTCTATTTTAAACTATTTAAAGTATGGGAACTTAAAGCCTTATTGGGTGAATACCAGTAGTAATAGTATTATTAGACAGATGTTGGGCAAGACTGGAAAAAGCTTTAAAGAAAAATTACAGCTTTTGTTGAGTGGCAAAGAGATAGAGGATGTTAGAATTAATACTGATACTAATTTCCGTGATATTCAGGATAGATCAGTTATTAATGAAAGTGTGCTCTGGAATTTGTTATTGGTGAGTGGTTATCTAAAGCCAGTTGGTCTTCACTATAACAGCTTTGGAGATGCTATTTGTGATTTAAAGATACCTAATAAAGAAATAAGAAAATTATATAGAGATATAATTATGGATTGGTTTGAAGAAGGTGAAGTTGGTACAGAACAGATAAGAGAGATGTTAGAGGATTTGGTGAATGGAGATATTGATGACTTTGCAGAAAAGTTTAGTTATCTTGTTCGTAGGACTTTTAGTTATTTTGATGTAGGCTATAATGCAGCGGAGAACTTCTACCATGCTTTTATCCTAGGCTTGTTAGTTAATCTCCAGAAGAAGTATAGGATAAAGTCGAATGCAGAATCCGGAGATGGTAGACCGGATGTGTTAATTATCCCTGAGGATAAGAGTAAGAGAGGGGTAGTTATTGAGTTTAAGGTAGCTAAGAGTAGCGAGGAAGAGGTTATGACTAAGACGGCTGAGGAAGCTTTAGCTCAGATAGAGAAGACTAATTATGAGGATGAGCTTCTTTTTAGTGGAATAGATGAGGTGCTAAAGGTAGCGGTTGTGCTTTGTGGGAAGAAGGTTTTGGTAGTTGACAGGGAGTAATAGTTGACAGTTGACAATTTACAGTTGACAGTTAAAATCGTTTAAAGAGTTTTCGAGTTAAAGCAGTTTATACTTGAAGGTTTTAAAGAAGACGCTCTTGAATATCGAGAAAGAACAAAGAATAAGAAAAAGTAAACACTTCCAATAATGAATTAACTGTCAACTGTCAACTGTAAACTGATAAAAGTTGGAGGTAATTATTGATGAGCAATAAGTTAAGACGAATATTGAAAAGTGTTACTTGGCGAATAACAGCTACTACTACAACAATTTTAATAGTTTATTTTTTAACCGGAGAGTTTAAATTGGCTGGTTCAGCAGCTTTAATGGAAGTATTGTTAAAGACAACTATTTATTACTTACATGAAACTGTTTGGGATAAGGTTGAGGTGGCGGAAAAGAACACTAATATAGAGAAAGTTAATTGTAATAATTAGCTAGTACTTTCGTTTGAAAGGCATTTAAATATAAATTATTAATTTGGTAAATTTTAAAAGCGTTTATAAAGTTAGGATTGAGGGGAGAAATTATGAGTAATAAAGTAAGCAAATTACGAAAAGAAATATTAGAAAAAGTTAAAGAATTGCATAAATTACAAGAAAAGAATAGTGAGGATTTTAAGCCTGGTAAAGATGTAATTCCTTTTGCTCGTCGTGTTTATGATGAGAAAGAAATGATGTCCTTAGTTGATTCAGCCTTAGATTTTTGGTTAACGGCTGGTAGATATGCTGAAGAGTTTGAAGAAAAATTTGCAGATTATTTTGGTCTTAAAAGTTGTTCTTTAGTTAATTCGGGTTCATCAGCAAATCTAATAGCTTTGACGGCTTTTACATCACCTAAATTAGGTGATAAAAGACTTAAACCTGGTGATGAAGTAATAACAGTAGCTGCTGGGTTTCCTACTACAGTAAATCCTATAATTCAAAATGGTTTAATCCCTGTCTTTGTTGATGTTAATTTAGGTACGTATAATGTTAATATAGAACAATTAAGACAAGCTATTTCTTCGAAGACGAAAGCAATTATGTTGGCTCATACCTTAGGTAATCCATTTAATCTTGAGGCAGTAATGGAAATTGCTAAAGAACATGATTTATATGTTATCGAAGATTGTTGTGATGCTGTTGGTTCAACGTATAATGATGAATTAGTAGGAACATTTGGGGATGCTGCTACAGTAAGCTTTTATCCTGCTCATCATATGACGATGGGAGAAGGAGGAGCTGTATTAGTTGATTCAACAAAGTTAGAGAGAATAGTACGTTCTTTTAGAGATTGGGGACGTGATTGTTATTGTGAACCAGGACAGGATAATACCTGTGGATATAGATTTGAACGACAAATGGGGACTTTACCTTATGGATATGATCATAAATATATATATTCTCATATAGGATATAATTTAAAAGTTTTAGATTTACAACCAGCTATAGGAATCGAGCAATTAAAGAAGTTACCTTCATTTATTAAAAAGCGGAAGGAAAACTTTAAGAAATTAAAGGATGGACTTAAAGATTATGAAGATTATTTAATTTTACCAGAGGCAACTAAAAATTCTGATCCTTCTTGGTTTGGATTTCCGATAACGGTACGAAAAGATTCAGGGATTAATCGTGCTGATTTAGTTAATCATTTAGAAGAGAATAAGATCATGACTAGAATGCTGTTTGCTGGTAATATTACTAGACAACCAGCTTATCAAAATGTTAAATATAGAGTAGTTGGTAATCTAGAAAATACAGATTATATCATGAATAATACCTTCTTTATTGGAGTTTATCCAGGTATTGACCAAGAGAAGAGGGATTATATACTTCAAGTTTTTGCAGATTACTTCAGTAAGTTATAATTAATAAGTGTATAGGAGGAGTTTATAGTGAAGGCTGTAATCTTAGCAGGAGGATTTGGAACAAGATTAGGAAACAGGACAAACTTAATACCTAAGCCTATGGTTAAAATAGGGACTAAGCCTATTCTATGGCATATAATGAAGACGTACGCTCACTATGGAATTAATGAATTTGTTATTTGCTTAGGATATAAAGGTGATGTAATCAAGGACTACTTTTTACATTATGAAGCTAGGAATAATGATTTTACTATTGGATTAGGTAGCTCTAACTTAGAATTTCATAATGGACATGGTGAAGAGGATTGGAAAGTAACTTTAGTAGACACTGGACTTAATACTTTAAAAGGTGGAAGGATTAAAAGGATTGAGGAGTACTTAGATGATGATATAAACTTATTAACTTATGGTGATGGAGTAGCAGACGTAAACATAGATGATTTAATTGAATTTCATAAATCACATGGTAAAATGGTTACTATTACTGGGGTGCATCCACCGGCAAGGTTTGGAGAGTTAATAGAAGAAGATAACGTAGTAAAATCTTTTGAAGAGAAACCTCAAACTTCCCAAGGGTTAATTAATGGTGGTTATATGGTTTTTAATAAAGAATTATTAAGTTACTTAAGACCAGACGAGGATTGTGATTTTGAAATAGGTCCTTTAGAGAGTTTATCAAAAGAAGGAAAGGTTATGGTTTATAAACATAAAGGCAACTGGGAATGTATGGATCATGAGAGAGATGTAAAGCATTTAAATACACTATGGAATAATAATAATGCTTTTTGGAAGGTATGGGAATAGAAATGGATAAGATATTTAATGGAGTTTTTAAGGATAAAAATGTATTAGTTACTGGTCATACTGGATTTAAAGGTTCTTGGCTAATAACTTGGTTAAATGAATTAGGAGCTAATGTAATAGGTTATGCCCTTGATCCCTATAGAGAAAAAGATAATTTTGTAGTAACTAACCTAAGTAGTAAAATAACTGATATTAGAGGCGATGTACGAGATTTTGATAAACTATTATCAGTATTTGAAGAATATAAACCAGAAATAGTATTTCACTTAGCTGCTCAACCATTAGTAAGGTTATCTTATGAAGAGCCAAGAGAGACTTATGAGACAAATGTAATGGGAACAGTTAACCTTTTAGAAGCATCTAAGCAGGTAGAGTCAGTAAGAGTAGTAGTGAATGTTACTAGTGATAAATGTTATGAAAATAAAGAAATGATTTGGGGATATAGAGAAAATGATCCCATGGGAGGATATGACCCTTATAGTTCAAGTAAGGGTTGTGCTGAACTAGTAACTTCTGCTTATAGAAGATCATTTTTTAATCCACAAGATTTAGACAAACATGGAGTAGCTTTAGCTTCTGTAAGAGCAGGAAATGTTATCGGTGGAGGAGATTGGGCTAAGGATAGATTGATGACCGATTGTATAACTGCATTACAGGCAAGAAAGAAAATAAAGATTCGTAGTCCACAAGCAATACGACCTTGGCAGCATGTCTTAGAGCCATTGAGTGGTTATTTATTATTAGCGTCAAAGTTATATGAAGAACCTAAAAAATATATAGGTGGATGGAATTTTGGCCCAGAAGAAAGCTCTATAGTAACTGTAGGAGAATTAGTAGAGAAGCTTATAGATTGTTGGGGTTCAGGAGATTGGATAGATACTTCATCCAATGATGAACCGCATGAGGCTGAACTATTAAAGCTTGATATAAGTAAAGCAAGATATTATTTGAATTGGAGTCCAAGATTAGATGTTGAAGAGATGTTAGAATTGACTGTTGATTGGTATAAGAATTATCAAGATAATAATGTGTATGAATTGTGTGTAAAGCAAATTAAAAACTTCATTAAAAAAGGTTGATAATAAATGGAATTAATAAAGACGAAGTTACAGGGAGTATATATTATACAGAATCCAGTTTTCAGTGATAATAGAGGAGTTTTCTCTAAAATATATCATGAAGATATTTTTGAAAAAAATGGATTGTGTACTGATTTTAAAGAGAGCTATTATTCTGTTTCTAAAAAGAATGTAATACGAGGAATGCATTTTCAATTACCACCTTATGATCATGAAAAACTTGTATATGTGCCAAAGGGAGAAGTATTAGATGTGGTATTAGATTTAAGGACAAACTCTGATACATTCGGAGATTATATAGCTATAGAACTATCAGCAACAAATAAAAAATCGATTTATATACCTAAAGGTTTAGCACATGGTTTTAAGTCTTTAAAAGATAACACAATTACAGTTTATAATGTTTCAACAGTTTATAGTAGTGATTATGATACTGGAATTAGTTGGAACTCTTTTGGCATGGATTGGGGATTAGAAGAACCAATAGTTTCAAAAAGAGACCAAGAATTCATAAGTCTTGATAAGTTTGATAGTCCATTTTAAGAAGGAGAGTTAACTATGGAAAGGGTAGTAGTTACTGGAGGAACAGGATTTGTAGGTTCAAATTTAAGTAGAAGGTTAGTTAAAGAAGGATATAAGGTTCATATTATAAGTAGAAAAAGTTCTACTTATGAAAATATAGAAGATATATTAAATGAAGTAGAGATATTTGAGTATGATAATCAAATACAGAATTTAATTGATTACTTTAATAATATAAATGCAGAAGTAGTATTTCATTTAGCTTCTTTGTTTATTGCCGAGCATGAGGCAGAAGATATAGATGGATTAATAGATAGTAATTTGAAGTTTGGAACACATATTTTAGAAGCAATGGCTAAATCAAATGTTAAAAGAATCATAAATACAGGTACATCATGGCAACATTATAAGAATGAAGAATATAATCCTGTATGTTTATATGCTGCAACTAAAGAGGCTTTTGAAAAACTTTTAGAGTATTATGTTAAAGCATTAGATTTTAAAGCGGTAACGTTAAAATTATTTGACACTTATGGAGAGAATGATAGGCGTTCTAAACTTATTAATTTGTTAAGCAAGTTTGCTAAAGAAAAGAAAGTTTTGAAAATGTCACCTGGTGAACAAAAGTTAGATTTAGTTCATATTGAAGATGTAGTTGAAGCATTTATTTGTGCATATGAATTATTCGAAAAAGAGAACTTTGAACATGAAAAATATGGAGTTAGCTCTGGACGTGAAATTAAGTTAAAAGATTTGATAGGTTTATATGAAGAAATAACAGGATATGAAATTAAAGTTGAATGGGGAGGAAGACCTTACAGGAAAAGGGAAGTAATGGAATTATGGAGTGATTTTGAAACCTTGCCCAGTTGGAACTCGAAAATCTCATTAGAAGAAGGATTAAAGAGGATGGCGAAGAATGGAAATAAAGATAAATAATAAAGATGTAGTCTGGAGTTATTTTTCTCAGATATTTCAATTTAGCGCAGGAATATTTCTATTACCAGTTATACTAAGGAAACTACCAAGTGAAGAACTAGCTATATGGTATGTATTCTTATCTATTTCAAGTTTAGTTAATTTATTGGATTTTGGTTTTCGGCAAACTATAATGCGAAATGTTAGTTATGTTTTCAGTGGAGCTAATAAATTAGTAAAGACGGGTATAAATAAAGAACAAAAATTATCTAACGAAGTTAATTATAACTTATTATATTCTGTAATAAAAACAGCGAAAAGGATTTATAAGGTTATTGCTATTTTAGCATTTTTATTATTAATTACTATAGGAACATGGTATATAAAGGATATTTCAACAAATATAAATAATCAAAACAACATATTAATAGCGTGGATTATTTATGTATTATCTGCAGTTTTTAATTTTTATTTCTATTATTATACGCCATTATTATTAGGTAGAGGTTTTATAAAAGAATCCCACAAGACGATTGTTTTTTCAAAATTGTTTTATATAATATTTAGTTTTGTTGGGTTGACGTTAAACTATGGTTTGATAGCAGTTGCTGTCGGTAATTTGTTAGGCAGTTTAGTTAATAGAGTTACTTCTTATAACTATTTTTACACAAATGATATTAAAAGTAAATTTGAAAAGATAACTAAGATGAAGCAATCTAAGAGCACACTAAAACTTTTTAAAATTTTATGGAATAATTCTTATAAATTAGGATTAGTTTCAGTAGGGTCATTTTTTATATTACGAGCTAATACTTTATTAGCTTCAAAATTTTTAAATTTAGAGATAGTTGCTCAATATGGATTATCATTACAATTATTAAACGTTTTAAAAAGGAGTTCTTCTACTTTATTTAATACTTATATTCCCTTATTTAATCAATATAGGGTTAAAGATAATGTGTCAACTTTGAAGAAGTGGTTTGGTACTAGCTTAATAATAGGATGGGGGACTTATTTAGTAGGGACGGTAGTTATAGTTTTTTTAGGTGATAAAGTACTAAATTTAATTGGAAGTGAGACGCAGTTGTTACCAATAAAATATTTATTTTTCTTAGCAGTTATATTATTCTTAGAGTTGAATCATAGTATTTCTGCTACGTTAATAACAACAAAAAATGAGGTTCCATTTGTTAAATCAGCTTTATTATCTGGATTTGGAATAGCTATATGTTCCTTTATGCTTTTAAAGTTTACTTCTTTTGGAATCTTAGGTATTCTTACTTCGCAATTTATTGTGCAGTTATCTTATAATAATTGGAAATGGCCATTAGAGATTTTAAAGGATTTAAAGACAAACTATAAAGAATTATTTATTTTAGGATTCAAATTTAGTTTACAAAAAGTTAAAACGATAATTTGAATTTGATTAAGTGGAGGAGTATTTATGCCTAAAGATTATTTTGCTTATGTAGATAATTTTAAAAAGTATAAAGATATAGAATCAAAGATGGTTTTAGGTAATGCAGGTCGTGGTAATTGTAAATTTACTATAGCAATCCCAACTTTTAAGAGACCTAAATTATTAGAAAAATCTTTACAAAGTGCAGTAAATCAAAAAAATATTGATGATTACGAGATTATAATTATTGATAATGATCCAAGTGGGGTTTTAACTCAAGAAATAGTAAAAAAACATTTAAAAGATAACGTTTATTACTTTAAAAATGAAAAAAACATAGGTATGTTTGGAAATTGGAATAGATGTATTGAACTTGCAAAGGGTGAATATATTACAATACTTAATGATGACGATTGGTTGAGTGACGATTATTTGATTGAATGTGTTAATTATTTAGATGATGATATTGATGGATTATATTTTAGAAATAATATTATTGATTTAAGAGGAAATAAGAATAAATCAAAAGCAAAGTATGAGATAATTAAAAAAGTATTGAATTTCTTTTCTAAAGAAAAAAAGAGATTATCTCTTTTTGACTTTTTTTTAGGTAACCAAAGTGCTGGGACATTAGGTGTTTTAATGAAAACAGATTATTTAAAAAAATTAGGTGGTTATAATCCTAAATATTTTCCTTCAAGTGATTATGTATTACATGCTAATTATTGTTATAATTTTAACGTATATTTTATTAATAAAAAATTAAATTATTATCGCATTTTAGCAAATGAGAGTGCAAAACAAGAAACCTTAAGAAAATGGGAAGTCATAGACTATAATATAAGAAAATATTTAATAAGAAATATTAATATGAACAAACAAATTCTTGATTTTTTGAATGAATTAATTCAAGAAAACAGAATTCAAGGAATGGTGGATCAATGGGGGTATCGAACTAATTTAAAAAGCCAATATAGATTTATTAAAAGAGTATATAATAAAATTATAGCTGTTAAATATTATCTTAATTTATAATACTGGAAACAAATAATAAAAATAAAATTTATCGTAAACATAAGATAAAAAAGCATCCTCCGAAGATTAGCTAAAAAAGAAACAGTAGATAATTTAAATCAACTTTAAAAGATGGATTTTAAGTATGATTATATAGCTGATATGGACTAATTGGATTGTCAACGATTATTAATTATGAATATGGAAGTGATTTATGTATGAATCAAAAATGGAAAAGGGATATTCTAGTATATAGTGTTTTATATGTGTTATTATATATAATTTCCTTGAGTCAATTTTCCTATGAGTTTTTTTTAGTTTTATTTTTTAGTTTAATTATATATGGACTTTTAAAACATAAAATAGTTGAATTATTTTTACCATTTATGGTATTGCAATTAGTTTTTCCAAGTCTTAATTCAAAAGAAAAGTTATTTAATTGGTTTACGATGAATGTTTTCGGTGTGTCTCCTATTCATATTTTAACTATAGTTATATTTTTGAGATTTATTTTTGTTACAATTAAAAGTAAAAAGATTATTGTTAACAATCTAATGATTTTTGTAATAGTTCTTTTAATATTTCAAGTAAGTATTGGCATTTTTAATATTAAAATCTTTTTTTATAGATATTTAGTAGATATTTTAATGTTATTTACAACTATAGTGTATTATGGGTATGTATTAAGTCAGACTGAAGATAATATTTTAAAAATTTACGAACAACTTACATTATTTCCTTATGCCATTGTATGGGGAGGATTATTTACTCATTATTTTTTTAATGCTCCTTTATATATAACCATTGCCCCTTATGTAGCAGGAGTATTAATTTTAAATTCATTCATGAGAACGACTTACTTTGGAAGGAAATTTAAAAAATTTTCGATTTTTACGTTATTTGTTTATTTAATTAATAAGATATTCAATCAAATAGGATCTATGATGATTATAATTATAATAATGCTTTTAATTATTATAATTATAAAAAAGTTATTAGAATTAATTTCATTTAAAAAGATAGACTTTATAAGTTTATTTATGATTATTTTAATTTTATTTGTAGGATCAAGTTTGACATATAACTTAATTAATGAAGGGAACGTAGTTTTAAAAATGAAAGTAGAACAAATCACTTCTATTTTCAAGTTTAATCCTTATAATATGAGACATTCAACTGCGGTAAGATTTTTGGAATTCATGAATACTTATGCTGATATGTTAAATAATAATAAATTGTTATTATTATTTGGGAAAGGAGCAGGTGGTTATTTTTCAGATACTTATTATCCTTTTCCTTATTTTGGGCAAGATGATTATTCTAATACTCAAATCATTTTAAGAAAGTTTCATACTCCACATAATTCTATAAATTATATTTTTTTAAAAAATGGTTTCTTAGGATTATTATTCATAACAGTTGTTATTTTTAAATGTTTTAGAGGATTATTATCTAACAATTCAAATGATTATTATATATCTTTGGTACTTATGTTGATTATTTCGACTATTATGGGCTTTGGTATAAAGGTATCTATAGTATTAGGTTTATTTTTAGGGTTATTTGCAAAAAGAAAGATTATAGTTGTGGACCAGTTATAATTAATTATCATATATGTTAACTTAACCCTATATGTTAGGATAGTTGTCGTAAGGAATAAAATTTGTGTATAATAAAGTAACGACAATAAATCCTAAGGAGAATTAATATGCCAAAAAAAGTTTATCCCAAAGAATTAAAAGAATCTGTTTTTAAAAGACTTGCTCCACCAAATGCTGAGAAAGTATCTGATCTAGCAAAAGAATTAGATATACCTAAGAATACTCTTTACTCTTGGAGAGCTAAAGTTCTTAATGAAAGCTCTGCTACCAGTAAAAGAGCAAGTAAATGGACTTCTAAAGATAAATTTCAGGCTGTCTTAGAAACTGCCAGTCTTTCTGAATTGGAAACTTCTAAATACTGCCGAGAAAAAGGAATTCATCTTAAAGAATTAAAAAGCTGGGCTAAGCAATGTCAAAATGCTAATGATAATAAACTAGAAGATCCAAAAGAACTTAAAGATAATCTAAAAAATGAACAACAGAAAAATAAAGAACTCCAAAAAGAACTAAGATATAAGGAAAATGCGATTTGGGGGGACCCTAATGATGACTGATCAGTGATTCAGATCGCATAAAAGCAGTAAGGCTGATCAATAAAGCAAGAGAAAATGGTGCAAGGTTAAAGCCAGCCTGTAGAGAGCTTGGAATTAGCTCTCGCACATACCAAAGGTGGACTAAAAATGGTGGTATCAGAAAAGATCAAAGACCACTGATTAAAAGAAAACCACCTAAAAACAAATTAACAAAACTAGAAAGAGAAAAAATTATTAAAATTGCCAATAGTAAAGAATATGCAGATTTACCACCGTCAAAAATTGTACCTAAATTAGCTGATAAGGGTAAATATATTGCTTCGGAATCAACTTTTTACAGAGTATTAGCTGAAGAAAAACTAAATACCCATAGGAGTAAATCTAAGGAACCAGTAAAAAGAGAAGTACCAACTCATATAGCTACTGCTCCCAATCAAGTTTGGACCTGGGATGTAACCTGGCTTAATGCTTTTATTAAAGGTAAATTCTTTAAGCTCTATATGATTATTGATATGTTTAGCAGACTAATAATTGCTCATGAAGTCTGGGAAACAGAAAATGCTGAGTACTCTAAAAGATTAATTAAAAAAGCAACTCTTTTCCAAGGCAGCTAAAAAAGATAAACCATTGGTATTACATTCTGACAATGGTAGCCCTATGAAATCAGCAACATTTATAGCAACACTCGAAAAACTAGGAGTTCAAAGTTCATTTTCAAGACCAAGAGTAAGTAACGATAATCCCTATTCTGAATCACTATTTAAAACAATGAAGTATAGACCTGTTTATCCTAACAAAGGCTTTAAGAACCTGACAGAAGCTAGAGAATGGATTTCTAAGTTTGTTCACTGGTATAATCATGAACATTTACATAGTGGAATTAATTATAAACTTTAAGAGATCTAAAGTACAGAGTTAATTCATAAAAAACAATGAATTTATAATGTTTTTGTAGAGTAAGTTATTGTTTCATATTTTAATATAAGTTGGTGATTTTATGAAAATACTTTTTATAGATTTATTATGTCCTTCTGGACATAAAGATATTAATAAATACTTACTAGATATATTAAATGAGTTAAATAATATACAGGGAGTCGACTTAGTTACTAAAAAGGATTACTTGGTAAATGTCAGTAGTGTTATAACCAATAAAATTTTTATTCCAGAAAAGTACTTTAATTATAAGGGTAAATTTGATTATAGACTAAAAAATTTTTTAAAAATAAGATGGTTAATTCAAAATATTGATATTAGTTATTATGATGTGGTATTAGTAAGTAGCTATGAAACTATATCTTTTTCTCTAGCTTGGAGAAAGAATGTTACTACTAGAACTTTAGTATTTAATCACAATAACGTGGATGAATTGACAAGTATGGTTAAAAAATTCTTTTTTAAAAATATCTACAATAATGTAGAGCATATTGTTTATGAAGAATTTATTAAGGACTATTTATATTCATTAGGTGTATCTAATAAAATTTGGATCAATCATCATCCACTTGATTTTTCAAAATTAAATATAATTGAAAAGCATTCTAACAATGAGGAATTTTTAGTTTTAGCTCCTAGTAGTAGTAATGATGATGATATTATAAAAAAATTAATTCAGAATCCTAAGCGCAAGAAATTACTAAATGACAAAATTAAACTAATTGTTAAGTCTGAAAATATTGATTTTAAGGATGAACAATTAACAGTTCGAAGTGACCGAATAGCATATCAAGATTACATTGATGAACTGTATAGTGCAGATATTATTACATTATTTTTTAATAAAAATTTTAGGTATAGAGTAAGTGGTGTTTTTTTTGATAGTCTTGTGTTTAAAAAGAAAATATTATCTTATAGTAATGTATTTACAAACTATTATTTAAATAAGTATCCAGAATTAGGTGATGAATTTGATAATATAAATCAATTTTTAAATTTAATAAATAAATATTTTACGAATCAAAACCAATATAAAAGCAATATTTTTGAGAATATTATTGGAGATTATAGTAAAAGCAATATTAAACAAGAAATTATTAATATACTGTTTAATGATTAAGTATTAAGTATAAAAATTATAGGATTTAAAGGAAATTAAAAAGATTTTTGGTTTGTAATAAATCACATCATAGAAGGAGGCAATTGAAATTAAGAAACTATTATATATAACTAACTTTTATCCAATTGATCCGAGAAGTCAAAAAATCGCTGATTCTTTAGAAAAAGTATTAGATAATAAAGTTGCAATTAAATATTTAGCTTGGGATAGAAAAAATATAAAAAATAAACAAGATACAAGCAATGAGGGAAAATATTTTATTTACAGTGATAACACAGGTTATGGGAATAAATTTAGTAAATTATTAGGATTATTTAATTATTATAAATATAGTAAGAAAGTTATTAAAGATTATAATCCAGATTATATTATTGCGTATAACTGGGATATGTTGATTTTATCAAAATTGATTAAATCAACTGATTCTAAAGTTATTTATGATATACCAGACCTTCCTGCCTCTACAAGTCAGTTTATATTTAAAAGTTTGAAAAAGCTAGAAGAGATATTTATTTCATCCGGAGATATTTTATTACTTGCATCTAGATTCTTTAAAGATAAATATCAAGACGTTGAATGTAAAAAGATAGTTATAGACAATAAACCTCAAAAGAAAATACTAAATAATAAAGGAAAGTTCAAGTTTAAAAGTGAAAGGCTAAAAATTTCATTTATAGGTACTATAAGATATTATGAAATTTATAAAAATTTAATAGATGCAGTTAAGGGAAAGGAAGTGGAATTATTATTTTTTGGATGGGGACCAGATAAAGAAAGGCTAGAGAAATATTCTTTAGGTCTAGATAATGTTCATTTTTTTGGTAGATATCAATATGAAGATATATCTAAATTCTATAAAGTGTCTGATGTCGTATGGGCTGCTTATCCTAGTAAAGATATTAATGTCAGATATGCAACTAGTAATAAATTTTTTGAGTCTTTAGTTTTTAGAAAACCGTGTGTGTTTTCAAAAAATACTAAATTAGGACAGCATGTAGATGAAAATAGGATAGGTTTATTAGTAAATCCATATTCTGTAGATGATATTTCGGTTCTAATAGATAACTTAATTAAAGGAAAATTAAATTTAGAACTTATTCTAAATAATATAAGACAAATAAAACTACAAGATTTATTTTGGGAAAGAGAAGAAGATAAATTAAAGGCTTTGTTTGAAAATATGGACTAATTAACCTATTTAGAAGCGATTATTTTAGGAGGAATAGTAGATGTCAAACTTAAAAGTAATGACAATCTTCGGTACTAGACCGGAAGCAATTAAAATGGCTCCAGTAATTAAGAAACTTGAACAAGAAGAAAGAATAGATTCCATTGTGACTGTTACTGCTCAGCATCGTGAAATGTTAGACCAAGTATTAAGTTTATTTAAGATTAAACCCAATTATGATCTTAATATTATGCAATCAGTTCAATCTCTTACTGATGTGACAATTAATATATTAGAAGGTTTGAAAAGAATAATTATTAAAGAAAAGCCTAATATAGTTTTAGTTCATGGTGATACTTCTACTACTTTCGTCAGTGCACTAGCATCTTTTTATCGAAAAATAAAAATTGGGCATGTAGAAGCAGGGCTTAGAACATATAATAAATATTCTCCTTATCCAGAGGAGATAAACCGTAGTTTGACAGGGGTATTAGCTGATTTTCATTTCGCTCCTACTAAAATATCTAAAAATAATCTTTTAGCAGAGAATATTCCTAAAGATGAAATTTTTGTAACAGGAAATACTGTAATAGACGCTTTGTTAGGAGTTGTTGATGAAAGTTATGAATTTGACGTACCTGAATTAAAAAAAATCGATTTTAATAATAAAAAAGTTATTCTTTTGACTTCTCATCGTAGAGAAAACTTAGGTCAACCAATGAGAAATATTTTTGAAAGTGTAAATGAAATAGTAAAAAGTAATAAAGATGTAGAGATTGTATTTCCAGTTCATTTAAATCCTAAAATAAGACAGCTTGTTAATGATACTTTAAAGGATGTAGAACGCATTCATTTAGTTGAACCACTTGATTATAAACCATTTGTTAACCTGATGTCTAGGTCATATTTAGTTATGACAGATTCTGGAGGGATTCAAGAAGAAGCTCCTAGTCTTGGTAAACCTGTATTAGTTTTGAGAAACACAACGGAGAGACCAGAAGCAGTAAAAGCAGGGACAGTAAAATTAATCGGAACTGATAAGAATATGATAGTATCTGTAGTTAATAAATTATTAAATAATAATAAAGAATATGAAAAAATGGCTAATGCAGTTAATCCTTATGGGGATGGTAAAGCTAGTAGAAGAATAATAAGGATATTATTATCTAAATTTGGATATCAAAATTAGAATGCACTATATAAGAATATGAGCTTGCCCCTCTAAATTTGGACAAAATTTAATTAGATTTATTAAACATAGAATTTCATTAAATTTCTCGCTTATGCAGCAAATTAAACTCTTGAAATCAAGTTATTAATAATATTTTTATGATAGACTGCTGGTGGTATTTTACCAACAGATGAATGTGGTCTTCTGTTATTGTATCTATCAATAAATTTATCAATTGATTTTTTGCAATGGGTAATATCAGAATAATGGTTACGATAAATTTCAGAGCGTTTAAGTGTACCATGAAAACTTTCTATATGAGCATTTTCTTCAGGTGTATTTACTGTAGTCCTCTCATGAAGTATATCAAGCTCTTTAAGTTTTCTCTGAAATTCTCTGCTTCTAAACTGTGTTCCATTATCAGTTCTTAATGTTAAATTTTCAGTATTTCTATTGTTTGTAGCTTGTTCTAAAGCTTTAAGGGCTTCTTTAGTACGGCATCTTAGACTTTCATGATGGCCAACTATTTCTCTAGTATAAACATCAATTATGTCAAACATATATACCCATTCTCCACTTTTATCTATGTACATCTGGACCATATCCATTTCCCATAGTTGATCAGGTCCAGTTAGTTCATGTTTCTGTTTTAATTGATAATTTTTAGGCTTTGGTACTATCTGATCTTGCAGGAGATCTAAGACATTCATAATGCGGTAAATCCACTTATGATTAACTTTGAGCTCTTTCTCATAATTTAAGTAGTTAGTTACCATTCTGTAGCCTAAATGAGGAAACTCATTACAGTATTCTTTTACCAGTGAAACTACTTTATGCTCTGGTATTAAACTTCCATCTTTATCATAGGCATGATGACCTGTATAGAGTTTATTTTCATTATTATTTTCCTGATTATCATTACAGTTTTGACGGTAATAATAGGTGCTTCTGGCTATATTAAAAGTTCTACATAGTTCAGAGATGGTATAATCTGTTTTTAAACTATTTATTATTTTAATTTTATCGTCTTTATTTAATCCTGCCAGGGCTTTTTTTTAAGGATTTCCATCTGTACTTTTTGTTGACCAATAATTTTTTGCATCTGCTGGATTTGCTCGTCTTTTTCTTTTAATTTAGCTTCTTGTTCGGTAGGAGATTCACCACTAAGTTTACTCATCCCTCCATCTAAAAAATCCTTTTTCCAGACATAGATGGAGTGGCGACTGACATCATATTCTTCAACTAGATCAGATATATTTTCACCTTTAAGAACACGAAGTACAATTTCCATTTTAAGTTCAGGATCATAAGATTTTGGCATTTGCTTTTACCCCCTATAATTATTATAAAATGTTAAGTTGGTGTTTGTCCAACATTTTTAGGGGGCGTAACAAATATAGTTATATTAATTTTAAATAAATTGACAATAAATATGGGGTGAAATAGATGTTATTTATGGTTTTATTCTTGGTTAGTCTAATTTTTATTTTTTATACATATATGGGGTATCCCTTAATTTTAATAATATATTCAAAGATTTTTAATCAAGTAACACAAAAAAAGGACGTCATTGATTACTTTCCAAAAGTTTCTTTAGTAATAGCGGCTTATAATGAAGAGAAAGTAATAGAAGAAAAAATAAATAACTGTTTAGAATTAGAATATCCTAATGATAAACTTGAAATTTTAATAGGTTCGGATGGTTCAACGGATAGAACAAATGAAATTATAAAAAAATATGCTGGTGACCTAATTCAATTTTATAATATTACTGACCGTGGTGGCAAAACTAACGTTTTAAATACATTAGTTCCCAAAGCTAAAGGAGAGATAATAGTATTTTCTGATGCTAATACTCTATATGAAGTAAACGCGCTAAAGGAGATAGTCCAACCTTTTGTTTCATCGGAAGTAGGGGGAGTCTGTGGAAATTTAAAATTTATAAATCCTAATAATAATGTTGGAGGGAAAGGCGAAGGTGTTTATTGGAAGTATGAAAAATTATTAAAAAGGATTGAAAGTAAAATTCATTCTGTTATTGGTGCTAATGGGGGGATATATGCTATAAGAAAGAAGTTATTTCGTTTTATACCTACTAATACAATTATAGATGACTTTGTTATTTCAATGACAGTAATTAAACAAGGATATAGATTATTATATGAAGATAAAGCTATAGCGTATGAAGATACTAGTTTAAGTTTATCAGATGAATTTAAAAGAAAAATTAGAATTGGAGCAGGAGATTATCAATCTATAAAAATATTAAAATCATTATTATGGTTTGAAGACTTAAAAGTTTCTTTTGCCTTTTGGTCACATAGAATTTTTCGTTGGCTAATTCCTTTTTGCTTGATAATTTTATTTATCAGCAACATTTTTTTATTAGATATGAACTTTTTTCAAGTTATGTTTATTATTAAAATAGTTGGATATTTATTAGCTCTTCTAGGATATTATTTAGACAAGAATGGGTTAAGATTAGGTAAACTCTATATTCCTTATTATTTTGTGTCAATGAATTTGGCTTTATTTTTAGGTTTTATAAGATTTTTAACAAATAAACAGAGTGTAACTTGGGATAAAGTTGAAAGAAATGATTAAAAAACTTCAATTTAATAAAGTTATATTTTTAGAATATTTTATTCATCAAGAGATGAATATTTAAAATGTATAAGGGGGAATAAAAATTGTGAAAAGATTATTTGATGTTATATTATCATCTATATTATTAATTGTTTTATTACCAATCTTAATTTTAATAGCAATTCTAATTAGATTAGAATCAAAGGGGAATCCTATCTTTGTTCAAAGAAGGCCAGGTCAATATAACAAAGCTTTTACTATCTATAAATATAGGACTATGCGGATTGACACTCCTGATATTCCTACTAATGATTTTAATGATCGTGATAAATATATAACTAAAGTAGGTAAATTTTTACGAATAACTAGCTTAGATGAGTTGCCGCAGTTAATTAATATTTTAAAAGGAGATATGAGTTTTGTAGGTCCTAGACCTCCTCTCTTCTCTCAGAAACAATTAATCAAAAATAGAAAAGAATCTGGTGTTAATAAAATAAAGCCTGGGATTACAGGTTGGGCCCAGATAAATGGAAGAGATAATATAGATGATCAACAAAAGTTTAAATATGACCTGTATTATTTGAAAAATTACTCTTTTTGGTTAGATCTAAAGATTATTTTTCTTACTATTTTAAAGGTAATTAAAAGTGATGATATAATTGAAAACGAGGGAAACAATCTAAAATTGTAGGCTTAATAATATTAACTTTATAAAGGAGATTAGACTATTGTCTAAATTAAAAAATCTTGATAACAAAAATATATTAATCACTGGGGCTAATGGATGTATAGGTTATGAATTAGTAAGGAAATTAATTAATACTAATAATAGATTACTCTTATTAGATAGAGCATTTGATAATTTAATTCGATTTAAAGATAGAGATAACATTAAATTATTAAAATTAGATATAACAGACCAAGAAGAATTATTTAATATAGATAAGGAAATAGATATCATAATCCATTTAGCAGCAAAGGTTCATACTAAACCTAAAAATAAAGAAGAAGTATATGAGTTTTATTTAATTAATACTCAAGGGACTAAGAATTTATTTGAGCTTGGTTTAAGAAAGAAAATTGAACATTTTATTTTTAGTAGTACTATATCTGTTTATGGTCCGGAAACTAATGAAATAGTTGATGAAACAGCCAGGGTAAACCCTCAAACTGCATATGCTAAAAGTAAATACCAAGCTGAAGAAATTGGTTTAAAATTATATCAAAATAAAAATTTCCCTATTACTATTTTAAGATTAGCTACTATATATGGTAATCAGGACCGTGGTAATTACAAAAAGTTAATAGACTTTGCTAAACGGGGATACTTACCTTTTATAGGTGATGGTGATTACTGTAAACCAATAATTCATGTAAAAGATGTTGCTAACATTATGTTGAAAATTATCAATAACTCTGCCACGTATGGAGAAGTATATCTTGTATCTGAAAAAAATTATACTTATAAAGCAATAGTAAATAACATTAGTGATGTTTTTGCAATTAACATTAAAAAAATTAGAATTCCAGGCGCATTAATTAGCCTTTTTAAGAAGCTTAATTTAAATATATCTCCTATTAACAAATTAATTACTTTATCAAATAATTTTAATGTCAATAATAACAAGATAAAGACTGAGTTGAATATTGACTTAGACTATAATTTTAAAGAAGGATTAAAAGATTCTTATGAGTATTATAAATAATAGATCTACTTTATTAGGGAAGAGGTGATAAATTTGATCGACTTACTATTAAAATTATACAAAAAACCAAGATTAATATTTATTGATCTATTATTAATCAACTTAGCTCTAATTTTTGGTTTTATCCTAAGGTTCGACGGTAGCTGGCTAAGTCAATTTAGTTATTCTTATTCAATTATTCTATCCATAATTGGTATGATAATCTTATATTTTTCTGGTTTATATAAAAAGATGTGGCGTTATGCTAGTATTAATGAATTAAAATCTATTATTAAGATAGTAGCATTAATTAATTTGTCATTTACTCTTTATATCTTTTTAGCTCAAATAAGTTTTTCTCGCAGTGTTGTGGTTATTAGTGGTGTATTAGATCTTTTCTTCTTGGGGGGATTAAGGTTTATCCTTCGGTTAATAAAAGACCATTTAGAATATGAAAGATGTAATGATGCTGAAACAAGAGTTCTAATTGTAGGTGCCGGAGATGCAGCAGAGATTCTAATTCGTGAAGTATATAAGCATCCGGAGTTAGGAAAGTGTATAGTAGGTTTAGTAGATGATGACCCAGAGAAGATAGGTTTAGAAATTCACGGTAAGAAAGTATTAGGTGACCGTTACGATATTCCTGATATTATAGACAAGCATAATGTTTCCGAAGTAATTATAGCTATTCCTTCAACTTCTGGTGAGGCAATCGAGAATATCTATGATTTGAGTAATCAAAAGGGAGTAGAAATTAAGATAGTTCCTGGATTAGATGAAATTATCAATGGTGGATTTAATCTTAATCAAATTCGAGAAGTTAAAGTTGAAGACTTATTAAGAAGAGATCAGGTTGATTTAAATACTGATGATATCTCTTCATATCTACAAGATAAGACAGTTCTAGTTACCGGTGGTGGAGGCTCTATCGGTTCTGAATTATGTCGGCAAATCATTCGCTTTAACCCTAAACAATTAATTATCTTTGATATTTCTGAAAATAACACCTATTTTATTGAGTTAGAATTAAAAGGTAATTATAATAATGCAGAAATCATACCGATAATTGGTAGTATAAGGGATAAGCAGAAATTAAGACAGACCTTTGCTCAATATCAACCAGATGTTGTCTTTCATGCTGCTGCGCATAAACATGTTCCATTAATGGAGTATAATCCTGAGGAAGCAATTAAGAATAATGTACTAGGGACTAAAAAGGTTGCAGAAACGGCAGATGAGTTTAATGTAAAACGATTCGTTTTAGTCTCAACTGATAAAGCAGTTAATCCAACTAATGTCATGGGAGCAACTAAGCGAACTGCTGAAATGATACTACAAGCTATAAATAATAAGAGCAAGACTAAATTTATGGCTGTGAGATTTGGTAATGTCCTAGGTAGTAAAGGTAGCGTTATTCCATTATTTAAAAAGCAGATTGCTCAGGGCGGACCTGTGACAGTAACCCATGAAGAAGTCGAAAGATACTTTATGACTATTCCAGAAGCAGCGCAATTAGTTATCCAAGCTGGTTCTTTAGGGAAAGGTGGAGAAGTCTTTGTTCTAGATATGGGAGAATCTGTAAAGATTATCGATTTAGCAAAAGATTTAATTAAACTTTCAGGTTTAGAAATAGGTCAAGATATTGATATAGAGATTATAGGCTTACGACCAGGTGAAAAACTATATGAGGAATTATTATATGATGGTGAAAATAGTATATCTACAGACCATGAAAGAATCTTCATAACTAATTTGGAATCAGTTAATCAGGAGAACTTATATGATAGTTTAAATCAATTAGAAAGATTAATTAAAATCAGTGATTCATCAGCGATAGTAACCGCTTTAGTAAAATTAGTGGGAACATATAAGCCTAATCGAGATAATATGGATGAAATAGTTGAAGCTAAGAATCAGACTGCTGCTGTTGTTAACGATTAAAGAACAGGAGGTTCTAAAAGACTTGTGTAAAAAATACTTTGTCAGTGATCTACATATCGGTGATGGTAGTCGAACCGATGATTTTATTTATAAAGATATCTTTATGGACTTTCTAGATCAAATAATCGCCGAAGAAGATAGTCAATTAATCATCGTCGGTGACTTTTTAGAACTATGGCAGGCTGACTTAGAGAAGATTCTATTCTATCATAGTGACTTATTCGCTAAGCTATTTAGATTAGCTGAGACAGATAGAGTGATCTATGTCTATGGCAATCATGACTACCTTCCTTTTTCTCGTTTTAAAGGAAGCTATTTTGGTAATATAAAAGTATTAGAGCAATATATAGACCAAGAGAACGGCATCTGGGCTTTACATGGTCATCAGTTTAATGAGTTTAATGATATCGAGCAGGCTAAAGATAGGATTAGCGGTTCCATTGGTCAGAAGATTGCCGAAGTAGTAGGCTTTTTAGAAAGACACCTAGACGAAGATATAGATATAGAATTAGCTAAAATGATTCCTTTTTTCCGAACTTTAAAAGCTAAAGTAAATATGTTAAAGCGAATCGTAAGATGCTTCGTTGATAAAGTCTTCTTTACCAAAGAAGATGACTTTACTAAGGAAGTAATAAGGATTCAAAGCCAGACCATACCCCAGGATAAGAATTATCAAGGGGCTTGGGCTCAATACCAACAAGCAGTCTTTAGTGGGTTAGAAGAAAAAGGGTTAAAATACGGTATCATCGGTCACACTCATCAAGAAGATTTGATCAGTGATAATGGAGGGAAACTATATACCAACCTAGGTTCCTGGACTAATCCTAACCAAGATCCTTATTATGCTCTTTTTGAGCAAGGTGAGATGAAATTGGTTAATGCTAAAGAAGAAAAGATAAGCATATTAGTGTGACTATTGATCTTTATACAAAGCCGAGACGAACATTTGTTTGATAAAATTTCCTATTTATGATAAAATATAATTAAATAGGTTTAAGTATTGGCAGGAGATACTTAATTTCGTTTATAATTAGCGTTATTTAAATCATACGGATGACTATCAATAGTTATTATGAAATAGAACAGAATTAGCTAAATCAAGGGAGAGATACTAACATGAGTATTGAATTAATTGTTGGTCAAAAAAAGAAAATCGGTCATAATGAATATTATGATTATGACTTTAATATAAGTTTAGATGATGAAGATAAAATTGATGAATTAGCTAATTCTATAAAAAAGTGTTATACTAGCATTGATTCTTTATTAGAACACCTTCCTACAAATGGTCCACTTAAAACTAATTTTATAAAAGAATTAATTAATAATAGGATCCCTTATTGGGAAGAAGGGAAGAAAGCAGGCTTTCAGGTAGTTAGATCAGAATTTGGTGAAGTTATTGCTCAATTGACAATGAAGAAATATTTTAATACGGATATTCATTTAAGCAGATTGTCAACTAAAGAAAAACCTTTATTGGCTACTAGAGGTATCGATCTATTAGGAGTAGAAATGAAAGATGAAGATCCTATTTTAGTCTTAGGCGAAGTAAAAGTCTCTAAAGATACGAATAATCCACCGGGGGTTGTACATAAAGCTGGGGATAAGGGTTGTCTTGAAAATAAGATACCATATCTCCTTTCAAGTAAAAAAGAGATTAATGAAGAGTTGGCTTATTATATAGAACATGCTCCAGAAGAAGTTAAGGAGATATATGTTGACTTAGCCGCTCGTTTTATGCTAGAACCTGATAACCTGATAATTGTAGGAGTTCCGTTTTTATTACGCGATGCTGAACTTTTCCATATGGATGATGTGGGGGATTTGTTAGAGCATGAAAGCTCAGCTACAAGAAAGGTAAGGTTTGTAATTATTCGAATTAAAGAAGATGTTAATAAATTATCAAAATATGTTTATGATAAAGCAAGAGGAGGGTGATTGTTATGGATTCTAAACAGAAGATTATTAAGGCAAGTAATACATATTATAAAAATTTTAATGAACAATTCACCCGTAAATTACTTTCTCTTAACAGTTATATAGATGAAGATGAAAGTAATGATGCTTTAAATTACTCTCGCTTAATTCATGCTCTTTATAACATAAGTGATGAAAATAATAAGGATGAGGTTAATTTATCATACTTTTTAAAATTTGCTATTTATTATTTAAAGGGAAAACAAAGTGATAATCTATTATCATATTATGAGCAACTAGTTTCAATTACAACTTTAGGTCTTCTAAATCAGAGAATAAATGATATTCGTTTGCTTTTAGAAGAAGAAGAATTGACTGATATAGATTATGATAAATATAATTGGGTAGAGATATTATACATAGAGACTATGAGATTATATCTTTTAATTGTGCGCCAAGGTAAGGGGTTTAAAGATATTGATACTGTAAATGAAAATATAAATAGATTAATTGAGATACAAGAAGAAAAAGAAGAAGTAATGGTTAAAGCAGGTTTCTTATCTCAACGAGAAATGGGTCAACTTGTAATTCTATATAATACGATAGCTGCTCTAAATGATGTTAATCAATATCTAGAGAAAGGACACCCAGCCCAGATTAATGTTAAGTTAGATCGATATTTTGATAATATTAAAGAAGGATTCAGTAGTGGAGTAGATGCTAGATTTCAATATTCTATTGAAAACATCATTAAAGGATTGGAGATAACTATAAAAAATAGTATCTGGAAACAGTTAAAAACCGGTACCAGGATGGATGAATTTGTTGAGGAAATGGTGGCTAGGGGTAATGAAAAACCTATATTTCAACTTTTGCCTTCGCAAGTGGATGCTTTTCAAGGTGGAATTGACAGACCTTTAACTTCTGCAATCGTTATCCAGATGCATACTAGTGCTGGAAAAAGTTTATTAGCTCATTTTTTAATAGCTCAAACATTAGAAATGAATAGTGAGGGGCAAATAGCTTATGTTGTGCCTACCAGAGCATTAGTTCATCAATCCTTATATGATTTAAGGAATACATTTATAAATTTGGATTATAACATTGAAGCTACTATTCCTGCTTATGAAATAGATAAAGTTGAGGAAGAGTTACTCGATGAAAGAATAGATATTTTAGTTACGACACCTGAAAAACTTAACTTATTAGTTCGTTCAAATCATCCTTCTGTAAAAGAACTTTCTTTTGTTATTGTCGATGAGGCTCATAATATATCTGATAATAATCGCGGACCAGCTCTTGAATTTCTCCTGGCAACATTAAAAAGGAAGAATGAATATATTCGTACTCTTTTATTGACTCCTTTTATTAAAGATGATAGTAATCGAGAACTAATTGCTCACTGGTTAGGAGGGGATAGAGGTCTTCCTGTATATAGCAAATGGAGACCTACCCGTCAAATTATTAGTCTCTTAAAACGATATAAACCTGAAGGAAGTAGATATTATAAATTTAGTTTGGAAACAATTATACCTGATCATATGGATGAATTCACCGATTACCCCGAGTTTGAAGAAGAGATAACGTTCCCAACACCAAAACCTTCAAGCTTAAAATCGATGGCTACAGCTATGGCTAAGCGTTTTATAAGTAAAGGAGCAGTTCTAATTCTAGCTGAATCTCCTTTCCATGCAGAAAATCAAGCCAAAGACTTAGCTGATTCTATTGATGACGAGGTGGGTTTAAGTGAAGATTTAAAATTGTTAATTAAATTTGCAAGAGAAGAATTAGGAGAGAAACATACTCTATTAGATTGTTTAAGGAAAAGAGTTGCATTTCATCATAGTGGTTTATCCGAAGAAATAAAGATTTTACTTGAAAAATTGATTGTTAACGGGGATATTGATTACATTGTAGGAACTACAACTTTGGCTCAAGGAATGAATTTCCCAATTTCGACTGTAATCTTTCGAACGATTTATTTTCCTCGTCCATTCGGTGAGAATGTACAAATGGAACCAGAGGTGTTTTGGAATATTGCTGGAAGAGCAGGTAGGGTTTTTAAGGATTATGCTGGGAGAATAATATTCTTGGCTAATGGAGAAGAAAGAGAAAACGAGATTAAAGATTTTTTACAGAAACGAGGAGAAGGTATAAATTCTGCTATTTTTGAAACGATTAAAAATATTGATGAATTTTCGTTACAATTTGATAGAGAATTAGTAATGGATAATCAGGCGTTATCACAATTATTACAGTTTATATCAGGTACATTAAATCTTATTAGTGAAAATGGTGAAATCTCTGAAAATGTGGAGCAAGTAATTGATGAAGTTTTAAGGTTAAGTTTAGCATATCGACAGTTATCGGATAAAGGAGAAGCTGAAAGAAAGAAATTATTAAATATTGCTCAAAAATATTTAGCTTATTTACAAAGAAAAGATAACTGGAAGGGGGTAGCTACCCTTGTAGACCAAACAGGTTTTAGTTCTATGACAGTAGACTACCTTATGGCTCAAAAGAGAAATTTACCTAACTTTGCAGAAATTAATTTGAAAGATGTAATTTCTGAATCTGAGCAGATGACAAATTTAATTAAAATCCTTGGTGGAATACCTGAAATTAATCTAGGAGCTGGTACAGAAGGTTCTTTTAATCCTGGGTTAGTTGCTGCAGTTACACAGGCATGGATCAATGGTATCTCTTTGACAAAAATATATGATGATTTATTAGCTGGAATTCATGATGACATTCGTAAAAGTATAAAATACATTTATCAAACTATTACTGGGAAGGTTTCTTGGGGAATGGGAGCTATGCAATCTATCTCTTTATCAGGTGAAAGGGAAGATGTTGATGAAGTATTAAACCTGCCTAGTATGATTTATTATGGAGTACCAAATGATATTGGAGTAGCTTTAAGAATGGCTGGAGTACCAAGGACTCTAGCTGTGCAGATTAGTCAAAATTTAACTGGTGATGAATTTTCTATTAAAGAGAATAAGCTTTCTGGAACAAGACAATGGTTACAAGATTTATCTCTGGAAAAGTGGAATAGATATGCTCAAAATTCTAATCTTAACGGCAAAGAATGGAAGAGAATCTGGGAGCTAATTGAGGCTTAAAGAATAATATCAAACAGGCTAAAGAAAGGATAAACAGTTTTATCCAGTATCAGAATTATATATTAACTTTACAATTTAATATATAATAGAGCCAAAGATGGGATAATCCCACAAGAAGGCAGGTGAGAATATGTCCGAAGAAAAAATTGTAACTAAGGTTGATGATAAAGGTAGGATTACAATTCCTAAAAAAGTTAGAAAATCTTCTGGCATAGATAAAGGAGAAGTATTATTTATAGACGTAGAACTTGGGCAGTTAAAATTAACTCGAGCAGTAGAAGACCCTATAGTTAAGCTTAAAGAGTATACTGAAAAAGAATATGAAAATGGAAAGACAAAAAACTTAAGACAGTATGCTAAAGAAAAGGGTATGGATTTAGATGACTAAATACTCAATAGAAATAACTAAGTCTGTAGAAAAGGATTTAGATAGTTTAAAGCACTTAAGAGATAAAGCAGTTGAGAAAATATTAAGTTTAGAGAATGCTCCTAGAAAGAAAAGTTCTGCTTTAAAAGGATTATGTTCATACAAATTTAACCTTTCAGGAGCAGGGTCTTTTAGAACTATTTATTTTATTAAAGAAGAGGACAAGGTTTATTAGTCATTATAGCTTCTAGAGAAAATATCTATCTAGAAGCAGACAGAAGATATAAATTATTAAAAAAGCAAGATTTATTTTAAATATTTATCCTATAACATTGAACCACTCAGTGTTATGGGATTTTTAGTCTAAGAGTTGATTCACAACACGTATAATGATATAATAATATACTTGACATCCTCCCCGCCCGTTCGTGAAACTCACGAACGAGGATTCCTTAAAGAAACTTACGAGGTTGTCGAATGATTAGAGGACAATCTATTTCTAGTAGTCCAATATGACTTCGACTTTAGGCTGTGCCATCAGCCTTCTTGAGATAGCCGACTATATATTTTAATAGTATAACCCTAGCAATAAATGCTAATATAGGCACTCAAGCACTTAATCTATTACCAATTAAGCAGATTGTTGTTCTAAATATTTATTTGCTATATTTCTACTTGCATTTAAATCAGCGTGGATATTATTACCACACACACAAGAATATAAATTAGCTTTACGATTTGATTTCTTAACTTCACCACATTTAGAACAACTCTGGGATGTATATTTAGGATTAATATATTCCACTTTAATCCCAGTTAATTTAGCTTTATACTCAATAAATTGTTGAAGTTGATAGAAAGTCCAGCTATGAAGGTTTCTATCTGCTCTATTAAGACTTTGAGCAGTATTACGGATATTCTCTAGATTCTCCATAATTATAGTGCCAACTTGCTCTTGCACAGCAAGATTAATAAGTTGTTTACTAATTTTATGGTTTAAATCTCTCATCCATCTCTGCTCTTTGTCATTAATATTCTTAATAGCTTTAATCTTTTTAGATTTACCTAACTTTCTTCTTAATGAACGATATTTTTTACGAATGAAACCTGCTTCT
>NZ_FOTT01000033.1 GCF_900114655.1 Candidatus Frackibacter sp. WG13
CAAGTAAGGATAAAAAAAGATAACCTTTCTGATAAGTGGTATCTATTAGTAATATATAAAATTGAAGTCAAAGATAAAGAAAAAGGTAGCAATATAATGGCTATTGATTTAGGTTTGAATAATCTTGCTACATTAACTTTTAAAGATAATGTAGATAACTATATCATCAATGGGAAATCTATCAAAAGTAAAAATAGTTACTTTAACAAAGAGATAACTAAATTACAAGCTATAAAAATGAAACAAACAGGTTCTAAAAACTTTAAAGATACTAACAAGATTAAAAAACTTAGGATAAAGAGGAATAACTATATATTAGACTATCTCCATAAAGCAAGTAGAAAAATAATTAATTTAGCTAAAGAATATCAAGTATCTAAAATAATAATTGGAGATATAAAACAAATTAAACAGAATATGAACTATAATAAATCATTTGTTCAAGTGCCAATGCAAAGGTTAAAAGAATTAATTGAATATAAAGCTAAATTAGAAGGGATAGAACTAATAACAATTAACGAAGCCTATACTTCTGGTTGTTCTGCATTAGATTTAGAAAGACTAAATAGAGATAATTACAATAAATCTCGTAGAATTGAAAGAGGGCTTTTTAAATCGAATATTGGGTTAACTATAAATGCTGATGTTAATGGCTCATTAAATATAATGCGTAAGTTTTTGAATAAAAAATGTATTCCTAAACTTGTTAATCAAGCTAGGGATAATGGAGTTGTGAACCCTCCTTCAAGATTAAGGATTGCCTAATTTTTTAGGTCAAAACAGTTAAATATCAAACATCTTGTAAACTAACCTAGTAGTATAGATTGAAATTTAATCTATATGAAGTAGTTAGAAGCTCCATCTAAATCTTATTTTTGATTTAGATGGAGAGGTTCACACAGGAAATCGATTGATGCATATATAATAGTTATAGTGGTAAGGGTGTAAATAAAGAAGAGGAGTTGGCTTAGATGTTAGAAAAGGCTAAGAAAGTTTTAAAAGATTACTTTGGTTATGAATCATTTAGAGAAGGTCAAGCAGAGATTATTGAAAATATATTAGATAAGAAGAATACACTAGGAGTTATGCCTACAGGTGGAGGTAAATCAATCTGTTTTCAGATTCCTTCTATCTGTTTATCAGGAACAACAATTGTTATTTCGCCTTTAATTTCATTAATGAAGGACCAGATTGATTCTTTAAGGACAGCAGGCGTTGCTGCTACTTATATTAATAGCTCATTAAGTGATTTAGAAATTCAGGATAGAATAGATAAGACTAAGGCAGACCAATATGATTTACTTTATATAGCACCAGAACGATTAAATTCAGGTCGCTTTTTAGAGATGTTAAAGTCAGTGGATGTAACTTTAGTAGTAGTTGATGAGGCTCATTGTATTTCACAGTGGGGGCATGATTTTAGACCAGCTTATATTGAAATTCCAAAGTTAATAGATGCTTTGTCGCAGCGACCTACAGTGGCTGCGTTTACGGCGACGGCTACTACAAGGGTACAAGCTGATATTGCAGACTTACTTGCTATTAAAGAAGAAGATGCATTTGTAACAGGATTTGATCGTGAAAATTTAACTTTTAAGTTGATTAAAGGAGAGAATAAAAGGGACTTTATAGAGGAGTATTTAGCAGTTAATTCTGAAGACGCAGGAATTATCTATGCAGGAACTAGAAAAGAAGTAAATAATCTTCATCAATTTTTAGAAGACGAGGGTCATAAAGTTGGTAAGTACCATGCCGGATTAAGTTCGGAGGTTAGAAAGCAGACACAAGATGACTTTTTATATGACCGAATCAATATTGTGGTAGCGACTAATGCTTTTGGTATGGGAATTGATAAGTCAAATGTTAGGTATGTAATCCATCATAATATGCCTAAAAACTTAGAAGCATATTATCAGGAAGCTGGAAGAGCCGGAAGAGATGGTGAACCTAGTGAATGTGTACTTTTATTTTCACCTGGTGATACTAACTTACCTAGATTCTTTATTGAACAGTCTAATGTATCACCTAAAAGAAAGAATCATGAATATAAGAAATTAAGACAGATGATAGATTATTGTCATACATCTAAGTGTCTTCGCCAATATATCTTAGAATACTTTGGTGAAAAAGATGTGCCTGATGTTTGTGAGAATTGTAGTAATTGTGATGAAAATGTAGAGTTTGTGGATATGACTCTTGAAGCACAAAAGATCTTTTCCTGTATCTATAAGATGGAAGAACGTTTTGGGGTTACAGTTGTTGCTAAAGTGTTAAAAGGATCTAGGAGTAAGAGAGTCTTGAAAGATGGATTTGATGAGTTGTCAACTTACGGAATAATGAATGAATATACTATTAAAGAGATTAAGAATATGATTAAGTTTTTAGTAGCAGAGAAATATATTAAATTAACCGAAGGGAAGTATCCAGTAGCTAAACTTACAAAAGAGGCGATTTCTGTATTAGAGGAAGAAGAGAAAGTGATGCGTAAAGAAAGAAAAGAGACTAAGCAGATCTCTAAGAGTAGTGATCTCTTTGATAATTTACGCAAACTAAGAACTAAATTAGCTAAAGAGGAAGACGTACCTCCTTTTATTATCTTTAATGATAGTACGTTAAGAGATATGGTTGATAAATTACCGCTAAATAATAGTTCAATGTCAAAAATTAAAGGAGTAGGAACAGTTAAACTCAGAAAGTATGGTCAAGAATTTATTAAGAAGATTAAAGAGCATGTAGGCGAAAGTGATCTCCAAGAGACTAAAAGCAGTAGAGGAAGTTCAAATTCTAAACGTAATTATAAGAAGAATAACTTAAATCTTAAGAGTCATATTATAAGCTATAATTTATATAAAGAAGGCAAATCATTCAAAGAAATAGCCGAGGAGAGAAGTTTGGCTTTAACTACTGTAAGAGGGCATATCATTAAAGCGGCATATGGTGGAAAAGATGTAGATTTAAAGTCTTTTGTGCGTGAAGAGCATCAACAATTAATTATAGACACAATAAAAGAAGTAGATACAGATAGATTAAAACCGATTAAAGAAGAACTACCAGAAGAAGTTAGCTACTTCCAGATTAAGGCTATGATCTGTTATGTTGAAATTGAAGAATTGAATTAAAATAACATAAGGATAAATCCTGAAGAACTAGAAAGACTTTTTAATTATATATGCTAAGCAATACTTTAAAAAGTTAAAAGATTATCAGCCGATGGAGGTTGGACGATGTCTTAAGACTATAAATCTATTTTAGAGTTTTAAAGATTAATATAAGTTTTAAAGATTAATATAAGTAATGAGGTCTTCTGTTGAAATGCAGAAGATCTCTCTTATATTAAGACTTCCTGTTATAAACGGGGAGTTTTATTTTTTAAATATAAAAGAAGCCAACAATAATCTGCGCTCCGGCCACTGCAGACCCTCAGGAACCCACAGCAATCTTTCGACTACTATAGATCCGTTCCGAGCCTACTAATAACCTTTGCTCGAAGATGATAGAACCAATCTCGGAACCAAGAGCAGTCTCTCGACCACAAAACAGGATCCCTCCAGATCCTATCATCTTCTTAGGTCGACCAGCATAGATCCCTGACGAACCCGGAACAATAACCTCTTCGGCTAAATTGCAGGCCCTTTCGGAACCTATGCTAATCTTCGCTCTAACCATTATAGACCGAAAATAAATTCGGCCTATAATGATCTTTGCTCGACCAACCTAAATCCCAAATATAATTTGGAACCTAGGTCAATCTTACCTCGACCATTGCTGACCTCTTACAATAATTATCATGTCCTTTTGAGTAGTTTTTATACATGAAAATTTATAATTAATTTTTAAAATTTAATACAAAATAAAGCACAAGATAGAAAGTGCTTTAATGCAAACGATTATTTTCCATTTATATGCAGGATTTCCTCTTTTTTTAGAGTATCAATTACATATAATGTCTTAAATATATAATAATCATTATTAGCAATAGTTCTAAACTTAAACTCTTTTATTATTGAAATTATCTTTTAAATAAATTTAAGAGTAGGCGGTGACTAAAAGTGAGGTTGAGCAAAGAAAAGACAAAGAAGGATTTAGATTCTTTGCAGGATAAGTATGTATTGATCAATATAACTCAAGAGTATGACACTAGAAGAAAAATAGAAGAAGAATTGTATGCTGGAGCAAAGGTAACTATAACAGAATTTGAACCAGATAAGAGTTTTAACGAGACAGCAGAAGTAGAGAATATTGAATTGGGGCAGAAAGTTTACATACCAGCAGTTAATAAAACAGTATATAACTATTTACGTACTGAGTTTGCAGAACAATATAATAATAAGCACATACTTTATTTAGAGGATAAGCTTGGCAAGTACTTCACGGAAGAATTAGAATCTTTCTCTAATAAAATAGCAATAGAACAAATACTTAAGAACTATGACAGTAAGTTTGACCTAACAAAACAAAAGGATCTTGATGAACTAAGAAAGCTTAAAGGCAATATAAAGTTCGTTGATTTAATTGATTATATAATTAAGCGTTGTAAAAAGGAAGAGAACTATTTACAGATATTAAACCAGATTTTAGATATTAATGAGGTTACTAAGTGGGATAAGGTGCAATTTAATATTGTAAAAGAGAATGGAACTGACTTAAAAAAATTAAAAAGTTATAAGCTATTAAAAGAATTTGAGAAAAAGAAATTACATCATAAGCTTTATGAAAAATATAATAATATTAAAGATTTTATTGAAAGTCTATTAATTAATTTTATAGCAGCGCAAATGAAATCTGTTAATGGGGACAAATTCGATTCATTAACAAAGCAATTCGTGTGTTCATATCATAAAAAATCAATTGTAACGATATTACCAGAAAATGATGGCTTTTATAATTACTTAATAGAGTTGGATAAACGGTTAAGTATTGTTTCATTACTCGAACTAGCAGTAAACAATCACAGAAATTGGTTTGAACCTATTTTTAAACAATTGGATAAATATTTAGATGAATTAAAGACTGAGGGTAGTTATCGATATGTAGACTATTTAAAGAAGAACTTTAAAGTAAAAGACTACAGGAAGATTCTAAATGAAGACTATAAATTAGTACAGGAAGCAAAGTTAGTAGATGAATTTAATGATTATCAAAATATACAGTCCTTTTTAAAAGGAATTAAAGAGATTAAGATTGACCCTAAACAGTTAATCAACTTCCAAGAAGTTATTTCAGTTAAAGATAATGAAGCTTATAAATCAAAATCATATACTCAGCCAAAAAGAAATGAAAAATCTGAAGGTAAGAATAGTGGTAAAAGTATTATAGATAATAAGAAAACAGTAGAGTTTATGAAACCAACGAATTGGAGTACTTATTTAGATAATAATGATGGATTATATACATTGAAGCAAGAGTTGTCGGAAATAAAGAATCTAGCTCCCTCAGCAATAGAGGTAGAGGGTCAGTTCTTCTATCATGATTTTGGAGTAGCAGAGATGATAGGAACAGCGGGCAAGAAAGTTAAGGGCTTAGGTTCTGATGAAGGATATACTCTTACAGTGAATGGTGATGGGTCGATGAGTATAAGTAAAGGGAATAAACAAGTAATGAGTTTTTTGGGATGGGGATTAGAAATGACTGTCATTGGAGCTCAATATACAGGTATGGAATTTAAAGATGGTACAAAACTTAACATGAAAACAACTCTCACTCTTTCGCCTAAGACTGGAAAGCTTAAACCAGCTTATAGTTTAATAGCTGATAACAGTCAGTTTGGGGGTTTAAAGCAAAAATTAAGTTTTATACTTAAAGACAATATAAATAAAAATAACTTTCAGGAAGTAGCAGAGAATACTATTAATTACAGTTCCGAGATGGCTTTAGTTTTATGTGTAGGAATATTAATTTGTCTGATATTAGAAGTAATCAGTTTACCTACCGGAGTAGTGGTAGCAACAATATCATTTTTATTAATGCTTGTTAATAAAAAAGAAGCTGTGGCAGCAGATAAAGAAGACGAAGGTTGGGAGGATGAATAAATGAAGTACTTAAAAAGGGTATTCTATTTTTGGTTAGTTATTAATTTAAATGCATTTTTAATGTATAATACATCATTTTTTACTAAAAATGGAGAATTATTTAGTATTACTGTTGGTACTCTTACTCTATTATTAATAATTGGTTTGTTTATATTTTCTTTTCCTGCTATTGGGCTAATAAAGTTAATCAGTATAAAGTTATATAGTTTTATATATGACTCAACAAAGTTTATTTGTTATTTTGCTACTATATTAGTCCATTTCGAAGGGTTATACACATTATTATTAGGTACTTCTATCCAAAGTGAAATAATAACTGGGTTATCTATATTTGGTTGTTTTATATTATTTATCTATATATTATATTGTTTTTGGAAATATCGGTTAGAAATAACTATTGGAATGTTTTTAACAAATTTTGTTGTTTATCAATTTAATTTTTGGGTTACAACATATTTAATTAGCACCAATAAACCAGATTTACTATCAAAATTCATGCAACAATATTTAGGTATTGAACATGTAACTAATCCAATGAAAGCAGTAGCTTTATTACTTTTTTTAGCTATCTTCTTAACAATAACTATCTTTTTACGTAAAAAAGGAGTCTATGATTATCGCAGCAGTAAAGAACAACAGCAAGAAAAATTACGAGAAGGTTATTATGCTAGATATAGATAATAAATTCAATGTTAATAAGGGGATGAATAATTATGTCACGGGGATTAAAATTTATTGTTAAAAGTGGTCAGCAGTTTGATAGACTGCTTAGCAATTTAGAAATATCAAAACAAGCTAAAAATAACTTAAATAAGTTAATTTATAATATTTTTGGTATTAATATTACTGATAAAACAATTGAGATAATTAAAGCAGTAAGTAATCAATTAGGGAAAAGTAGTGAACTCAGTGTAGAAGTTTATGAAAATCAAGATAAAAAAGAAAAGGTTATAGATTATGGTAATGCTAATCAGAGCAAACAGATTGAACAAGTAATCAATTTATGTATTATAGCTGGCTTACCAACTGAACAGTTTATTATGGCAGAAGAACTTTTTAAAAAGAAGACTACAGAGAATAGAGAAGAATGGAAGTTAACTTTTAAAGGGGATGTCTTAGGTGGAGCATTTGCACAATATGTTGGTATTATGGCAGAGTCTGAATTGCATAATTATCAAGTTATAACTAAGAATAGTATGGGGATAAAGAATTTTATTGAGTTTAAAGGTAATGAATTCTTAGGCTATGAATATGGTTTATTATATTTTTTAAGGGATTTATTTAACGAAGATAATAATATGGAATTTATCCGTATAGAGCTTGAAAGAGAAGGAGTAATTAAAAATGGCAATATTGGTCAAGAGTTTAGATCTAGCAATGGAGATAGAATAGATGCTGAAAGGATAAAAGAAGTATTGATAAGACTTTTTACTACTAGATTAAAAGAATTTAATTCAAGTGTTGCTAAAGTAGATTGTAAAGAAGTATTGAATCAGGCTATAAAAATGGGTGAAGTAATAGAAGAATCCTTCAACCCTTACATAATAGAACGAAAGATGAGATTTATAGATAGCTACCAGCGATATAAAGCCAGAACCCAAGAAGCAAAAGGTAATATTATCAATTACATAACAGCAGATAATATACCAGCTAGGCTGTTAGGACATGTAGGAAGTACGTATGTCGTAGATGAAAATCTGTGGCGGTTAGATAAAGGGAAAGTTAGCAACTTAAGTGAGCGAATATCAAAATTAGAAAAGAAAGAAGTGGTTGATTTAACCAAACCTAAATTAGATCTTTTCGAACCATTTATCTTAACTAAAGAAGGCGGTAGTTTCGAGTCAGCTGTTAATAGACTACGAAATATTCCCCAAGTAGGGAACCTAACTAATAATGTCAGTCGAGATTACTTACGTTCGTTAATCAAAGATATAATCCTTGATTTCAAAACCAAGGACGAGGGATTCTTAAAAGAACTCTTTAGATTATCTAGATTAGGTAGGGAAGGCGAGATTATGGTTATTATCAAAGACCGATTGCGCCATAGTATGTACTTGCAAAAGAAGTTGGATACGAAAGATAGTAACGGTATATTTAAGAGTAGATATCTACGAGAGAATCAAGACTTACTAACTGAAGAAGATAGAATTTATCAACTAGCTAAGCCTATATTAAAGCAGTTAAATTATAGAATGGGTTATTCAGAGCTAACAAAATTATGGGACTGGAAGATAACAGGTAGTGGGCAGTTATTAATTCTAGGTAATAAACTAGAAAGTAACGAAGAGGTAAAAGGATATCATGCCTCAGACTCAAAGCGAAAGTTTACTAATGAAGAAGTAAAGTTAAAGATAGAACTAGAAGAACCATCCCAGAACAAAATCTATGGTACTCACAAAACACGAAGTAATTACAAAGAAGAATACGATACCGAATACCGTCTCGAAGAAGAAAATACCTACCAATTTAAAAATACCCAAGGAATCGGAGCAACAATTCTCAGTAAATATACCAACCCTGAACGCAAAATTAAGATAGATAAGAAAGAGATCTCCGGAGTCTATAATGAAGTAGACGAAATCGAAGGCAAGGTCAAAGTTAGTGGCGAAGAGTATTACGGCAGTAATATCATCTATAAACCAGATCGTTATGAATTAATCTACCTTTATGGTCCCGAAAAGAAGGACAAGTTAATTATTGACGGTTTTAAGAATGGTGATTACGGCATAGAATTAAAACCAAAAGTGAAAGAAGCTAAGGATACCAAAGAACCGATGACCTATACTCCCCATCGAGTCAAGATAGACCCATTTGAATTCAAAATCTTAGATAAGTTAGAGATAAATAAATCGATCTATGACCATACTCGCGTCAAGATTGCTGGGATGATTAGCGATGAAGATTTACAAGAGTACGAAAGATATCTAGATAAAGAAGATCCTAAATTAGTAATCACCTATGATAATCAAGATAATAAGATTCTATTTAAAGGTATTATCGAAAATTATCGTTTGGATTATAAACCACAAGAGTACTACTTAGAATTAGAAGCGGTCTCTTATAGCGTACTATTAGAACGCAAATGGAAGAATCGAATCTATCAGAACTTTGGTACAACCTACGGTGAAGTATTTGATAAGCTAATGGATGATAATCCATTATTTCATATCACCTTTGCTGACGATAGCTTAGAAGAGACTTCATTGGTCTCTAAGGACTATCCACTAGTCTTGCAGTATAAGGAGAACGAATGGGACTTTTTGAAACGTATTGCGTCTTACTTAAATCAACTGGTAATTGTAGACGATACGAAAGATGACGAAGAAAAGATTACTATCTTACTTGGATTCCACACTGGCAAAGTAAAAGATTTAAATAATATTGCTGGTATTCAAAGGATGAAGAGTATTAAAGAAAGAGACCATATTTATCCTTTCTATCAGACCCATTACCATGCTCACTTTAGATCCGATGAGATATTCGATATCGGTAAGAAGGTTAATTATCGCTTAGATAACGAGACTAAGGAGACTGTCGAATTGATCATAATCAAGAATAGAATCTATATGGAAGATAGTATTCTACGTTCAGACTTAAGTTTAGTTAAAGAAGAAGAGATAGATGTAATGAAAAGAAGACGCAAGCGACTAATCAAAGGAAAAAGTTTGAGAGCTGAGGTTAAGAAAGTTAATCAAGACTACACAGCCCAAGTAGAATTTCTTGATATCGAAGACGACTATAATCCACTTAAAGCCTTTCGTTTTCCAATAGACAAATTCTATACCAATGCTTACTTCGCACCAGAGGTAGGTGATGTAGTAGATATCTACTTCAAAAGCAAGAATGAGAAACACGCCACCTCAAAGAGTAGTAGCACCGATAATGACAAGAAGATAGACCATGACCCAGCGGATAAGCTAATCAAGACTCCTGGTGGATTTCAACTCTTACTCAATAACCAAGAGATTCTATTAGCAGGCAAAGATAAGAAAGCTAGCCTCCATCTAATGGAAGAAGAACTTAATTTAGGAGTAATGAATGGCGGTGGACTAGAAATGACTAAAGATAGAGTTAGAATCGGTAACCAGAAAGGCCAAGGAATCATCGATGATGAAAAGACAGAGTTAAGTTTTGGCAAACGGCAATTAAAGATAAGTAAAGGTGGGATTAGTCTTTCGTGATGATGTAATTAATGGAGTAGCATGAATTAATAATAAAGGAATGATTCACTCTTATATCCAATTATTTGATATAAGAGGTAAAAATTATAGAGGTGACTACTAACATGAGCAAAGCAGATTATCTTAAATCATTAAGTCTTTTACATATTTTTGAACGACTACAGCGAGGCGAAGTGATTAGGACTAAAGAAGAGATGGAGCGATTTAATGTAAGTCGGAAGACGATTCAAAGATATATTGGTAGTCTACGTGAGTATTTAGCTGAATTTTCTACTTATGATTTTTCAGCAAAGATAATTTATGATCAAAAGAAACAAGGATATGTTTTAATTAGAGAAGAAGATAGCTGGTTAAGTAAGAAAGAGATTTTAGTATTAGCGAAAGTTCTTTTAGAGAGCAGAGCATTTACTAATGGAGAGATGGATGATTTATTAGACAAGCTTATCTTGCAAGCGGAACCGGAAAAACAAGAACAGATTACAGAGGTAATTAGTAATGAAAGGTTTCATTATACACCGGTGAAGCATAATCAATCATTAATTGAGATAATTTGGGATTTAAGCGAATCGGTTCGCAAACAGCAGGTGGTTGAAATAACTTATAAAAGTTTAAATAAGTCTCAACCTACTAAATATAGAGTTAAACCGGTCAGTATTATCTTTTCTGATTTTTATTTTTATTTAATTGCTTATATGTGTGACCGGGACTTTGATCACCCAACGGTATTTAGAGTGGATAGAATTAATAATTATACAGAAGATGATGAGAACTTTAACATGCCTTATTTAGAACGTTTTAAGCCAGGTGAGTTTAGAAAGCGGGTTCAGTTTATGTTTAATGGTGAGTTGTCAAGAATAAAGTTTAAGTATTATAGTAAGAATATAGAGCATATTTTAGACAGATTGCCGACAGCAGAAGTTATAGAAGAAATAGAAAAAGGTTATATAATTAAAGCGGAGGTTTATAGTGAATTTGGATTAAGGATTTGGCTATTATCCCAAGGCAAGAGTATTGAAGTCCTAAAGCCAGAAAGTTTGCGCCAGCAGATGCAGGAATTGATTGAGGGAATGTTAGAGGTTTACAAATAATATTTTGATGGGACAGATATTGTCGCAGGAGACATGATATTATAAAGTTGACAGTGAAGCCCAGAAAAGAGTTTTCGGATTAAAAGCAGAGTTTATCGTAGGCTGTGGCAGAATTTATTCACGTCAGCTTTTGGGTTTTAAAGCTGTAAGGAGTCTTGATTTTTAGGCTGGGCGAGACAATGAAGCTCATAAAAATACAGGTTAAGGTTGAGAAAATTAAGACATTAAAAACTTTAAAAGAGCAGGACACAGATTAAACTAGGTTAAAGTTAAGACTAAGGTTTAACTCTAATCTGATTACCTAGCTTAAAGAACGAGGCTGGTTATAAGTTCACGATAACCACTGATTATCGAAAGAGGTGAAATAATTGTCTAAAAGATTAATCTATAGCGATCTTAATTCATTGAATCAGATAGGGTTAGAATATTATTTAAACCATGAGGATTTATTATATATTATTCCTTATCATGAGATGAAAGCTACGATGCGTGAGGAGATATGGCAGTCGGAGGATGGTCAGGCTGTGATATTGCAAAATATATTATTTATTGACCAGTTATTTAAAGATCTTTATTATAAAGTTGATGGACGACGTGAGATTATTGGTAATGATCAGTTGAAGTATATATTATTGGAGTTATTAAAAGAAGAGGATTATGAATTCTTTGACGAAAGTTCTGCGGATTATATTATAGAGTTTATTGATGAAATTGATGCGGAGTTAATTGATTTAGAGGAACGGATAACCGAAAGAAAGATCTTAGTTGAATTAAGAGATATTTATCATGCTCTAAAAGATAGATTGGAAGAGTTAGGTTTTATAACTAAATGGCAGAGTTATCAACTCTTAATTAGTGAGTTAACGCAAGCTGACTTTAGATATCTTTATCCAGAAGTTAAGAATATATTCTTCGATAGAGTCTATATCCTTAGGCCGGCGGAGCTGGAGTTGATTTTAATCTTAGCTGATTGGGTGGAGGATACTACTATTCTGCTAGATTATAATCTTGACAAAAAGAAGTTATTTAGTAATTTAGATTCATTATTTGAGGAGTTTAAGAAGGCTGATTTTGTTGTTGAAGATTATACAGAGAAGGATAATGGGTTGATTAGAAGCCTATTTAGTAATGAAGTCTTAGTTGAGGAAGAGAAGTATTGTTGGCAGGATGAGTTTGAAAAGGAAATAAGAGTGATTGATCTTTCTGATTCAGTACAGGAGTTAGAAGCTATTGCTAAAAAGATTAGGGAGTTAGCTAAGGAAGGAGAGAATCTATCTAGAATTGGAATTGCTTTTTCTTCTCCTAATAATTATCGTCCTCATTTAGATAGAATCTTTACTGAATATAATATACCTTATAGACGAAAGATTCCGATGCCTTTGATTTCGGTGCCATTGATCAAAGAGTTAGTGGGGGTATTGACTATATTAGCTGGGGATTTTGATGACCAGGACTTTTTAGCTTTGGCTAGTGCAGAATTCTTGAGTTTAGACTGTACTTCTTTGTTAGATAAGTTGAATCACATCTTAGGAGAAGTTAGGTTTGAGGCTAACGGATGGTCTTTAGTTAGATTAATAGAAGATAAGGTAAGAGTTATAGAAGATGATGAATTATTAGGGATTATAGATTTTATTAAGAAGAATTTAAAATGGAATTTAGGTAAAAAGGTAACTTTTAAAGCTTTTATTAGTAAGTTTATTGGTCTATTGAATAAATTTGAACTTGCTGATAAACTAGATGAATTTGAAGACGGTAGTGAAGTGATGGCTGTTTGGAATGAGTTTAAGAATATTACTGCTAAATTAAATAAGATAGCTGATGAGAAGAGAACTTTAAAAGATTGGATAAAGCTGCTAAAGTTGGCTATTCGGGAAGCAAATTATACCTTTGATCAAGGACAAGGTGTAGAAATAACCGGGAAGATAGAGTTAAGAAGTGGAGATTATGACTATATATTTTTAGCTGGGATGAGCCATGACCTTTATCCAACGGCAAGTCATAACCCATTAGATAGATACTTTAAAGAGTTAGGAATGGAGTTAACAGATGATCAAGTTTTGGATAGATACTTATTTGTTGACCATCTCTTAGGCGCTAAGAAAGGAACGTTCATTACTTATTCTAAATCTGCAAGCGAAGAGCAGGCTTTAGCCAGCTCTTGTATTGAAGAGTTAAAACGAGTAGTTACATTAAAGAAGATGGAAGTAGAAGAGAATCTCTATTCAATTAACGAGTTACAACAGAGTTTAGGTTTAAAGTTGAAAGCTGGAAAAGAATATACGGACTATACTCAAGGTGATGACTATCATTGGCAAGAAGATTTATTGACTAAATTTAGGTTACTTAAGGAACGTAATAGAGATGAATTTGCAGTCTATAATGGAAAGTTAGAAGAGGAAAGTAACCTTAATTGGCTAGAAGAGAAGTTTGACGACGACTATGTCTATTCGGCTGATCTATTAGGTAGTTATGCTAATTGTCCTTTTAGATTCTTATTTGAGAAAGTCTTTAAGTTAAGTAGCTTTGATCTTTCCGAAGAGATTCTGCCTTTTGAACGAGGTAGATTTTTACATAAGATCATGGAGAAGTTTTATAGTAAGTTTAGTGCTGGTAAGGTTACAGAAGATAATCAGGAAGAGGCAGCACAAGTATTATTAACAGCGACCCAAGAGGTATTGGCTGAGTACCCATTATTTAAAGAGAGTTTTTACTGGCAAACGGAGGGAAATAGATACTTACAAGATGATGATTTAGGGGTCGGTTTGGAGAAAATTTTAGCATTCGAAAGAGATAGTACGATAAAGAGTAATAAGAAGACTAATCATTTTACCGTTAGAGAGGTAGAGTGGGAATTTGATGGATTAGAGTTAATAGATGATTATAAATTTAGAGGTCGGATTGATCGTATTAATTATCATGAGGAAGGTTGGTTAGGAGTAATCGATTATAAGACCGGAAGTATAAATAATCCGGTTCAGATACCGCTTTATATTATGGCTGCCAAGGAAGAGTTTGAGGAAGATATCGTTCATGGTGGTTACTATATCTTAGACCCTGGTAAAGGGCTTGATTATAAGAAGGTAAAGGTTACTAATGAGATGTATAAGAGTAGTACGAAGGCTACAGACAGATTTAATGAGAGTTTAGAGGAAGCTAAGAAGAATATTAAAGAGTATATCACTAATATCAAGGCTGGTAATTTCAAACTAGGTGATGGTGATAATGGTTGTAGCTATTGTCAATGTAAGTTTATCTGTCGAAAGGAGGAGGCTTAATGACTAAGGAAGCGATTGAGGTTAGAGGAATGAAGTTTACTCCTGATCAGGCACGGGCAGTAAAGACTTTAGATCAGAATCTAACGATTAACGCTGGGGCTGGAAGTGGTAAGACTAGGGTTTTGACTGAGCGTTATTTGGATATTCTATTAACGCCACAGAGCCAAGGTGGATTAATGTATAAAGAGGATGCTTTAGATAGAATAGTAGCAATTACTTTTACTAAGAAAGCAGCCGCAGAGATGAAGGATCGGATTAGGGAGAGGTTAACAGAGTATTTGGCTAATAACTTAATTGATTCTAAAGAGAACCAAGAAGAACGAGATTGGGTCTTTAAGCTATTAGATAACTTATCTAAGGCTAAGATTTCGACTATCCATTCCTTTTGTAGTGATATTATTCGTAATAACTTATTTGAGTTAGGGATTAAGGCTGATTTTAGTATTATGGAAGGCTTGGAAGAGAAAGAGTTACAAGATGAAGCGATTAGTACGGTGCTCGAAGAGATTATTAATGAGCCAGAAGATAGATTATATAAAGAATTAGAAGAGGTCACTTATTTGTATGGTAAACGGAAGTTATTTAAGATGTTAAAAGAAATGTTAGATAATAGAGAGGGAATAGAGAATTTCTTAGCTGAAAATAAATCTAAGGACCTGCATAAGGTAATTAATAAGACAGTATATGATCAGAATTTAAAGGGAATTGGGGATTATTTAAATGATCAGGAATTGAATGAAGTGATGAAAGAACTTGAAGGTTTTATTTCTAAGAATGAGTCCCGAGGAGTCAAAGTAATTAAAGGTATATTAAATGACTATCCAGAGTTAATTAGTGCTTTGAATTTATATCGAGAAAGCGGGAAGCAGGAAGCTGAGAATGAATTACTAAACCTTCATTTTAAATTCTTAAACTATTTTTATGATTTTGATAAAGATAAGGAAGTAAAGATTGGTCGGGCTATGGTAGCTGCTGATTGGGAAGGCGGTAATGAGGTTAAGAAGGCTGCTTATAGAAAATTTGAGACTATAAAGAAGATTGTTTTTGATAAAGTGCCGACTGTTAATGATAAGCCGTTAATAATTAGCGATGAACGTCCGGCAGAAATATTAGATATTCTATTAAGGTTACATAAGCAAGTAGCTAAGAGATATGAGACTTTAAAAGAGAGAGAAGGTTACTTAGATTATTTAGATTTAGAGAAGAGAGTAGTTTCTGCCTTTAGTAATAATTATGATTTAGTAGAAAGGTTAAGGAGACAGATTGACTTTATTATGGTCGATGAGTTTCAAGATACTAATCAGACTCAATGGGATATTATTAGACCTTTAGTTACACAGGATAATGATTATAAGCAGCTAGAAGAGGGGAAACTATTCATAGTTGGTGATCCAAAGCAGTCGATTTATGGCTTTAGACGGGCTGATGTGAGGATTTTTAATGAGGTTACTCGACAGATTACAGATAATAATATAGATAATGAGAAGTTAGTTAAGTTAAGGAAGAACTTTCGATCTAATAAAGAGATTATTGATTTTATTAATTATCTCTTTAATGATATCTTTCCTAAGGATGATGAGGAAACTAGTGATTATGATGTGAAATATCAAGATTTAACTTTTGGTCGTAATAATAAGTATGAAGCTAAAGTTGATAGAGATCCGGACTCGCATATTGAATTACTTCTTACTCAGTATTTTAATGATGATGAATACAGTAGTGCTGAATATGAAGCAGAATTGATAGCTAATAAGATAGAGTGGTTGGTAGAGGAGTCTGATAAGCAGATATTTAAAGATGATAGTCTTAATTCAGTTGATTATGGTGACATAGCTATCTTAATGCGGAGTAGAACTAGGCTTAAAGATTATGAGGAAGCTTTAGAGAAGTTCAACATTCCTTATCGGACTGTGCAAGGAAAAGGCTTCTACCAACGCCAAGAGGTCTATGATATCTATTTAGTATTAAAAGCATTGATCTATCCGGAAGATGAAATAAATACTTTTGGTCTCTTTCGGTCACCACTCTTTGCCCTGAGTGATGATCAGTTATTTAAGTTGATGATTGGCAATGTTGATGACGATAGTTCTCTATTGGAAAGAATATTTACTAATCATCCGAAAATTAAAGCTAAATTTGATAAGTGGCAACGGTTAAAGGAAGAGATAAGTATCGATCGTCTAATCAACACTATTCTAACTGATTGTGGTGCTTATACGACTTACCTAGCAGGGACTAGTGGTGAACAGAGGTTGGCTAATTTTAAGAAGTTAATCGCAGCGGCGGCAAACTTTACTCAAGACCAAGGAAATAATCTTTATCTCTTCTTAGAACGATTAGAGAGTTTGATGGAAGAAGAGGATAAGGAAGGAGACGGCGAAGTAAAAGTTGAGGCTGGTAATTATGTTAGATTAATGACGGTTCATGCTTCGAAAGGTAAGGAATTTCCAGTAGTCTTTTTGGCTGATTTAAATAATGCTGGTAACTCAAGATTAGGAGATTTTGTTTGTGATGAAGTTAATGGACGAGAGCAGGTAGGATTTACTTACTATAATGAAGCTTTAGAGCGTGATAAGACCAGTAGTTATGGGATAATCAAAGATAATCTATCTTTCAAGGATAAGATGGAAGGTAAGCGAGTCTTTTATGTAGCAGCGACTAGAACTGAAGAGATGCTCTTTTTGTCCGGAGATGTTAGGATTAAAAGTAAAGGTGGTATTACTCTAAATCATAGTCTTAAGTGGTTAATGCAAGGCTTAGGTTATGAAGAAGAGGATTTAGTAGAATTTTTGGATAGTGAAGAAGAGTATAAAATTGAAGAAATAGTTGGAGAGTATGGTAAGTTTAATCTTATAATATCTAAGAACCCACGTCAGATAAATGAAATTGAAAAGGAAGAAGAGTTCGAAGAAGTTAAAGAAGAATTAGCGGTAGAGATTGAAGTAGATGAATTTAAGCTAGACCCGAAAGTTATATTCCCATCATCTTTGGCTGAGGAAGAGTCGTATCATAATAAGACAGTTAAAGACGAAGTGGCAGTGACGAAAGAGACTGATAATAAGTTAAATAAAATTGAAGTTTCATTTTTAAAGGAGAAAGAGGCTACTTTAAAAGGGACTTTGGTTCACGAAGCGATTGAGTTATTGTCGACAGGGAATGAGTTAAATAGGGATTATCTATTTAACTGTCATCTTGAATATACAGAGTATCCAGGTTTGCGAGCTAACGTAGAGGAAGTTATTGATAAAGTAGAAGAGTGTCCGGAATTTAACGAAATATTAGAGAGTGAATGTAGACCAGAAGTTGAGTTCTATTATAAACGCGAGGGACAGCCGATTAGTGGTTCTATTGATTTGCTTTTTAAAGATGAAAATGACAACTGGGCAGTCGTAGATTGGAAGACGAATCGAATTGATAATATGGAGTATGTGGAGCAGTTAGTTGAGGAGTACCGGCGACAGGTTGAAGTTTATCAAGAGATAGTACAGGAGATGACTGGTCAGGAGAAAGTGAAAGGGTATCTTTATTTTACTGAGGCTGATGAAGGACAGAGGTTGGTTGAGGTGGTTAATAGTTTACAGTTGACAGTGAAGCCCAGAAAAGAGTTTTCGAATTAGAAGCAGAGTTTACCATAGGCTTGCGACCAGCCTTGACTTGTAGGCTGGGCGAGACAGTTAAAATTATTTAAACTGTTAAATAATTAAAGATGTAGGCTAAGTATTGAGGTTGAGGTTAAAATATCAGTTTTAGCCTCAGCTTCAATTTATAAATATCTATATGATTATGTAGTTTAGTTTGTTAATAAATAAAAAATCCTTCTGATTTTCAGAGGGGATTAAACAGACGATATGTAATTATATATAATAATAATAGATTATTAATTAGCTTGAGTGACGATTTTTTAAATATAACTTTAATTGACAATAATCTTTTTAAAAGTTAGAAGTTTATTTTTTACAATCACAAGTAAATAATTTACTGTTAAGGTGAGAATAGTAATTTAAGATTAAAGGAAGTAGGGATTAAGTTGAAAAGAAAGATATTGATTTTAAGCATTATGATGTTATGTTTATTAAGTGTGTCAGCCTTTATCTATGCTAGCAATCAGCAAGATATGAAAGATAAAAAAATTGTTATTAATGGTGATTTTATTTTGACTGATGACAATTACGAAAAAGCTAAAAGTATTGAAGTTGTTAAAGGAAACTTAAAAATAAATACAACTAAAATAGCAAGTATGCCAAATTTAAAAGAAGTAGTTGGTATATTCTATACCGGAAAAAAGGCAAAAAGAGATTTACAAATAGTATCTTTTCCTTTATTGGAAACGGTATCAATTTTATATTTCGAATCACTTGACAACTTAAAAGAGATAAATATGCCTAATTTAAAAACCATAAAAGGTGAATTACATGTAGCCAGAAATTTCAAGTTAAAACAAATAAATTTTCACCAATTAAAAGAAATCCAAGGTAGTAATGGAAATGGAATAAATATTGAATATAATGATAATTTAGAAGGAATAAATTTACCCAGGTTGCAGTATGTTGGTGGATATATAAATATACATGAAAATTATGATTTAAAAGAGTTAGATTTTAGTCATCTAAAAAAAGTTAATAAGTTCTTAGATTTAATAAGTTGCAACAATATTAATTATCTTAACTTAAAATCACTAAAAAAAGTTGGTGGTTTAACTATCAATGGAACTAAAATAGATACTTTACAATTGAATAACTTAAAAAGTGTTGGTAGTTTTGGAATTTGGGATAATGACTTTAAAGCAGTTAATTTACCACAATTAAATACTATTAAATACAGTTTTAGTATAAGATGGAATGATAATTTGGAAAGAATTTATGCACCTAAATTAATGAAGATAGGAACAAATTTAGATAATGATTCTATTATTGCAGATGAGAATAAAAGAACGGATGTATTAATAGAAGTTAATAAAATCCCCAAATACAAAGGTACAATTAAAAATGCAAAATTTAAAATAATTAGGAAGGAAGAATAAAAAATGAGTTATAGAGATGAAATTTTAAACAGTTGTATTGAATTAATTAAAAGTTTTGAAAATGAATCTTTATATTTAGTTGAATTTAGACAAAAGAGATTAAAAGATGAATATTTACAAATCCATCAAGATTCAGCAGATAACCTAGCTATAGGTTATGGATTAGATTTAATAGTACATAGTGAAAGTGAATTGAAGAAGATGTTTGATAGAGCAAATCAAATAAGTAGTGATAATTTTGATTATGAAGAATTAAATTTATTTGAAATAATTCAAGAATATAAGAAAGACAGAGATAGCGATATTATAGAAATAAAATTAAAGAAAATAAAATTACCAAGTGTCGAATATGCAAATATCTTATTTGACATAGTAGCAGAAGACAAATTCAAAGCTGTAAAAAAGATTGCGAATACAGGAACTAATAAAGATTACTATTCTAAATTGACCAAAGCAGAAAAGAGTGCTATTTTTTCAATGTCATATAATGCTGGTTATGGTTTGTTTTTTGAAAAGGTCCAAAATGGAAATAGAAAAGTAATTGATTTCACTAAACCTTACAATTGTGTTAAAAATCTAAGAGAGTATATTGATAATAAAGACAGTGATAAAAAGAAAGCAATTAAGGCAAGGACAAGGGTCTGGTATGAATTTCGTTATAACTCATGCAAGGAAGCATGGCAGGGATTAAATGGTGGAAGAGGATTAGCAAAGAGAAGGTATAGCGAAGGAGATATGTTCGGGTTGTATGATGAAACTATTAGATCTCAAAAAGCAAGGTGGATTTTAGATAAATTAAGAGATGAAAGCATCCAAAAGCAGGGAGTTAAGAGCATAGAGAAAATAGCACATTATTTTGAAGAGAATATTGTATCTCCAGACGAAGTAGGAGAATATAGAAGGGTAAACGATGAAGTTAAAGGGATTGAGGAGATAATAAAAGATTTAAAAGAGATAGCTAGTGAAAATTCAGTAGAACAAATTAAAGCTGAAATTAAAGATAAAGGTAGAAAGCTAGATAATGTAACCGAAGCATTCTTAAAAAAGTATGATGAGAAGTATGGATTAGTCTTAGATAAAGAAAGACTAATTTATAATAATATAATCAAGATTGAAGAGCATACTGACCTGCTCATATTTCCCTTAATGGATAGGTTAGTAGTTAGTATGGAAAGGGAAGCAGAAAAAGCAAAAGGTAGTGATGGTGAGTTATATAAGTCGATTAAGAAGTTTATCAATAGATGCAAAGAGACTTTAGAAGAAGTGATCAATGACTTAGGAGGATATAAGCGAACTGCTTATAAGCAAGATAATAGTCAAGATTTAACTGATCTAGAACGAAAGAAGAGGTTAATAGCAGCATTTAAACGCAAACGTTTTAATTCACCAACTACTAAGAAGAGTCATGAGTTTTTTAAAAGCTTTATAACTAAGGAAGATAAGGAAAAAGAGAGAGCGAGAAAAGAAGCAGAAGAGAAGAAAAAACGAGAAGAAGAAAGAAAAAAGCGTGCTAAAACAAAAGCGGCAAAAAGGAAGAGAGAAGCAAAAGAATCTGAGAGGAGAAGAAAAGAAGAAAGAGAAAAAGCAAGGAAGAGGGAAGGGTGGATAGTAGTCCAGAAACTTGATGGAACTGAATCTATGAGTAGA
>NZ_FOTT01000010.1 GCF_900114655.1 Candidatus Frackibacter sp. WG13
CATTCCCACAATTACATCAGTTTTATTTTCTTTCTCACTTATTTTCTTAATCCAGTGTAGAAATTTTTTAAAACCTTCTTCTGTGTTTAGAAAGAATATTGCCTTATCATATTCGATACCTCGATAATTAAATGCTCTTGCTGCGTGTTTGTTTTTTGCTATGTCTACTCCCACTACTAATGTTGAATTTTTTACTTGCTTTATCTTGTCATTTTGAGTATAATACATATTAGATACCTCCTTGGTTTTTTTAGAGATCAGACTCGACCTCTGATACTCCGTATTATACCAAGGGGGTATTTTTTTGTCGACCCTGATATTTATTCATTACAGGAATGCTCCTCTTTAAATTAAAGTTATCTCACTCATAATTAATATTAACCTTGGATAATTAGATTTACTCTATTAAGGTGTGATAACCATCACATCTATATGTAATATCATTCTATATAATTAAATTAAATTCTATTTTTATGTATATGTTGCTTAAATGTATTATTATTCAATTTTTTCAAAGGAGTGGTTAAAGTGTGTCATTTAGATAAATGTGATGAAATTGATAAAATTAAACTTAAAATAAATAAACTTAAGTCAGAATTATTTCTGTTGACTAAGGAAGAAGGCTCCTTAGATACAAAAGAAGTCATTAAGAAAAGTCAAGAATTAGATAGATTAATTGCCTTATTTATGAAGAATAGATAAGATTTTAAAACTATTAATTCAAAATTAATTTCTATAGATGTTTAGTACAGTTAACTAAAGCTACTATCGGGTCTCCATCATAGACCTTAACAATATTTACTGCTGTATTATCCTGTTGAATCCGCCAAAAATTACTTAACGGCATACCTAATAAATCTGTTAATAAGGCTCGAATAGTTCCGCCATGGGCTACTACTAATACTTTACTATCTTGATGTTCTGCTTTGATATCGTTTAAAGCCTCTTTAGCTCGTTTTTGAACATCTTCAAACTTTTCTCCCCCTGGAGTTCTGACTGTAACTGGGTCTTTTAACCACGCGTCTAATCTATCTTCATCTTCTTCTTTAATTTGATTAAAGGTCAAGCCTTCCCAATCTCCAAAGCTAGCTTCTTGTAGTTTGGATATCTGCTTAACCTTAATATTATGATAGTCTGCTACTCTTTCTGCTGTTTCAAACGCTCTCTGCAAATTACTAGCATAAATCATATCTATTTCTATATCTCTAAACCTCTCTGCTAATTTTTTAGCCTGCTCCTTACCTAAAGAACTCAATTCTATATCAGTTGAACCCTGAAAACGGGATTCTTTATTCCAGAGCGTCTCTCCATGTCTAACTAAAATAATTTCGGTTGCCATCTTAACCCCCCTAATCCAATATCGACTTTAGCTCTTCAATTAATCTTAGATTATCTTCTCTATTCTTAACTGCTACTCTAATAAAATCAGCACCTAATAAGTGATAAGTACTACAATCTCTGACTAGAATTCCCTCCTGGGCTAATTGATTATGTAATTTCCAAGAAGTATACTTAGTATCTACAATATCAATTAGAATATAATTTGCTGTTGGTAAATAAGGCTTCAGATTAGGCAACCCTTTCAATTCTTTATACAAAAAATCTTTCTCTTGCTTAACCGCTTCTTTAGTCTTTCGAATATAATCTTGCTCTTCTAAAACGCGACTTCCTACCCTTTGAGCAAATAAATTTACATTCCAAGGATCTTTACTCTCATTTAACTTAGTTACTAACTTCCGATTAGTAATTCCATAACCAATCCTCAGCCCTGGAATAGCAAAGAATTTAGTCATCGAACGTAACACTAATAGATTATTCCTTTCGATTGCTTCTGAAATTAAGGTGTAATCCGCTTCATTAGTCAAAAAATCAAGAAAAGCTTCATCTACTACTACAAAAATATCCTCTTGCTTACTAACTTCTAATACCTTAATTAAATCATTACGCTTAATTAAATCTCCGGTTGGATTATTAGGATTACATAAAAATAACATATCAATATCCGAATTTTGCAATTTCGCTATTAATTGATTAATATCTAATTTAAAGTTATTGCTTCTTGCTAATTGAAATAATTCCACCTCTCCACCTACGCTCTCAATTGCTGCTTCATATTCAGAAAAAGTAGGTGCTAAAACTAAGGCTTGCCTAGGATTAATTACTTTACTAATTAAATAGATAATCTCTACTGCTCCATTACCAATAATTAAATCATCAGGCTCTATTCCTAAATGACCAGCCAATTTCACTGCTAAACTCTTGGCATCTGGCTCAGGATAATCTACTATTTTTGTTATGCTATCCTCAATCACTTCTTTAACTATACTTGGAGGGCCCAAAAAATTAATATTAGCACTGAAATCGATTATTTCATCATAAATCAAATCATATTCTTCAGCCGCTGCTTTAATATTTCCTCCATGCTCCCTTTTTCGTTTAGCCATATCTATACTTCCTTTCTGAAACCAAAATATCCTTATCTATTACTTCTAATCCTCCATTAATTAATTTCAATTTATAAGAACTCAAACCTACTATCTTTTTTTCAACTTTAGATTCTAGCTTTTTCGATGTTACTTTTTGATTATCATATAAAATACCAACTAGAGTTCCACTATGAGCTATATTAAATCCCAAAACCCCTTCAATCTCAGTTAAGCTCAACAATTGATTAAATTTTTTCTTAGGCAAAATTCTCTGATTAGCCTTGCTACTTAAAGTTGCTCCTTCACCAATTAACTTCAAGTCATAATTTGCAATACCTTGTCTAATCATATCTAGAGCTTGGTTAGTTAATGGTTCATTTATCTTATTTAACCTTTGTAAATCACTACGACTATTGAACATTAAAGTGTCCACCTTACCACCTAAATCTAACATCAAAATATTTAATGCCGGACTTTCACCTAAATATTGATGTAAATACCCGTTTACATGATCAAATAAGACTATTCCTGGATAAAACAGTCCATCTGTTGGTTCAATTGCAAGGGCTAATCTTGCTATTTCATCTTCAGTGATTTTCTTTCCTAAAGCAACAGTAGTGGCTAAAATAGCTGCTGTAATATCCGCTGTACTACTAGCCATGCCTTTTCCAGACAACAATTCTGATTCAACAATAATCTCTGCTTTCAAATCTTGACTTTCAAAGTATTTTAACGTGCTATTAACCGCTTCAATAGTTTTAGGTAAATGAGGATTAGAGATCGTCTTCTTTAATTTTTTATTTAAATTTACAGTAACATATGAATAAAGATTAATTGGACAAGTAATATGAAAGTTACAACCATCAATAGTTCCTTGCACTAATTCACCACATGTTCCTGGTGCTCTTACCGTTGCTTTCATCTTTTCACCTCTAACTACCCTAATAAATTAGGGTTAATACTAATAAAGAAAATACTTCAATCAATTCGTTTATAGCACCATAACAATCACCGGTTAAACCATCAATTCGTTTAATTATTATTTTAATAACTAAAACAGTAATCCCCAAAATTAGAATAAATGCTAAGATACCATTAGTTCCCAATAAAAGACCAGCTAAGATCACAGTCCAAAGCGAAGTAATTAAGACTTCTTTTACACCAACAAAGTGAGCATGTGCTTTCCCTAATCCTTCATCTTTTCTAGCATATGGATACAATGCTGCTGCATAAACCATAGCCCATCTACTAAAAGTCGGCATTAATAATAACGCTTCTAATTGGAGTTGACCTGAAAGTTCTAATAAGAAAACAAACTTCAGTATCATCAAAGCGAAAAAACCAGTAACCCCATGGGCCCCTACCCGACTATCACGCATAATCTCTAACATTCTCTTTTTATTACGCCCACTAAATATTCCATCTATCGTATCCATATAACCATCTAAATGTAAACCACCAGTAATAATAATTAAAGCAATTAAGATTAATGTCTTCACTACTAAATTAGACCAGAAGATACCAAATAATGAATTTAAACCAACTAAAATTAAGCCAATTATCGTTCCTATTATCGGATAATAATACATAGATTTTCCCATATTCCGAGGAGTAAAATCGACTTTAATATTAATCGGAATTCTAGTCAAAAACTGCAGAGCAATAATCAATCTAGTAAATAGCTTGCCTTTTAACATCTTTTCTCACTTCCTCAGTCTGCTTTAATATTCAATCCCTCTTCTACTAGTAATTCCCTGGTCTTGATAAGGATGCTTAATTGCCTTCATTTCCGTTACTAAATCTGCTGCTGCTAAGATTTCATCAGCAAATCCTCGGCCAGTCATAATTAACTCTGTCTTTTCGTTCTTACTCTCAATTAACCTTAATATGTCGTCTACTTCTAACAGCTCATAACGCAAAGCATTATTAATCTCATCTAAGATAACAATATCTACATCTTGATCATCTAAAACCTTTTGGGTATATTGATAAGCGTAACTAACAAATTCTTCAAACTCATCCCGAGACTGGTCATTATCTTTTAAAAAGCATTCCCCACAGCCTTTACACTTACTGATGCCTTCTCTAATTAAAGCAGCATACGGACAACCCCGTCCAAACTGCTTAATACTTAAATTAGGTAGCCTTTCTGTAGAAAATAACTCCCCTGAATATGCACTACCTTTCATATATTGAATAACTACTACTTTAAAGCCATGACCCACTGCTCTTAAAGCTAGACCTAAAGAAGCCGTAGTCTTTCCTTTCCCTTTACCGGTGTAAACCTGAACTAACCCTTGTTCTAACTCCTGCTTCATCTTATTGATGTCTCCTTTCTTTAAACTTCTTACACTCTTCAATAAAATTATCGATTACTGCTGGATTACTAGCAAAATGAAGGTGTAAATACGAAGCTAAAAGATTGTCTTTAACAAAGCCTTCTAACCTACCATCTTCTCCTTTTCCTCCTGTCAAGCTATAAGCTGCTGTCTGTTCATTAGGAGATTCTGATAATTGCGAATAATGAAATTCATGTCCTTTAATTTCTTCTCCTTTAGCCAGTAAGATATTCTCCTGTTCTGCTTTCCCTCTCACATAACCCATAGCCTGTAAGCTATCCTGCATCATTGTTGTTCCAGGAACTACCCCTACCATTTCATAACTTTCATCATCAAAGTTAATAACCCTTTCTGTTAAGTACATTAATCCTCCACATTCAGCATAAGTAGGCAATCCTGCTTCAATCGCTTCTTTAATACTACTTCGCATCGTTTCATTAGCACTTAATTCTTGCAAGAAGCTCTCAGGAAACCCACCACCGATATAGAATCCATCAATATCTACTGGTAACTCTTCATCATTAACTGGACTAAAATATTCTAGAGTAACACCTCTATCTTTTAAAAGGTCTAAATTATCTTCATAATAAAAATTAAAGGCTTCATCTCTAGCTACAGCTAATTTAATATCTACATCTGACTGCTGTTCTAAAAATAGAGATCTTTCAACTAACTCTAATTCTTCTGCCTCCTTAGCCAGTTTATATAATTGATCTAAATCAAGATATTCTAAGATTATCCCAGCTAAATCATCTATATAATTAGCTAAAGAAGTAGTCTCTGCTGTAGGAACTAATACTAAGTGTCGTTCTGGTAAATGCAGCTCTGCTTGATTCGGAATATAGCCTAACACCGAAATACCTAGCTCTTCAATCGGTTCTTTAATCATTTGATAGTGACTTTCACTACCTACTCGATTCAAAATTACTCCGGCTAAATTTAATTCTGAATCATAATTCTGATAACCGTAAGCTATTGCAGCTCCACTTTGAGCTAACTTTTTAGCATCAATAATTAAGATTACTGGAGTCGAAAGAATCTTAGCTACATCAGCACTACTACCCTTACCTTGCTCCTTACGATGTCCATCAAAGAGTCCCATTACCCCTTCAATAATTGATATGTCTGCTGCTTTACTATTATTTAAAAAGAGTTCAGTTAAATATTCTTCTGAAATCATCCAACTGTCTAAGTTACGGCTAATTCTTCCGGTAGCCACTGTATGAAAACCTGGGTCTATATAATCTGGTCCTACTTTATACGGCTGTACTTTATATCCTTTCTTATTCATAGCTGCCATCAAGCCCGTAGCTAAAGTAGTCTTTCCTACTCCACTCTGGGTTCCGGCAATTAGAACTCTAGGTTGTGTCAATTAGATCTGCTCCTTTCTTTTACACCAACACATTTATAACTACGAATAATCCCGTAGTTATATACATCAAATAAATCATATCTTGAATATCATTGCTTTCTAAGTCTCTAACTTTATCACCTAAATACTCTCTAAAGCTAGATTCACCATGATAATAATTGAGTCCACCTAGCCTGACTCCTAAGGCTCCTGCTACTGCTGCTTCGGGATAGCCTCCATTAGGACTAGGATGTTTTTTAGCGTCTCTTAATACCATCTTGAAAGATTTTAAACCATTTTTTCGTAACAAGAAAGCAGCTATTGGAAATAGCAAGCCACTAATCCTTGCGGGAATCAAATTAGCTAAATCATCAATCCGAGCTGCTGCCCAACCAAAGTATTGATATTGTTGGTTCTTATAACCTAACATTGAGTCGAGAGTATTAACGGCTTTATAGGCCATAGCCAAAGGTGCTCCTCCTATAAAAGCATAGAATAATGGTGATAAAATACCATCTACTGTGTTTTCAGCTACTGTCTCTACTGTAGCCCTTACGACTTCACTTTCAGATAACTTTTCAGTGTCACGACCTACAATCCAATTTAGTCTCTCCCTAGCTTGCTGTAAGTCATTATTTAATAGTTGTTGATAGATTCCTTTACTAGCATCAGCTAAGCCTTTAACCGATAAAGTAGTAGTCAATAATAATATTTTAATAATGATTCCTAACCATTCATTTATACTTGTGCTAATAGTTATAATTCCATAAGTTATCAACCAAGTGAAAAAAATCGTTAATAAAGCTAATAATATACCTGTAACTCTTTCTGCTAATTCAGTCTTAGCTATTGAACGTAATTGCTCTTCCCCCCAACTAATGAACTTGCCAATAATCACTACTGGGTGAGGAATCCAATTAGGATCTCCAATTAATAAATCTAAAATTAAAGCTATAAATACTATAATAATAAATTGATTAAACATGGGTCTAATCCCTCTTTATAATTATTAAAATCCATAATCTCATAGACTTTCTCAAAGTCTATACTCTCTCTTACAATTTCTGCTAATCTTTCATAAGCTGCTTCTCGTTTCTCAGCAGTAGAAATTTCTTGACTAAAATCAATTAATGGCAACCCTTTTTCTTGCCGTAAGCTATTTATAAATTTATATCTAAATTGATCATTATCAAAAATACCATGCAAATAAGTCCCAAATAATTTCCCATCCTTGTTAATCGCCCCATCTAATCTCGACTCTTTCTTCCCTAAACTCTCTTCTAGTTTAATTAGAGGCTCTACTCCTTCGTTTAATTTTGTTTCGCCCATATGAATCTCATAACCACTAATGACTTTGTCCTTCAAGTTAGAAAAGAATCCATGATCATTAGCAATTCTTCCTTTAACCTGGGTAGTTACCTTAGTAGGATTAAAAACTGTCTTAATATCTAGTAAACCCAAACCATTTATCGACTCTGTTGTTGCTTCTACTTGCTGTGGGTCCGAAACTTGCTTCCCTAACATCTGATACCCACCACAGATTCCTACTACGTGTACTCCCTCTGCAGCCAGGTTCTTTATTTCTTCATCATAACCTGCATCTTTTAAGTATTCTAAATCCTCAATCGTATTCTTACTACCAGGAATTATTATAGCGTCAGGCCTCCCAAGTGGCTCCCCTTTCTTAACATACCGAACCGATGTCTTTAATTCTTCTTCTAAAGGAGTAAAGTCAGTAAAATTAGAAATATGAGGTAGATAAAGAATAGCAATCTCTATCTCTCCATCTTGCTGCCCTTTTAATCTATGTTGAGGAATCGAATCTTCTTCAGGTATCTTAAAGTCATTAAAGTATGGTACAACCCCTAAGACCGGTACGCCAGTATACTCTTCTATAAACTTTAATCCCGACTCTAATCTACTTATATCTCCTCTGAATTTATTAATAATAATCCCCTTAATTCTATTTGCTTCTGCTTCATTCAGTAATTTAAAAGTACCAATAATTGAAGCAAAAACCCCGCCGCGATCTATATCAGCCACTAAGATAACCGGAGCATCTGCTAATTCAGCAGCCTTCATATTAACCAAATCCTGGTCTCGTAGATTAACTTCTGCTGGACTACCTGCTCCTTCCATAACTACTACTTCATAATCTCGCTTTAATCTAGCCAATGACTCTTTAATATATCCTAATCCTTCCTCATGGTGGTCAAAATATTCTTTAGCACTCATATTCTTCTTAGGGCGACCATGAATAATAACTTGTGAAGATGTGTCTTCGCGTGGCTTAAGTAAGATTGGATTCATATCTACTGTTGCTTCTACTTCTGCTGCCTCCGCTTGTACTGCTTGTGCTCTACCAATCTCCCCACCCTGTTTAGTAATATAGGAGTTTAAAGCCATATTCTGCGACTTAAAAGGCGCTACATGATAACCATCCTGAGCAAAGATTCGACAAAAAGCTGATGTCAAGACGCTCTTTCCTACATCTGAACCGGTTCCTTGTAACATAATTGTTTGGGCAGTCATTTTTTCACCTCATTTAATAAGATTAATTAAGCTATAATTTCATAAATCTTATCTAAATCTAAATTTTCTCTAACAATCTCAGCTAACTTATTATAATTATCTTCTAATTTCCCTCTTACAGAAACCTCTGCTTCACTTAGTGATGATAATCCTTTTCGCTCTCGCAAAGTATTAATTAGATTTCTTCTAAATTGATCATTATTAAAAAGACCATGTAGATACGTTCCAAAAATCAAGCCATCTTTATTTACTGCGCCATCAATAAGATTAACTTCTTCTTCTCCTCGCTGCTTAATTCTGAAAGCAAAATCACTTTCATTATTATCTAGTAACTGACTCGTTCCCATATGAATTTCATAACCTTCTAATTGATTTCCAATTAAATCATTAAAAAAGATACTGTCTCCTTCTATTTCTGCTTGCGCCTGAAAAGTTAATTTATTAGGGTTAAATGTAGTTATAATTGGTAGCAAACCTAATCCATCTAGCTCTTCCCAATCTGACTCTGTTCCTGCTGGATCATAAAGCTTTTCACCTAACATCTGATAGCCACCACAAATCCCAATAATCGGTACTTCTCTTTTGGCAGCAGCTAAAATATCTGTATCTAAACCACTCTGCCGTAAATAGATTAGATCATCTATTGTATTCTTAGTGCCAGGAATGATAATCAAATCAGGATCTCCTATTTCACCTTCTCTTTCTACATACCTCACTTCTGTTCGCGGTTCTCCCCTAAAGGCTTCTAAGTCATTAAAGTTTGAAAGGTGAGGTAGCCTAATTACAGCAATCTCAATCTCTGCTTCTTCAGATTTCAAATCATTTAATGCTACTGAATCTTCTGCTGGAATTATAAAGTCTTTAAAGTAAGGAATAACCCCTACAACCGGAATTCCAGTCTCTTCTTCAACGATTTCAACTCCTGATTTAAAGAGGTCTATATCTCCTCTAAATTTATTAAAGATAATTCCGGCCACTAGTTCTCTCTCTTCAGGAGGTAAAAGCTCAATAGTTCCTACAACTGATGCTAAAGCTCCACCACGGTCTACATCTGCTACTAATAAGACCGGTGTTTCTTTCATCTTGGCTACATTCATATTAGCTAAATCTTTATCTTTAATATTGATTTCGGCTGGGCTTCCTGCTCCTTCTAATACTAAGATTTCAAAATCTTGACCTAACCTTTCTAAAGAATCTTTAATCTCATCTAAAGCATAATCACGATAGTCTTCATCTTGCTCTTTTAGACTTAAATCGGCTAAAGGACGACCATGCTTAATTATTTGAGAAACACCGTCTCCTTTCGGCTTTAATAAGAATGGCTGCATATCAACTGTAGCCTCTACTTGTGCTGCTTGAGCTTGAATAGCTTGTGCTGTTCCAATCTCTCCTCCATCTTTGGTTACATGTGAGTTCAAAGCCATATTCCAAGCCTTAAAAGGTGCAACTTTATATCCATCTTGAGCAAAGATACGACAAAGTGCTGTAGTTAAGATGCTTTTGCCAACATTAGAAGCTGTCCCTTGTAGCATAATCGTTTTAGCCTCCATCTATCTGCCCCCTAAACTTCGCTTTATTTGCTCTTCCTAACTCTTTGATTTCAACTGGCAAACCAGCATAAGTAATATAAACCTCATCAACTACTTGAGCTATTATCTGATTAGCTCTACCTACAGTATCTCTATAAACTCTACTTAAAGGGTACGGAGGAACTAAACCTTGCCCGACTTCATTAGAAACAATGATTATATTTGCTGACGCTTGCTTTAAATTATTAGCTAATCTTTCAATTTCAGTTAAGGCTGCTTCTGCTTTTTCTTCTCCATTGACAAACTCATAATCCTCAGTTCCAAAATCTTCTCCTTGCAGCAAAAGATTAGAAACTAAAACAGTTAAACAGTCTAAGAGTATAACCTCTGTCTCTTGAGCTAAATTTATAATTCTACTGGCCACATCTTTAGTTTCTTCTACTGTTTTCCAAGTAGAAGGACGACTTTCCTGATGCTTTTGAATTCGCTCTTTCATCTCTTCATCGCCAGCTTCAGCAGTAGCAATATAAGTAACATCTTCTTGTCCCCAATTATACGCCATATCCTCAGCAAACGAACTCTTCCCGCTCCTAGCACCACCTAAGACTAAGACGCTTTGCTTTGTCGAATCTCCCATTATCCTACTCCTTCCTTACTAGCTATATAATCTATTACACTTTTATAATCATCAATTATTTTCGGATAACTTAATTGAGGCCTTTCGATAACTAAAATTGGAATCTTAAGGTCCTGGGCTGCAATTAATTTAGTATCTAAACCTCCAGTCTTTCCACTAGCCTTAGTTACTAATAAATCAATTCCATAATCGAGCAATAATTGTTTATTTAATTTACGACTAAACGGTCCTTGAATTGCTATTAAATTAGCCGGTGGAATATTCAATTGCTCTTGGCATTCCTTTAAGACACTAACTGTAGGTAAGACCCTGGTAATAACCCTTTCGTTAAAATTTGAGATTCCTTCTGCAAACTTAAATAACTCTTTACTACCAATTGTTAATAAGACTCTTCCTGAGGTTTGATTTATATAGTCGATTGCTGCTTGAAAACCAGCCTTTTTAACTATAAATTCATTCTCTGGCAACTCTATATTCTTTCTTTCAAAACGAATATAATTAATCTCTAGCTCAGAAGTAGCCGTAATTCCATTACGCGATACTTCTTCTGCAAACGGATGAGTAGCATCAATAACAGTATCAACGCCATACTCACTTATTAATTCTTTAATTCCTTCTTTATCTAGCCTATCTGTAACTATCTCTATATCTCCTATCTCTTTTAACAGCCGCTGGCCATAATCAGTTACCACCGATGCTACTACTGAATATCCCTCTTGTAGCAAAAGCTTAACTATTTCGCGACTATCCTTCGTTCCTCCTAAGACATAGATCATACTTCATAACCCCGAGGCGTAACCATAAAATCAGCAAAAGTAAATGTTTCTGAATTGCCGATAATCACTGTAGTTACCATATCTATCTCTTCTTCTAACATCTGATCTAAATTAGTAACTACCATCTCTTCTGAACCTCGTTTAGCATTACGAACAATACCTACCGGTGTAGATGGTTCTTTGTGTTTTAAGAAAATCTCTCTCGCCTCTACAATCTGCTCAGTGCGCTGGTTGCTTTTAGGATTATAAAGAGCAATTACAAAATCTGCCGCTGCTGCTTTCTCTAATCTATCAACAATTACCTCCCAAGGAGTTAATAAATCACTAAGGCTAATTACAGCATAATCATGCATTAAAGGCGCACCTAGAGTTGAAGCTGCTGCGTTTGCTGCTGTAATACCTGGGATAATTTCTACTGCTAAGTCTAACCCTTTTTCATTCACCATTTCTAAAACTAAACCAGCCATTCCATAAACACCAGCATCACCGCTGCTAACCATGGCTACCTTTTGACCTTCACAAGCTGCTTCTATTGCTAAAGCAGTCCGGTCTACTTCCTTAGTCATTCCTGTTGAAATAACTTCCTGGTCTTCATTAATTAAATCAGCTAATAAATCAATATACGTATTATAACCTACTACTACATCTACATCTTTAATTACCTGAAATGCCTTAATACTTAAGTACTCTAGATCTCCAGGTCCCAATCCTACTACATAGATCTCTCCTGGGCTATCGCTACTGTTACTCCTTGATACTTTCTCTTTTTTAAGAGTAATTCCATCTTCTTGCCACTCAATAGTGCTACCGGCTCGCATACTCCACCAACTCCTATCGCTTTTTTTACAAATTCCGATGTTGTAAATTCTAAATCGGATGTTTTTATCTCTTCCCGAGAAATAATATTTAGATCTAAACCTTGTTCTCTAGCATAAACAACTAAACCTTCTTCATCTGCTTTTAAATCAATAGTTGCTACTGCTTTAACCTGTTCTAAACTTAATCCTGCTTCCTTTAATGCTTCTTCCACTGCTAGAGCAATTCTTTCTTTACTAATTCCCCGACGACAGCCAATCCCTAGAACTAAGTTCCTTGGTTTTAACCATAAGTACGGTTGCTCTTTCAACTTCTCTGTTAACTTTATTTGTTGATTAGAAATTATTACACTAGCTTTACTAGTCTTTTCATTAAGCTTATCTAATGAATATATATTGAAGTCTCCAGTTAATTCTAAATCCAAATTATAATCAGTAAAAATATTAACTTCGTCTCCATTAACTATAGCTGCATTAATCTTTGTTAAGTTAGCAAACGGTTCAATCTTACAATCTAAATCCTTAGCTAACATATCAATAGCAGACTTCCCTTGACTGTCAGTAGCCGTTGTAATTACAGGATTAGCCTTTAATAGCTTAGCCAACTGAGAGGTCAATTCATTAGCTCCTCCTAGATGTCCTGATAAGGTACTAATTACAAATTGTTTTGTCTCATCAATTGTTACTACTGCTGGATCTGAACGTTTGTCTTCAATACAATCTGCTATCATTCGCACCACAATTCCTAACGCCATAATGAAGATTATTCCATCATATTGATGAAAAATATCATCAACTAAGTTCTTTAATCTACCAGAATAGATATTTAGTCCTTGTAATTGACTAATCTCTTCCTTAAATTTGTCCGAAATATATATATCGATAACTTGATTATTTAATCCAACAATCTCCTCTTTACAGCTAATTATCTCTTCAGCTATTCCTACCCCATTCTTAGTTATGGCAATTACTGCTAACTTCATTATTTAGTTACTCTCACTTTTACTCTTTCGATACTCATGACTAAAGTCTTTATCATAGAGTTTCGACTTAGAGTACTCTGTGTCTAAGAAATCTCCGACTACAATCATAGCTGTCTTAGTAATCTCTGCTTCCTTTACTTTATCAGCAATTGTTGCTAAGGTACCTACAACTTTCTTCTCATCATGCCAAGAAGCCTTCTGCACAACTGCTATTGGCGTATCTTCTGAATACTCCTCAGCTAATTCTTTAACTACATTCTCAATCATATGGACACTTAAAAAGATTGCCATGGAAGCATTATGTCTCGCCAATTTATGCAACTTCTCTTTGTCAGGAACACTAGTCCTTCCTTCTAACCTAGTTACAATTACCGTCTGTGTTACATCAGGCAAAGTATATTCTCTCTTTAGGCTAGCTGCTGTTGCTACAAAAGAACTAACTCCCGGTATAACTTCATATTCAATACCTTTATCCTCCAAAGCATCCATCTGCTCTTGAATTGCTCCATAAATACTAGGGTCTCCAGTATGAACCCGGGCAACTAATTTATCCTCACTAATTGCTTCTTCCATCTTAGCTAATACTTCTTCTAAAGTCATAGCTGCACTATCATAGATTTCTGCTTCATCTTTCGCAACATCTAGTAAAATAGGATTTACTAAGGAACCAGCATAGATAATTAAATCTGCTTCTTTAATAATCTTCTGCCCCTTTACTGTAATTAACTCTGGGTCTCCTGGTCCAGCTCCTACAAAATAGACTTTCATAATTATTCCTCCTCTATTGACTGTTTAGTTATCACCATCGATAAATAATCTAAATCTTCTCCACATAAAGATTTTAAATCTGTGGTTATAAATTCATCCTCGCGCCCACACCGACTAGCATAGAATGAATTTTCAGTAATTCCTACTTTATCTAGCTTAGCTACTATGTCATCAAAGTTGCGGGCTACCTTCATTAAGACTGTATTATCAAAGTTAGCTAAAATTTCATCTAAATTATCATAATCATAAGCAGCGGGAATAATTGCTACTGTTTCGTTCTTTTCCGCTAAAGGACGATTCATAGCTGCTGAGCAAGCAGAATAAGAGTTAATCCCTGGCACTGTTTCAATTTCTATGTCAGTATTCTTCTCAAGCCTTCTTAAAACATAAATATAAGTACTATATAATAGCGGATCACCGATAGTAATAAAGGCAACATCCTTCTCCTGCTCTAACTCTTCTTTAATTTCAGCTGTTGCCTCATCCCAAAACTTATTTAATTTATCTTGATTATGAGTCATAGGGAAGATTAATTCTTTTATTTCTAAATCTCCACCTAGAACTTCTTCTACAATAGATAAGGCTATACTTTCTTTTCCTACCGCTGATTTAGGAGTACAGATAATATCTACTTCCTCTAAAACTCTTTTTGCTTTCAAAGTCATTAATTCTGGGTCTCCTGGTCCTACCCCCACTCCATAAAACTTTCCTGCCATCTTATCTTCTCCTCTCACCTGTAATAATATATACCGGATTCTGACCTTGTAACATATGATAATTTCCCACTTCTCTTGTCCGAGTAACACTAATATTGACTATATCTAAACTATAATTTAAGTCTAATAGAATATCTTTAGCAGCTGATAATGTCTCTAAGGTAATAGCATTGATTACTATTCTCCCTGCTGGTTCTAATTTTTGGTTAACTACTTCTAATATCTCCTCTAACTTCCCACCGCTACCACCGATTATAACTCTATCTACTGGTGGCAAGTTATTTAAAGCCGATGGCGCTTTCCCAGCTATAACACCTACATTATCTAAACCAAACTTATTAATATTCTTTTCAATTAATTCGATCCCTTTACTTTCTCTTTCTATAGCCCAAACCTGACCTTTACTAGCTAACAAAGCTGCTTCAATAGTTAAGGAGCCAGTCCCAGCACCGATATCATAAACGATACTATCCTCTTTTAATCTTAACTTAGCCATGGTAACCGCTCTAACTTCTTCTTTAGTCATCGGCACTTCGCCTCTAATAAAGATTTCATCAGGAATACCAGGTGTTTGGAATTGCCAGTCAGTCATGCTAGATCACCTTCACTATAGATTACCATTACTGACATCCCAAAATCATTATACTTAGTAATCTCTTCTAGCTTTCCATCAATCACTCTTTCATCACCATAGGACAATCTTTCTCCTACAAAAGCTCTTCGTTCAGTAACTCCTGCTTCTAATAAATACTCTGCTATCTGATCAGGTGGAAATTTATAATCAGTAAAGAAACCTACCTTTTCACTATCCTCTATCATTTCTAATAATTCTGCCTTGTCTCTACCATGCAAACTAGTAATCTCTGCATCCTGCCAAACTAATTTAGCTTTAGCAAAGCCTAACTGCAATGAGCTAATACCTGGAATTACTTTTAATTTATCTTTACTAAAATGTTTTGATAAGTAGTTCAACATACTATAAAGCCCCGGATCACCAGAAACTAAAACAGCAATCTGCTTTTGACAATAATTATCTTTAATATAGTTTAAAACCCTCTTTAAGTCAGCTTTAATCACTAATTCTTCTTTATCTAAATCTGAAAAAAGTTTTATAGCTCTCTTACCTCCAATTAAAACATCAGATTCTTCAGCTAAACGCCTAGTAATCGGCAATAAATAATCTTCTGAACCTGGTCCAATACCTAGGATATAGATCTGATTCTCCATCCTGTTGCCCCTTTCTCTAAATCAACTCCATAACTACCTAATATTTCTTTTTCCATTGAAAAGATAATAGAACCAAAGTCTATCTGTTGGTTTACCTTCTCAGCAGCTCTAATTACTACTCTTTTTGCTAAGAAATTAAATACCTCAGTAGCCATTCTTGCTTCTTTTAGAATTTGAACTGTCTCTTCAGCAGTATTAGCTTTTAAAATTCCATTAATTAAATCTTGGCTGCCACCTAAACTAGCTGTATAGGCAGCTATTGTCTCTAACCTACCATCTGCTATCTTACTATGAGTATCAAAGATCCCAGCTGCAACCTTGACTAACTTACCTATATGTCCTAAAAGAATAATTCTCTTAATTCCTTTTTCAGCAGCTCTCTCTAACATATACCCAACAAAGTTACTCATCTTAATCCATTCTTCATCAACTATGCCAAGGTTATTAGCCATGCGTTTACCATAATTACCAAAAATAAAAACTAATTCTTCTCTTTCTTCGGCTATTGCCTGGTCTATAGCTATCACTAATGATTCCTTATATGCTCGTTTTGACATCGGTTCTACAATGCCAGTCGTTCCTAAAATAGAGATCCCACCTTTAATTCCTAACCGAGGATTAAAGGTTTTCTTTGCTACTTCTTCTCCTTCTGGAACCTTAATCCTAACCTTAACTCCGGCATTAGCAGGTAGAACCTTCTTTACCTCATCTATAATCATCTTACGCGGCACCGGATTAATAGCAGGTTCTCCTACTTTAACTGCTAGACCAGGTTTCGTTACCACCCCAACTCCCTGACCTCCTTCAATCTCGATTCCTGCTTTGATTTTACTAACTTCAGCCACTATCTCTAAACCATCAGTAATATCTGGATCATCACCAGCATCTTTAATTACAGTACAACTGACTCTTTCCTGCTCAATATTAGGAGCTATTATCTCTAAATTAACATCTATCCCTGCCGGTGTCTCAATCATTACCTCTTCAATTATCTCTTGAGAATATAGCATTTGAGTAGCAGCTTTAGCAGCCCCGGCAGCAGTAGTACCCGTAGTATATCCTCTTCTTAATTTTTTGCCATCTCGTTCTATATAAGATTCAAACATATGCTTGTCACCTCTAAGTCATATATAATAGAGCATTAGTAATTGAAGCTGCTACACTACTTCCTCCTTTTCTTCCTCGCACAGTAATAAACGGAATATCCATCTTTTCTAGTTCAGCTTTAGACTCTTTAGCGCCAACAAAACCAACAGGAGTCCCTATAATTAATTCTGGTTCTACTTTACCATTCTCTATCAATTCCATCAATTCAAAAAGGGCCGTAGGAGCATTCCCGATCGCAAAGACTTTATTCTTTGGATTCTTAATTGCAGTTCTCATAGCCATCATCGAACGAGTAATATCTAGCTCTTTTGCTTTGGCCGCTACTTCTTCATCGCTAATAAAGCACTCTACTTCTCCACCTAATGCCCCTAACTTTCGTTTATTAATTCCTGCTCTTAACATATTAACATCAGTAACGATATTTGAGCCAGCCTTTAATGCCTTTAATCCAGCTTCAACAGCATCATCAGAAATAATTACTAAATCTTTAAAATCAAAATCAGCTGTTGCATGAATAACTCGCTTAACTATCTTCTTTTCCTGCTCAGTACAATCTAACTCACTAACTTCTTCTTCAATAATTCTCATACTTTTATCTTCTATCGCTTGCGGCTGTTTAATAATTTCCAAGTTAGATTACCTCCTTAACTCTATCGGCAACTATTTCAGTTAATCTTTCATCTATACCAACGTGGTCAGCATAAGCAAATTCCACATCAGGATGCTCTTCTTTCAACCTACCTAATACTCGTGGAATATCCTTCTGTACATGATTCCCCGGGAATAAGAATAACGGCATAATTGCTATCTTCTCTACTCCATCATTTACTGCTTCTGCAATTACATCATCTAATCTTGGGTCTGCAAATTGCAAAAAACCTCCCCCTACAAAATCATAATCTAAATTCTTTGCAGTTAAATCACAAAACTCCAAAAATGCTTGATTAGATTCTTCAGCTTTACTCCCATGTCCTAAAATAACTACTCCTGTTTTCATTAACATCATCCCTTTCACTTATTATTAAATTAAGATTCCCTTATACCAATAAAAAATCCCCAATCTTGATTGCAGATTGAGGAAGGTTGACTAAAATTCAATAGACTATATTCTTATAATAGCCTAAAGTTCACCCCTACTCCTCCTTGCCATCGAAGATTCTGTAGGCTTGGTAATTAGGCAGGTCTCCTGACTTCTGGCGATAAGGACTTAACCTTCCCTAGACAATTAATATCCAAGTGGTCTTATCATCCTTTAGCAATTAACAATTAATTATCTTTTGACTGTTAACTTTTAACTATCTCACCCAGCCTACAAATCAAGGCTGGTTGTAAACCTATGATAGATCTCTGCATTCAATTTGAAAGTATCTATCTGGTTTTACTGTCAACTGTCAACTATCAACTGCTTTCTACCAGTCACAGTGGCGGGCCCGTTCAGGATTTACACCTGATTCCCTATTCTCCTTCCAAAGTTTCTGAAAGGCACCTAGTTACCACTATTTAATTTTGACCTAACATTTTATTACACTCTAGCTATATTATTCTTTAGTATAATATAAAACTCCTTCTTTGTGATAAAAAAAACATTTTTAACTATTTATCTATAGTATATTTTAGTCAATCTCTTTAATCTATCAACCTTATCTTTATTCAACATCTCTTTTGTATAACGCCATTGCCAGTTACCGGCTGCTTCCCCGGGTGTGTTCATCCTTGCTTCACTACCTAAACCTAATATATCCTGCAAAGGAGCAATAGCAAATACAGCGACCGATGACCAAGCTAATCTTATTAAATCCCAACATATATTTTCATCATTCCCATTTAAATATTCACGAATATAATCCTTTATTTTAGCTTCTTTCTTCTGATACCAACCTAAAGTAGTATCATTATCATGCGTTCCAGTATAGACAACAGAGTTTTTAGAATAATTATGAGGCAGATGTTCACTATCCTCCTTTGAGTTAAAACCAAACTGTAAAACCTGCATTCCTGGAAGCCCAAAGTGATCTCTTAGATCTTCTACTTTATCTGTAATAACTCCTAAGTCTTCAGCAATAATAGGCAGTTCACCTAATTCTTCTTTAACTTTATTAAAGAAATCTTTCCCGGGACCTGCCTTCCATTCCCCATTAACAGCAGTCTTTTCGCCATACGGCACAGCCCAGTAAGCAGCAAATCCCCGAAAGTGATCAAGACGAATGATATCTACTAGTTCTAAAGTTGCTTCGAGTCTAGCTATCCACCATCTATATCCTTCTTCTTTTAATCTATCCCAATTGTATAATGGGTTCCCCCATAACTGACCAGTCTTACTAAAATAATCCGGAGGTACTCCTGCTACACTGACCGGTTCTCTATCTTTATTTAATTTAAATATATCTGGATTTGCCCATACACCAGCACTATCATAAGCAACAAAGATAGGAACATCACCAACAATCTTAATCCCATTTTGATTAGCATAAGCCTTCAATTCGCGCCATTGCTTAAAAAAGAGATACTGCATAAACTTCTGTAAATTTATTCTCTCCTGTAACTCTTCTTTATACTTCTTTAAAGCATCAGCTTCTCTTAACTTAATACTTTCTTCCCATTCAAACCACGGTTTACCCTTAAAATGTTCTTTTAAGGCCATAAAAGTAGCATAATTCTCTAACCATTCTCCTTGCTCCTGACAAAAACGAAAAAACTTATTCTTTTCTAATTGCGAAGCAGTCTCTTTAAAGTTATAAAAAGCTTCTTCTAAAAGTGGCATCTTAAAATCAATTACTTGTCCATAATCTACTTTACCTTCTACAAAATTAGCTTCCTTCGATAAATCATCTTCAGAAAGTAACCTAGACTCTTTTAATTTATCTAAACTAATTAAAAGAGGGTTGCCAGCAAAAGCAGAAAAAGATTGATAAGGAGAATCCCCATACCCAGTTGGTCCTAAAGGAAATATCTGCCACAACTTTTGTTCTGATAAAATCAAAAAGTCTATAAAATCATAGGCTTCCTCCCCTAAAGAACCAATACCATACTTTCCAGGTAAAGAAGTTGGATGTAGTAAAATACCGCTTTCCCTTTTAAATTCCATTGTTAAAACCCCTTTAGACTTTAATATTTATGATAAGTTCTTAATTATTTCAATTTAATAACTGCACCTGAAACTCCTGATACTCTAACTGCTAATCTACCATTCTTTACTTCTACTTTTTGCTGATTATATAACTCTAAATACTGACCGTCATCTTTATCAACATCTAAGCTTAAACCGACTATATTTTCACTTACATTGATTATTATAATTAGCTCTTCAGTCTTATATTTCCGTTTGAAGACATAAAGATGACTATCATCTACATCAACCTCCTCAATAGTACCTCGACGTAAAGCAACCTCTTTATTTCTAATCTTAATTAATTTTTGATAATTTTCCAAAAGGTCATAGTCTGGTTTAGTATATCCTCTATCTTTCCAAATCATAGTTCGCCGACAATCAGACCCATCTTCACCTTCCATTCCAATTTCATCACCATAATAGACCATTGGTGCTCCTAAATATGTCATCTGAAAGAAAGCAGTTAATTTTAATCTTTCTTTATCTCCATCAATAACAGTTAAGTAACGACTAGTATCATGGCTTCCAATCAGATTAAACATAACTTGATTAGCTTGCTCCGGATACTGAAAGCGTAATTTACTTAATTCATCAGCAAATTCACTAGCATGCATCTCTCCTAATCCAATAAATCTAATAACAGCATCACGAAAACGATAATTCATTACTGCATCAAATTCATCTCCTTGTAGATAACCAGAGGCATCATCCCAAATTTCACCTACAATATATGCTTCTGGATTAATATCCTTAACAAACCTTCGCCACTCTTTCCAAAAGTCAGGAACTGCATCTTTAACCTCGTTGGGTACATCCAAACGCCAACCGTCAATACCTGCTGATAGATCCCCATTACCTTTAGGGTCCATCCATTTTTTTGTTACTTCAAATAGATAATCTTGCACCTCAGGATTTCTAACATTCAGTTCTGGAAGATGACCAAACCCCCACCAACATTCATAATTAGGAGGGTTATCCTCATCTTGTTCATATAATGGGATTATCGGTAAACTTTCAACATTATACCAGTCTAGATACCTAGAATTCTCTCCATTCTTAACAATATCTTGAAAAGCCCAATGTTCATAACCAGTATGATTAAATACAGCATCAAATATAACCTTAATTCCTCGACTATGTAACTCTTCAATTAAGTTTATAAGATACTCCTCTGATGCTTCTAAGTCTCCTTTAATCGCTAAAGTATCATCTACTAGTTCATAACCGGCTGTATTATACTTATGATTAGAAGTACCCTTAAAAACGGGATTTAAATAAATAGCATTAATGCCCAGCTTTTCAAGATAAGGTAGTTTTTTCTTAATTCCTTGCAAATCACCACCATAGAAGATATAATATCCCCCTTCAGGGTGAATACAATTATCATCTTCAATAAATTCAGTCTCCTCCGTAACCACTGCTGGTACCGGGGGTAATCCCTCTTCCCATTTTGGAATTATAGCATCATGTAATTTCTCTTCATCTTTATAAATTTCAATCTTTTCTGGGTCATTATCTGGATTCCCATTATAAAAACGATCGGGAAAAATCTGATAAAATATAGCATCTCTAACCCATGCTGGTGTTTTAAAGATTTCTACTTGTGATAGGTCATACTGAAAAGGTTTAACCTCAACTAATTTACTAGCATCTTCGATTACACCTTGTTCATCATAGCAAATAACTCTATCTCCATCTTTAATTTTAAAACAATAATCAAATTTAGAACTCTCCACTTCGATAATTGTTTTATAAAAATCAAAATACTCAAAACTTGCAAACTTCTCTAAATTAACCTCTCTTTCCTTACCATCATTATAACACAGAAGCACCTCTTCAATATCATTGCGTTTAGTCTGAAATCTGATAGAAATTTTATCTTCAGCTATAGGATTAGCAAAACAAACCTCTGTATTATCATGATATAAGGCATCAATAAGAATCTGGCCAGTTCCCTTAGTACCAGTATCCTTAAATCTTTTATCCCTTACTTGAATCACACCATTTCTAGTACCAAAACCATCATTCACATAATAATCGGCATTTGGTGGTTTAATCCAAGTCTCATCATTTATAATGAACTTATATTGATACTCACCTGGACTCAATGTCAAAGTAGTTTCGTAAGTTCCATCGCCATTCTTATCAAATAAAGCTATTTCTTCTGGATTCCAATCATTAAAATCACCAGCTAAGTTAACTTTCTCAACGGAAATAACCGGCTTATAAGTAAACGTAACTTCTACAGCCTCCGGCATTTCTATACCCCCAATACATTTACGATTGAACGATACTAAACTCTACTCTATATTATTTTATAGTATTCTCATTAACTTTATACATTAAGAAATTTCTCTAGTTAACTTTAAAGCTTAATTTTATTCTTCAAAAGCTCGTACTTCTTCTTGCCAATCCCGGATACTTCTAATAATTCTTCTCTTTCTTTAAATCCTCCGCTCTCTTCTCTATAGTCTAACATGCTTTGAGCTAATACTGGTCCGATACTCTTTAATTTTTTTAATTTATTTATTGTCGCCTGATTAATATTAATCATTCTTTCCGACTCATCATCTAAATCTAATGTCTTATAATAAAGTTCAACATATTCCTGAGCAGAATTATTCCAACTAAAGTCCGACTTCATTGCTTGTACCACTATATCTTTCCAGATTTGGGGTTGGTGATAAAATTTAATAGCACGCCTAATTGCTGCTAACATACTATGACCATTATAATGGGTAAAACTGAATCCATTACCTTCATTAGTTGCTTCATCATATGATGAAATAGTATCTTTTAAACCTCCAGTTTCTCTCACAACCGGAATAGTACCATACCTTAAACTAATCAACTGACTTAAACCACATGGCTCATATTTAGAAGGCATTAAGAATATATCGCTACCAGCATAAATCTTCTTAGCTAAATTAGCATCATATTTAATATTAACCGCTACCTGTTTAGGATAGCGATGAGCTAATTCTTGTAAGAAACTTTCATATTTATTATCTCCAGTTCCTAAAATCACTAATTGAATCTCCTCTTGCATTAGTTCATCAATAACACCTTTAACTAGGTCAATTCCTTTTTGTTCAACTAATCTAGAAATAATGCTAATAACAGGAACTTCATCACTTGTTGGAAGACCCATATCTGTCTGTAGTTTTCGCTTATTCTTCATCTTTCCTTTTAAATCATCTAGACTATAATTATTATAAATATCTTGGTCCTTGGCTGGATTGTATTTTTTATAATCGATTCCATTAATGATACCGCATACATCATTAGCGTTCATTCTAATTGCATAATCCAAGCCTTCACCGAATGCAGGTGTTTTAATCTCTTCAGCATAAGTCTCACTAACTGTACTAACCGTATCTGACATATTGATTCCCATCTTCATATAATTTATACAATTATTATGACGCAATACACCAGACTGCCAGTGACCCTCATCTAAACATAGAACATCACCTAAGATTTCTTTACCAAATTCTCCTTGATACTTTAAGTTATGAATTGTAAATACGGTCTTTATATCTTGATAAAAGTCATATTCTTGATAATTCTCTTTTAAAAAGATGCTTAAAGGTCCTGTCTGCCAGTCATTACAATGAATAATATCAGGTTTAAAATCAAGCTTAGGTAACATCTCTAAAACTGCTCGGCAAAAATAAGCGAACTGTATATGCCGGTCATCATTATCATAAAGGCTTTTCCGATGAAAGCAATTTTTGTTATCTATAAAGTATGTAGTTATACCTTCATACTCTAATTTATTAACTCCTACATAATTATTGCGCCAAGCTACTTTAGTTCTATAGTGTAAAAGATGTTCTGATTCTTCTATATAACTTTGGGGAATCTGTTTATATTCAGGCATGACAACCCGAATGTCATGCCCTAACTCTTTAATTGCTTGCGGTAGTGAACTTGCTACATCAGCTAAGCCTCCTGTCTTTACAAAAGGGTCTACTTCCGAAACCACAAATAAAACTTTTAATCTTTCTTTCATTATACTCACCCACTTATAATCAATTATTAACTACGCGGTCTAATTGTACTTCCGCTGACGAGTTCGTTCTCACTAAAGTCATCCTCTTGTACCGAAGGAAAGATTCGACAGTTACCTCCAACTAAAGTCCCCTCCGGAATCCTAACTCCTTTTCCTACTACAGTTAGACCATCATGTACAATTTCTGGCCGTTCAAAGTTAGCTCTTTGGATACTACAGGAACCTATCTGAACATCATTACCTATCGTAACTTCTTTATCAATTATACTTTTACAGACAAAGGCTCTTTTCTTTACTTTAGTATCATTAAAGATAACTGAATCTTTAACTACAGCATCTTCTTCAATAAATACTCCTGGAGAAATGACGGAGTTAATTACTTGTCCATTAATAATTGCCCCATTAGAAACCAAGCTTTTATTAGCTTCTCCTCGCAATCCAAACTTCACTGGAGGTTTCCTCTCACTACGAGTATGTAACTGCCACTCTTCATCATATAGATTCATTTCTGGCATAGATACTGTTAAATCTAAGTTTGCTTGCCAATAAGCTTCAAGGGTACCCACATCACGCCAATACCCTTGATGCTCATAAGCATAAACATCAGCATCATCAATCATCCTTGGGATAATATGATGCCCAAAATCTGAGTTATTTTGATTACAAAACTCTTCTAATTTATTAACTAGAGATTCTTTACTAAAAACATAAATCCCCATCGATGCCAAATCACTAGGTGGCTCATCTGGTTTTTCAACAAAATCTGTAATCTTCATCTCCTCATTAACATCTAAAATCCCAAATTGACTAGCATTCTTCATTGGGACTCGCTTAACCGCAATTGTTAAGTCAGCATCTTTTTCTTTATGTTTAGCAACCATCTTTGCATAATCCATCTTGTAAATATGATCTCCGGACAAGATAATAATCTGCTCCGGGTCAACTTCTTTAATATAATTAATATTACGATAGACAGCATGAGCTGTTCCCTTATACCAACCGCCTTCTCTACCAGTATAAGGCGGCAAAATAGTTACTCCACCAAACTGCCGGTCAAGGTCCCACGGCTTACCAATTCCAATATGCTTATTTAACGATCTAGGTAAATACTGAGTTAAGACCCCTACAGTATTTATTCCTGAGTTAACACAATTACTTAAAGTAAAATCAATAAGACGATACTTTCCACCAAAAGGAACACTAGGTTTAGCCCTATCTTCTGATAAAATATCTAGTCTAGTACCTCTACCTCCAGCTAGAATTAATGCTAAAACATTCATATTATCACCTCACTAAGATATTTTCTTTTTAGTCCTACTTTTAACCCTACCTACTATATACTTGATAATCAATCTCTGGGAATATATTATTCTTAGCTTCTAATTTCGCTAACCAATCTTCATCTATACTATCTGTTTTTACTTGATTATAAAGATTAAAGAAAGTATTGATATGCGCTTTGGTCCGCTTAACTGCATATTCTACCATTGTGCCTGTCTTCATGATAAATGCCCAATCACTACTTTGAGCTAATAATAGTTCACGTGCTGCTTGATTTAAGGCTCGTTTAGTTAATGAATCCGGAGCTGAATAATCAGTTGCTAATTCAGTCATCTTCTCTGCTGCTTGGTGTAAGTGGCGATAGATCCAATCATTACTACTATCTAGCCAAACATCATTGTAACCATTAGCACCCCAACTACATAATGGTGGTTGACAGACTTGGTTCTCTGGGTATTCTTCTAAGTAGTCAATCGGTGAAATTAAATCTATAACTTCTTCCTGGGAAGCACTCTTGATTGCATGATATAAAAATTCAGGTCCTTCATACCACCAATGTCCAAATAATTCTGCATCATACGGCGCGACAAGAATCGGTTTGCGGTCTATTAAATCATCTAAATATTCGATCTGTCCTATCCGTTTACTAATAAAGTCTTTCGCATGTCTTTTAGCTTTGCTTGATGCTAATTGTGGATTATAAAAGTCTTTATTTTCTAAATCACATTCATCACTTGTAATGCGATGATATTTAATACCAGTATTGATACGAATCTCGTTATTATGAATATAAGGCTTGATGTAATCTAATGGCAAATCAAATCCTATGTCGCGATAATACTCACGATAGTCATAGTCACCAGGATATCCTTCTTGAGTACTCCAAACCTGTTTTGCAGACTCATTATCTCTTCCAAAAGCAGCTACCCCTGATGGTGTATAAATCGGAGCAAATGCTCCATATTTAGGTTGTGGGTTGGCATATAAGACTCCATGTGTATCAAGCATAAAGAATCTAATATCATATTCCTTCAAAGTTTCATCTAAACCTGGATAATATCCACACTCTGGTAACCAAATTCCTTTCGGTTTACTACCTAGATGCTTTTTGTGAGTCTTGATTGCTAATTCAATCTGTGCTCTCACAGCCTCTGGATACTCTTGCATTAGTGGTAAATAGCCATGGGTTGCCCCGCAGGTGATTAATTCTAAATAACCTAAATCTTGAAACTTTTTAAAGGCTGTAATTAGATTATTATTATATTTTTTATTAAAAGTTTCTTTAGCTTGTTGAAATTTAGATAAGTACATGTGAGCTATTTGATTTAGATGTGGTTGTTCTTGAGTTCGTTCTAATTCTTTATAACTTAACTCAATTAACTGATTAAGATGCTTAATGTAGCGTTGTTGAAGTAATGAATCGGTTAACATAGAAATTAATGGAGGACTCAATGACATAGTTAATCTATAATCTACATTTTCTTTATAAAGTCTTTCAAAATAATTTATTAATGGAATATAGGTCTCAGTAATTGCTTCATAAAACCATCGTTCTTCTAAAAATTCCTCGTAATCCGGATGACGTACAAAAGGCAGATGAGCATGTAATACAAATGACAGATAACCCTTCTCTTTTGACAAAACTTATCACCTCAATATTTAAAATTAATTTATCTAAAGTGAACTATAGCCTACTCTTAAATCGGACTTCTTAGTAATTTCTTTGATCTCTTTCATTAAATCTAAAGAACTATTATTCTTTAACTCACCAACACCAGAAAGAATATATATCCTTTCTAAGTCTTCATTAACTGTCATCCATTCTTCTGCAACTATATCACTAACATCATTAGCTGGTGTCTTTACAGAATTAGACTTAAGGATTGAATAAAAATCTTGATCTTTAGTCAAAATGCCTAACTCTACTTTATATTTATGATCTGGTGTTAAACCGCCAAGATACCAACTATCATGGTCTTTAGTAATATCAATATCATAATAGTTATCCTGATCATTAATCGTTAAATCATAAACTCTTAAGATTAAAGGGGCTTCTTCTATCTCATTATAATTAGACTGAGAAAGAATATTTCTTAACCTTTCATCTGTATACTCCCAGTACATATGAATCCATTTAGGATTCTTCACCTGTAACATAAGCTTATTAACATTATACTTTTTAGGTAGTGGATATTGGTTTTCAAGGTTCTGTAAAGGTTTATCTTGGTGACCTGAGTTGCCATGTGTCCCGCTAGTTCTATCCCCACTTGTAGCTGAACCTTCTAACTGCAAATCTTTTAACCCCAACTCCTCTTTCTTCAATTCATACCCCTCCTTTTAAAATGATATATTTTTTCCCAATTGCCCATTTTACAATATATGCCTCCTTGTGAATTATATTATAGATTAAGGTTAATTTTCCTGCTTCTAAGCATCAATATTCCTGCCTAGATCCATTTAATCAACCCCAGTTCATGTTTGTGACTCAACTTTACTTGATTAGGAATGACTCTAAAAGTATATTTATGGGTTCCAGCCTCTTTTAATTCTACTTCTGCTGAATAAAGATAACTATTATTTTCTAATTCTTCTTTTAACCCCATTGTAGCCGTCATAATCTCACCCTCTTTAACTCCCGATACCACATACGCTTCCACTGTTACATCTTCTGGAGTCAAAGTGCCTAATCCAATCTCAACTTCTAGATTAATCTTATCCCTAATATTAAACTTACCTTGTTCTCCTTGGTTAGGAGAAGTAATCGTTATATCTTGCCAATTACGCTCTAACTTTTCTTTCCAAGCTGTTAACTCCTTAGCCTTTTTATAGTCTTCTTTCTTAAGTTGCTTACCTCGTTCCATGGCTGGCATATATAATTTTCGCACATATTCCTTCAACATTCGGTCTGTACTATATGTAGCGCCTGTTGAAGCTATTGCCTCTTTCATATAATTAATCCAGTGAACTGGCAACCCTTCTTCACCAGTATCATAATATAGAGGAACAATTTTTTCCTCTAAAGTTTTATATAAGGATTGGCTATCTATTAAATCCTGTTCTTCATCATCGCGATATTCTAATCCTTCTTCACGACCAATGACCCAACCATTTCTACCATTATAACCTTCACACCACCAACCGTCTAAGACACTTAAGTTCAACCCGCCATTAATTGCTACTTTTTGACCACTCGTTCCACTAGCCTCTAAAGGACGTCGAGGATTATTAAGCCATACATCTACTCCTTGCACTAAATGACGAGCCATTTCTATATCATAATCCTCTAAAAGGATTATCTTATCCTTAAACCTATCACTTTCAGCTATATTATGAATCTTTTTAATTAACTTTTGGCCTGGCATATCTGCAGGATGTGCTTTACCAGCAAAGATAAATTGTACTTCTTTCCCATTCTGATTACAAATCTTATCTAATCTATCTAGGTCTTCAAAAAGCAAATCTGCCCTTTTATAAGTAGCAAAACGCCTTGAAAAACCAACTGTTAAGATATCTTCATGCAATCTATTCTTATGCAATTCTTCATCTTTTGTATACCTTTTTTTTCGTTCTAAATCAGATTGATAAATATAATCAATCATCTTCCTCTTTAAATCCTGATGAGTTCGCCAAAATATATCATTAGGAATCTTTTTAACTTCTTCCCAAACTTCTTGATAACTAATTCTATCTTCCCAATCATCAACAAAAAATTCATTAAATAACTCTTGCCATTCTGTAGCTAGCCAACTCAAGGTATGCACACCATTAGTTATATATGTAATTGGATTTTCATTAGCGGGCACTCCTGACCAAAATTCTTCCCACATCTCGCTAGCAACTTGACCATGTAATTCACTGACACCATTCACAAACCGAGCTAAATATAACCCAAGAACTGTCAAGCAAAATTCTTCATTCTCCTTTATTCTTCCTAAATTTAAGAAATCTTCTTTACTTAAGCCTAGTTTTTGCCAATAATCTTTAAAATAGTTCTCTTTTAAATTATTTGGAAACCTTTCATTTCCAGCTGGCACTGGAGTATGAGTAGTAAACACTGTATTGGCAGCTACTGATTCTAACGCCTGTCTAAAACCTAAATCTTCTTCTTTAACTAATTGCTTAATTCTTTCGAGTCCTAAATAGACTGAATGCCCTTCATTCATATGCCATAGTATTGGCGAATACCCCATGGCCTGTAAGGCTTTAGCCCCTCCAATTCCTAGAATAATCTCTTGTGAAATGCGCATCTCTTGGTCGCCGCCATACAGCTGCGCTGTTAACTCTCTATCTGCTTTACTATTTTCTGGAATATTTGTATCTAATAGATAAATAGACACTCTCCCCACCTCAACCTGCCAAACCTTAATGAATACTTCTCTTTCTGCTAAATTTACACTAACTATTAGGTCTCTACCTTCATTATCCTTTACAGTTGTTATTGGCAATTTATTCAAACTTAATTCAGGATATAATTCCTTTTGCCAACCATTCTCGTCAATCCTCTGTTTGAAATAGCCATGATGATAAAGTAATCCTACTCCTACTAGTGGCAGGCCAAGGTCACTAGCAGATTTACAGTGATCACCAGATAGAACTCCTAATCCCCCTGAATAAATCGGTAGTGTTTCATGTAAGCCGAATTCTGTAGAAAAATAAGCCATTACCTGGTTATCATCTCGTGAAAAGGAATAATTCTGATTAAACCATGTATCTTCAGATTTTAAATAATCATTAAACTCCTGCATCACTCGTTTATATTTCTTAATGAAATAATCTTCTTCACTAATTGCTTCTAATTCCTCATAAGGAACTTTTGCTAATAACTCCACGGGATTCTTATCAACTTCCACCCATGCTTCTTCATCAATCCTCTTAAATAACTCTTCTGCTTCTTCATTCCAAGACCACCATAGGTTATAAGCTAAATCTTTTAATCCTTTAATCTTTGCTGGTAACTTAGGCACTACTGCTAGACTACCATAAAAATTCATATCCATTATCACCTCTTTTGAGATTAATTATTCTTTGAAATTTAATTATGAACTTCGCTTGATTAGTAATATTCTTATACTTTAAATTCTTCAACTAAGTTCTGTAACTTATCCGCCATACTTGATAGCTGTTGAGCAGAACTTGATATCTCTTGCATCGCAGCTGACTGCTCTTCTGTTGCACCTGAAATCTCTTCACTCCCTGCTGAAAGTTCTTCTCCAGCAGCCGCTATTTGTTGAATCTGAGCTGCAACATCTTGGATCTTTTCAGCAATATTTTTAAAAGCTTTACCTGTTTCATTTAATACTTCTGCACCAGCCTCAACTTGAGCATTATTTTGATTAATAGTACTAGCCGCTAAATGGGTCTTATCAATTAACTTTCTAATTATCTCTTTAATATTACCTGCTGAATCCTGTGTCTGTTCTGCTAATTCTCTGACTTCTTCAGCTACTACAGCAAAACCTTTCCCTTGTTCTCCAGCCCTAGCCGCTTCAATAGCTGCATTCAATGCTAAAAGATTAGTCTGGTCTGCTATATCAGAGATAACTTCAACAATATCTCCTATCTCCTCAGATGCTTCATTAAGTTCATCGACCGTCTCCTTAGACTTTTCAGAAGCAACCAGTATCTCTTCCATCTCTTGTTGAGTCGCCTCCATCTGTTCTAATCCTTCTTGAGATAAGTCATTCACTCTTTCTGCTGTTTCAGTCATATCTTGTGCAGTTGTACTTAATTGTTCAGTATTAAAAGTAAATTCTTGAGTAGATGCTGCTACTTCTTCAATTGAAGAAGTCACTTGCTGACTAGATAAAGAAAGTTCATCACTAGCATCAGAAACCTTATTAGCAGCTTGATTAACATCATTTATCATATGACGCAGATTTTCTGCCATCCTATTAAAAGCTTCTCCCAAAGCTCCAACTTCATCTTCGGTATCTATGTCAATATCTACTGTTAAATCACCATCAGCAATAGCTTGCGCTTTATTAACCATATTCTTAATTGGATTTACTATTTTAGAAGCAAAACCAATAGCAAAGCTAATAGCAATGACTAAACAGATTACTATAGCTAAAGCTATCTTCCATGTAGCCTTCTGGACATTACTTAAAGCTGATGAATTTACTTTATTAACCTCCTTAGATACATCATCAATATAAACACCAGTTCCAACTACCCAACCCCAAGGCTTAAAAAGTTTAACATATGATAACTTAGGATACCCTACATCTTTATCTATATTTTCACCAGCCTTAGGCCAATGATACTTCACAAAACCCGCTCCTTTTTCTACACAGACTTTGTTCATTTTTACAAAAAAGTTACTAGCTTTAATATTATTCTTAATTACTTCAGCGTCTTTAGGATAAATTTTACCTTTATAAAAGACTTTTTTAATAGCATTAAAATCATTAATAGCAGATAAATCTTTCCCATTTAATTGAGGTTTCGCAGGATTCAGTACCATAATCGGCTTTGTTGGCACCTTAGCGGTATGGACCCAATAATAACCTCCACCATTGTCATAACGCATCACTTTAATTCTTTCTAAAACTGACCTTTGTGCTTCTTCTAAACTCATTTCACCATCTATCACTTTCTGATTATAGTATGTAAATAAACTATAGACTGTGTTGCCAAGATTTTTAAGGCGTTCTTTATGTCTTTTTAAAATCTGTTCCTCCATCTTCTTAGCACTCTGGTCTCCATAATTAGTTAATTGATTAATTGCTAAATATCCTATAATCACAGATGTAAGAACAAGCAAAGTAATAATAAGAAAAACTAATTTTCCTTTAATTCCTTTAGATTTAATTAACAATCTTATCACCCTCCTTCATTTTAAACTCCCTCTTAATTGTTATAATTTTTAGAAAATAATGAATAATACATTGCTTACCCTTAAATATTATTATTCTACATTAAATATTATTTTTCCTGCTTGATAGTCAATTTAATGCCTATTATTTTAACAAATAATAATCGGTAAGGGTAAAGTTAATACGCTATCCCCCAATTTGATATTATTTCTTAATGCAATAAAAAAAACCTACTAAACTAAAATAGTAGGAGTGAATAATTACATATATTTAATCATTAATCATCTCTATAAAAACCTGAACCAATTTCGGGTCAAATTGAATACCAGCACACCGTTTTAATTCAATTAGTGCTTTCTCTTTTGTAACTTTAGGTTGGTATGGACGACCACGAAGCATTACATCATAAGCATCAATTATAGCTAATACCCTTGCTAAGAATGGTATTGCTTCTCCTTTAATACCTAATGGATATCCACTTCCATCCCACCATTCATGATGAGCTAAAATTAAATCTGCTATATATGCTTTATCTGGAATAGCTTTAGCAATATGATATCCAGCTTCAGGATGTCTCTCTATAACTTTCCTATCTTGCTTTGATAGTTCACCTTGTTTATTTAACACTTCTTCATCTATTGTTACTTTTCCAATATCATGTAATCTAACAAACAATAGTAACTTATCTATTTCATCATCTGCTAAATTAAGTTTTTTACCTATTTTTAACCCCAAAACTTCTAAGCTTTCAATATGTTCTTTAGTTTCATAATCTTTCTTCCACAATTCTCTCTGTAATGATGATATAATTTTATTTTTGATATCCTCACTTCTATTCAACTTATTTCTATACATTCTATTTTCAGCCTCAGTAAGAACTTCCATAATATCCTCATTAATATCTTCTTTAGTTGCTACTCCTAAGGCAATATCAGGTTTAATAATCTCTTCTTCAATATTATTGAAGGCTTCATTAATTCTCTTAATGACCCTACTTGCATCTTTAGCATCAGTTTCAGGTAAGATTATAGCAAATTCATCTCCACCCCAACGTGAGATGATATCCTCTTTACGGCATGTACTCTTTAAAGTCTTTGCTACTTTTTTTAATAAGTTATCCCCTACTTGATGACCAAATGCATCATTGGCTAACTTAAGACCATTTACATCACCAATAAGTATACTTAAGGGTAATTGCCGTTTTGTGTCTAAACGATGTAGCGCATCCTCAAAATATGCCCTATTATAAAGACCTGTTAAGCTATCATGAAAATGTAAGTACTTAATCTTCTCTTCAGATTTAATTAACTGTAAAACTTTACTCACATAAGCAAATAGAACCTCTGCTTTTTCTATATCTTCTTCAGTAAAAGCATTAACCTCAGTAGAAATCATTTGAAAGACACCTATAGTACCTATAGGAACATTTATAACAGAGCGATATTTATTATAAAATAATTTAGATTCACTTAATTTCATTAAATCATCAATCAAATAAACATCACCAGCTTTATAAGCCTTCCCAGCCATATCTGTTTCAATAGACCAATCCCAAAAGTCAACTGCCGTCTTACAAGTTGAAGTGGCTTTAATCACTAACTGCTCTTTTTCAATAATATAAAGTGTACAAATATTAAAGTTAAAGATCTCTTTTGTTGCCTTAATAGTTAAATTATAAATTTCATCCTTCTTTTGACACCTGTTTATCTGTTTAATAATTTCAAGTAGCTTCTTCAATTTGTTGAAATCATCTAATGTCTCTTCAAAATATTCATTTATTAGATCTAATTGATAATTACTCTTATTGGCTGAATCATCAATTATTTCTTCTTTTAATTTGGCTGGAATTTTCACTAGTTTGTCCTCCTTTGAAGTCTTATTTTATACTAAAATTAAGACTCCACTAGATATATTTCTATAAATTGAAAAAAATTCCTGCTTTTAATTAAAATTTAAAAGATTAAGCCCTAGAAACTTCTAGGGCTTAGAGTAGAGAACTATATTAGATTAAGCATCAAATTGGTCCACTAAACTGTTTAGCTCTTCTGCCATCCCTGCTAATTGCTGAGCAGAACTTGATATCTGTTCCATAGAAGCAGACTGTTCTTCGGTAGCACTAGAAATCTCCTTACTACCAACAGCTAGCTGCTCACCAGTTGAAGCCACCTCTTGGATTTGAGTAACTACTTCTCCAATTCTAATCGCAATATCTTTAAAGGCTTCACCTGTTTCATCTAAAGTTTCGGCTCCTGTCTTAATCTGCGAGTTATTCTGCTCTATTATTTCAACCGCTTCACCTGTTTTAACAACTAAACCATCAATTATATTTCTGATATTATTTACCGAATCCTGAGTACTTGCAGCTAACTCCCTAACTTCTTCAGCAACTACAGCAAAGCCTTTACCTTGCTCCCCAGCTCTAGCTGCTTCAATAGCTGCATTTAATGCTAATAGATTAGTTTGATCTGCTATATCAGAGATAACCTCAACAATATCTCCTATCTCTTCAGATGCCTTATTTAATTCGCTAATAGTTGCTTGCGATTGCTCTGAAGAGCTTAAAATATCTTCCATCTCTTGTTGTGTACTACCCATCTGCTCTAAACCATCTTGAGCAAGAGCATTAACTTCATCAGCATTCTTACTCATCATTTGAGCATGCTCACTTAACTGGTCAATATTAGAAGCAAATTGCTGAGCAGAAGCTGCTACCTCTTCTACCGAAGCAGTCACCTGCTCACTAGATGCAGAAAGTTCTTGACTAGTGCTAGACACCTCGCCAGCCGACTCTTTTACATTAACTGTCATATCCCGTAAACGTACCATCATATTATTAAAAGCTTCCGCAATCTGTAACATTTCACTATTAGCAGCCGCCTGATATACTTTACAATCCTCGCAATTATCTAACTTACTAGCCATATCACCTTGTATTTCATCTCCACAATGGGTTCCGCCAACCTGCCAGCAGCGTAAATTATCACTTTGATAAGCAGGACATTCTTCCTTATTACAGCCCATAATTTCCCAGCACTCTTCTAAACAATCATTCTCAATACTTACCGTCAAGTCTCCTGCTTCTGCTTTATTAAGTGATTCGATTATCTTATTTAATGAATTAGATAAATCTTTGCTGATTATGATAATAATCCCTAAACCAAACAAAATTACAAATGCTAAAATCGTTAACATTAAAACTTTAAAGAAACTTAAATTTTCCTTCATTTCTTGTCTTGATTCCTTCAATAAAGTATTTGTTTTATTAGTAACCTCTTTTAAAAGTTCAATAATCTTATCTCCAGAGTTATCTATACGTTCCTCAATTAAATTCTGTAATACTTTATTATTTGCTCCGTTTCTCCATTCTACTACTAACTGCTGCTCAAATCCTTCTATAATTAAATTATGTTCTTTAACAATCTGATTTATTTTCTCTTTATTCTCCTTTGATTTAAGTAAGTTATCCAAATTTCGTCTAGCTGAAGAAAAGTTCTTAACTGCTTTATTAAAGTCATCTATTTCATCTTTTTCATTGGTCCCTACTAATTCCATTGCTGCTAACTGTTCATCCTTTAAACTCACTTCTATTCTTTCAATATTTTCTGCCAGTCTTTCATAATGGTTAAATTCTCTAATATCTCGTCCAATTCCATTGGTAAAATAAAAAAGACTCCCTGCCAATAATAGTAACATTACAATAATTGCTGAAAAACCCACTAATAATTTTGTCTTAACTTTCATCCCCTTAAATGAAATTAATAATTTTTTAATCATATTTTCTTCCTCCCCTTATTTAATAACTATAACCTTATATTTTATATTTCGACATATTAAATATATTCTCCTGCAGATTTTGATATTTTTTTCACAATACCTGGCGAGGGTATAAAGTTTTGACACTACTATTAATATTATGTTACAATAGAAGGCAATTCAATAATGTCTAATATCAGAAAGGAAGATTATAATGCAATTTACTATCATTATGAATCAAATCTTAGTTCTATTCTCTATGATCTTTGTTGGTTACATAATTAGAAAGAAAGATATTATAAATAAAGAAATTAATCAGGGGCTCTCTAGCATCCTGTTAGAAGTAACTTTACCTGCATTAATCATTTCATCAATGATGATAAAGATTAATACTGAACTAATAAATAATATCAAAATTATTAGCTTACTTTCATTTATCCTTTACTCAGTAATAGTATTACTTACCATATTCATAACAAACTTTTTATCATTATCTCATCGTCGCAAGACTGTATTCAAATTTTTACTTATCTTTGGCAATGTAGGTTATATGGGTTACCCAGTAATTAATGCTATCTACCCTAATTATGGGATTTTTTATGCTATAATAGCTAATGTATTTTATAACTTCTTGATGTTTACTTATGGAGTCTATATCTTTATTCAAAATGAAGATAATAGCAATCAAATATCACTAAAGAACTTGCTTAATAATGGCTTAATTGCTGTTGCTATCGGCTTCCTTTTACTTATAACCGGTTGGCAATTACCTAAGCCGATTGCTGGTGCTCTAAAAAGTTTAGGTAGTATGACTTTCCCACTATCAATGTTGATTATCGGTAGTTCACTAACGAATGTCAATCTTAAATCTACAATCAAAAATTTTCATTTCTATTTATTAAGTGGATTAAGACTTTTAATTATTCCACTAATTATTTATGTAGCTTTAAGTCAATTTGAACTACCATCTATTGTTGAGAATATATCCATTATTCTTTTCTCTATGCCAGCAGCAGCTAATGCAGTTATCTTTGCTGAAAAGTTTGAGGGGGATTATAATTTTGCTTCCGAAGGTGTCTTCTTTACTACTTTATTATCATTATTTACTATTCCGATTTTTGTTTATCTGATTACGCTTTAGTAAGCTAAATCAAAAAAAGCTGTTGGCTTTTTAATTTGCCAACAGCCTTTAATTTTTTTATTATAAATATTTAATCTTTCCTTAACTCTACTAACTCTTTCAAATCAACTGAATATATCCAACCAGCAAGAATAGCCGTAAGAGGTGCTACTAAAACAAGACCGATACTCCCAGCTAATGTTCTGAGCACTTCCGCTGTTACCATCTTAAAGTTAATCATCCTATCTAAACTAGTACTCCTAGTACTAAATAACATTAGTAAAGTTAAGTATCCACCAGAATAAGCTAATAATAAAGTAGTAGTCATCGTACCAATTACAGCTCTTCCTACATTAAAACCAGATTGAATTAACTCTTTCATCTCTATATCCGGTGATTTATCTTTAATTTCAGCAACAGAAGCTGCTACATCCATGGCAATATCCATTGCTGCTCCTGATGCACCTATTACTATTGAAGCATAAAAAATATGCTTCATATTTAAATCCATATGTCCACTAAAGAGTAATACTTGAGAAAAAGGAGCAGTCATTCCTCGTAAAGCTAACTTATTCCCAAAAAAAACTGTAATTCCTATAGTAGCTATTAACCCAGATACAGTACCTATAAAAGCTGCTAAACCTTTCTTGGTCAAACCAGCAATTGAAAAAATAATAATTGCCGTTAAAACTATTATAGTTAGACTGGCTAATAATAACGGGTTATATCCTGCTAATAAACCTGGTATTAAAAATTTCCAAATTACATAAAGACTTGCCACAAAAGAGAATAAGGCCATTACTCCTACAGCACGAGCATATATTATTAAGAGTAAAATAAAGATTCCAAATAAGACTAATTGCCAACCCTGGCGATAAAGGTCTATTACTTTAACTGCTATAATCTGACCTTCTTTTTCTTTAATAGCAACTAATATCTTATCTCCTTTTTTTAAAAAGTTATCTATCTCAGCTTTACCAGTAAGTTGATTGATTGCTTTAAACCTCTTACCTTTATGCTTTCCTTCTACAATCCTAACTACCAGTGATTGATAACCTACTCCCGTAATTCCCGAGCGTATTACTTCACTATTATCTACTTTAAGCACTTTAGCCTTTATTTCAGCATTTTCTTTCGGTCCGTCTCTAAAATTATCATAAAATAATATTCCAAATATTAATAAAGCTAAAATAATCATTACTATCTTTAATTTAGAACGCTGCATTAAAGTCACCTCATAATTAAATAACGTTATATTGCTATTAGTATACTAGAAAATAGCCGGCAATAACCGGCTATTTCCAATTTCAAATTTAGTCTAATTCAGTTAATTTAAAACCCATTAAGTCAGCCATAGTACGACTCACTTCAGTATTATCTTTATAACCACCGAATAACTCAGCACCTGGTCCTATAGCAGTTAAAGGTACCGTAGTTCCAGTATGAGCATAAGTTGTCCAATATACACCCGCTCTTTCAGATAAAACCTGAGCAACTGCAGCTCTAACTGGACTCATAAAGCCTGGCATATAATCTACAGGCTTCTTACCTGCGTCAGCTAAGTCCATTCCCTTCTCAATCTGAGCTCTTTCTTTAGCTGTTAAGTTAGTTAAACCAAATTCATTTTTAACATAAGCAAAAGTTTCTTCTCTATTACCTTCATATGGAATAGAGTCTATAGACGCTTTAATTGGTAGTAACTCATCAATATTTAAGAAATAATCATTCTTAAATCCTAATCCTAAACCACCTGTTTCGTGATCACCAGTTACTACAATTAAAGTTTCATTAGGATGTTTCTTATAGAACTCATAAGCCTCAGTAATAGCTTCATCAAAAGCTAAAATATCTCTAGCAACCGTAGCAGGACCGTTAGCATGTCCTGCATAATCAATTCTTCCACCTTCAACCATCATTACGAAGCCATTTTCACGTTTGGCTAATGTATCAATACCTTTACGAGTTATTTCTGCTAAACTTGGAAGTTTTTCAGGATTTCGATCTAATTCATAAGGAAGATGACTGTAAGTTAATGGAGCGAATACCTTATCTCCTGCTTGCGGTTCATAATTTCTAAATCCTTCTGAGTTGTTCACAAAAGTCTTATACCCTTTATCTTTAAATACATTAACTAAGTTCTTATCGTCTTTTCGCTTAGAACCTAATTCACTATCTTGTGGTACAAAGTATCTATACCCTCCGCCAGCTAAGAAATCAACATTACTAGCTGCAATATCTTCAGCAATTTGATTAGGGTTATATCTACTTTCATTATGTGCTAAAAAAGATGCTGGAGTTGCATGAGTCAATCTCATATTAGAGATTACTCCAGTTGCTAAGCCTTGGTCACGGGCTGCTTCTATTAAAGTCTTAACAGCTGTTCCATCTGGGAGTTGTCCAATCATACCTTTATTTGTTTTATTTCCAGTTGCTAAGGCAGTACCTGCCGCTGCAGAATCTGTTACTAAAGTATTAGCAGCATAAGTAGTATTCATACCTGCTACTGGGAACTTATTCATAGTCAGGTCATTATTTGGATCACCAGTCTTTGCTCTTAAAAGGTACTCTCCTAACTGTCGCTGAGAAGATGCCATTCCATCACCAATAAATAGGAAGACATATTTAGGTTGCTTGTTAACTACATTATTTTTAGTATCTGCCTTCTTTACAGGCCCTGAGGACATAGCGTTAACTAAACCAGTAACCCCAACTGTAAATACTACTAAAGCCACAAGCATAATTACAACTTTTGTATTTAATCTCTTTTTAAACATCTTACTCCTCCTTAAAATTTTATTATTAGTTAAAACCAGTACTTACCCCTATGAAGCATGTGATTAAAATTTCCCCTTATACAAACTTCACCCCCTCTTTAATAATACAAATGGTCAGACGTCTGATGATAATATTGAAAAAAATAACAACTTATTCCTAATTTGTCAGACGTCTAATGAGTTTTTATAAAAATAAATAGTTAACTAATATATAAAGTTAACTATGACTAATCTTTATTATGGTTAATTATGTGAGTTTTATTTCATCATCCGATTATATTATATATGTTTTTGCTTAAATTGTCAAACTTTTAAAACTTCTTAATAACTAGAAAGCACTTGCTTTCAATCTATCTTTCTTCTTTATCATTAAGTATAAAGATATGATGTAAAGTAAACTCAACCATTCCTAAAACTAAACCAGTAATTATTGCAGTTTCTAGACTAAAGAAACCTGCCCCAGTTAATTTAGGAGTCACCCATAATGAAAAAATAATAAAAGCAGTACCCATTAAAGATGATATTAAATTACCAAACATAGGCAAAAAGATCGGTTCTGCAGTAATTCCAATTAAAACTAAAATAACAGCTAACCCTAAAATAACTAATAATGGTAATGACGCTCCTGAACTAAAAGTAGCTAAATAAATTATTAACGGAAAAAGAATCATCTTTAAAATAAAGTTCATTTAATCCACCTCCAATTAATAATTATTATGTGATTTTCACAACTTTTTCATAATTATAAATTAAAAAGAGTCCAGAAATTTTCTGGACTCTTTTTAGATAAGATTATCCTTGTTTTATGCCTTTTAATTCCTTCTTCTCTACACTAAGAAAAGACTTAACAAATAAGAAAGCACCAGTTAAGTAGAAAAAGAAGGTTAAAAAGTAAGTGGCTTTATAACCATAATTAGCAACTAACCACCCTGCTAGCATTGCAGCTACACTACGGGCAACACTCTTACTAGTCCGCATTAAACTACTAGTTGTTGTCTGTTTAGCATCAGATGTAATCTCCATTGCAAAATCAGAAGCAATCGGTTTTGTTATATTCATTAGTGCACCTCTAAATAAGAAAGCAAAACTAACAATAGCAAAGTTAGGCACTAAGACAATCGCTAATAGAAATGGCAAAGAAGTAATTTGAGCCACACCAACAGACTTTACCTTTCCCATCTTACCTACTAAATAAGGTGTCAAGAATAAAGCTAAAGCCATCGTTACTCGATATAAGAACATCATGGTTCCTACTTCTTGAGTAGTCGCTCCTAACTTATTAGCTAAAAAGACACTAAAAAACGGAGCAATTAAACCACCACCAGCACCTAATAGAAACTGATATAAACTTAACTTGCTAATTCTCTCTTCTTTTAAGCCATCTACTACATCTATCTCATCCTGCTTTTCTTTATCATCTTCATCCTCATCAATGAAGATAGTTGGAATCACTGCTAATAGTGCTATTATACCAAAGGCTAGCAACACATATCTATGTGACAACAACTCAGTTGTTTCTTGAGCTAGAATAGTTTTGACAAAGATAATTGGCAGAAATCCAACTAAGAAACTACCTATTGTCTTTGCTGCTGTCATCAATACAAAATTAAAACTAAACAATTCTTCTCTTTCTTTAGCTTGACTATTATTCGATAAAAATGGCCCAATCATTACGAATAATATAGCTAATGCTCCACCGTACATAAGACTTCCTGTTAATATCAGAAACTTACTACTTGATAGAGCCTGAATTATTATCGCTATCCCAGCTAAAATAGAAGCTAAGAACAGACTATTCTTGGCCCCTATCTTTTCATTTAAAGTTCCAGCCGGAACAGCTAGTAATCCAGTCGTTAAAATTCGCGCTCCTACAACTAATCCAAAAAAGTCTTCAGCAAAACCTAACTCCAAGATATACAGACCTAAAAGAACCTGTACAGCTCCTAAACTAACAAAATTCAAACCAATACAACCTAAAAAACTCTTAGCATTCGTTGAAAAATTTCCAACTCTTTGTGCATACCCTTTAATTTGTGACATAGCTTTAAGTAAGCTGCCTCCTCAGTACTTTTTAAATTACGCCAATAATGATAACATACTGAGTGAGGAAGTCAATCCGTTAATAGACAACTAGTATCTCTCATACACCAATTAATTCCGTTGACAAACAAATAAACAGTTGAGCTTTATAAATACTATAAAGTTAAGCACTAAGCTCCTAAATATGAATTTATGTAATCATAATAAATGTTTACATATGGTTTCCCTCATCCTTAACCTCAATCTTAACCTAAAAATTATATCAATAATAGTTAACTAGAAAAATATGTATTACTTCAACACATACGATTCATATATAATACCTATAATAAAGAAAATAACTCTCTTTTAGAATCAGGGATAGGAAAGTCACTTGCCAATATATTTTTCTGTACTAATTCATTATAAACTTCTACAATCCAAGGTTGTGTCAAATCTGCATTCATCAATAACTCTTTATCTTGAAATATATCACTTGGAACTCCTTCTCCAATGATTTTACCTTCTGCAAAGATATAAACATAATCTGCCCATGAATATGCTAAATTAACATCATGAGTAGAAAGAATTACTGTGATCCCTTGATTATTAATTTCATCGAAGAAATCAATAATTTCATTAGAATGCCGAGGATCAAGCCAAACTGTTGGCTCATCAAAGATAATAGCCTGTGGTTTCATCGCTAAAATATCAGCAATAGAAATCCGTTTCTTTTGACCATAGCTTAATAAATGAGTTGGTCTATCTTTAAGTTCAGTTATTCCGGTTACTTTCATTGCTTCATTAACTCTTGCTCTTACTTCTTCTTCCGACAATCCTAAATTTAAAGGACCAAAAGAAATTTCCTGAAAAACACTCGAGGAGAACAACTGCATGTCCGGATCCTGAAAAACAATTCCTACATTTTTTCTTAATTCTTTTAATGCTCTTTTATTATATTTAACCGTTTCACCCTTAAACTTTATGCTTCCTTGGTCTGGCTGCAAAATGCCGTTAAAATGAAGAAACAAAGTTGATTTTCCCGCTCCGTTAGCACCAAGAATGGCTACCTTCTTTCCCTCCTCAATCGAAATTGATAGACCATCTAATGCTTTGGTTCCATCGGGATAACTAAATATAATATCCTCAGCTTCAAGTATTGATGATGACAAACTGATCTCCTCCTATGTATACTGTAATTAATATTAAAGATACTTCAACTAAAAAAATAATAGCTAAATTCTTCTTAGAAAACTCATATTCAGGTTCTAAAACCCTAATCTCTCCCTCATAACCTCTAGCTAAGAGTGTCGTTAATAATCCTTTTGCCCGATAATAAGCTCTAATGAAGAGATTAGAAATTAGTTTACTTAATGATTGACAGGATCTTTTAAAATTTGAATAACCTAAACGAGATAATTGAGAAGTTCTAATCAGATTAGCAGTATCTAAAAGAACAAAGATAAAACGATAGATTAAGCTCATTAGTTCAATAAATATCCGTGGTACTTTTAATTTTCTAAGTACTGAAATAATTTCTATCATTGGAGTAGTTAAAGCTAAAAAATAAAGACAAGAAACTGTTCCTAAAGATTTTAAGAATAAATTTATAGCAAAAATTATATTCTCCATTTGAATACCAATCTTCCAACCCCAAAGACTTAAGTAATAAAGAAAACTACTTGCTTCCTTAGAAATAGAAATAACAATAGTAATTGTACTAATTAATAAAAATGAAATTGGAATTAAAATTAATTTTATGAAAAATTGCCGCGGTATTTTAGCACCAAAGATTACTACCCCGGCCATTAATAAAATAATAGCCAGGGAGGTAATTATTGAATTAGCTGCTAAACAGATAATCATAGTTAAAAGTGCAAATATTGTTTTTTCAACTGGATGAATTGAACGTAAATTATTAGAATAAGCATATTGATCAATATCTAACATTTTTCATCTTGCTCCATTTCTTCTTTATATTTAGTTTCTGTTCGTTTAGCACCAATATAATAACCTAAAAATCCAGCTCCTAAAGCAGCTTGTAAAGCAAATAGTAAACTCTCAATCTCTCCACTCGGCGGCTCCCAAATATGACTAAACCAAGATTGATAATTCGGATTCATCTTAGTAATTAATTCTCCAGCTGCTCCATCAGCACCTCCAAACTCAGCATCTGGTTTGATAATAAGTGGCGTAATAGTTACAATTAAAATTAAAGCTAATATAATTAAATTCTTTCCAGCTAAACTCATACTCTTTTACCTCCTTAAGAAATGATTGAAAGTTTCTTTAATTCGCCTTTACTATACTCTCTAAGTAAATTAAAAATTAATACTGTTACCAAGCCCTCAGTAATCGCTAAAGGAACTTGAGTTATTGCAAAAACCCCCATGAATTTAGTTAGCGACGCTATGAAACCACCAGTCTCAGCTGGAAAAGCTAACGACAATTGTATTGCTGTCATTACATAAGTTAAAAGGTTTCCTAAAGCTGCTGCTAAAAATACCGTTAACCAAAGTGGCGCTCCTAATTTTCTAAATAACTTATATATACCATAAGCAACAAATGGACCCACTATAGCCATCGAAAAAACATTAGCTCCTAAAGTAGTTAAGCCTCCATGAGCTAAAAGAACAGCTTGAAAAATAAGAACAATACAACCTAAAACAACCATCGGCCAAGGTCCAAATAGAATAGCTCCTAAACCAATTCCTGTTGGATGTGAAGTGCTTCCTGTTACAGAAGGCAATTTAAGAGAAGAAAGCACAAAAATAAAAGCTCCTGCTAAAGCTAATAACATCTTTATACTTGGATCGTGCTCATCCACTACTCTTTTAACATGTTTAATCCCTAAAGTTAAAAACGGCAACATCAAAACCCACCAGATTCCTGCCCACTTAGCTGGTAAAAAACCTTCAGCAATATGCATCGCATAAGCATTTTCTGGTAAAAACAGCGAAACTAATACTATCCCTACACTTACTAACCAATAATTCTTTCTCCCCATCAAAATCTCCCCTTATTTTAATCTCATTACCCAATCCTCATTCCTTTAATCACTTATATCTCTTCCTGATTGCAAATAAAAAACCTCAATCTCAGATTAACAAGATTGAGGTTAATTAGCTCCAAACCACACTAATCACCTACCTTCCTTGCCATCGAAGATATAGTAGGTTAATGACTAGGCAGGTCTCCTGACTTCCGGTTGTAAGGACTTCACCTTCCCTGAATACTTAAAATATCCAAGTGGTCTTCTCATCCTCTAGCAATTAACAATTAATTATCTTTTGACTGTTAACTTTTGACTTTTAATTGTAAATTGCACTTCACCGGTTACAGTGGCGGGCCCGTTCAGGTCTTACACCTGATTCCCTATTCTCCTTTAACCGTAGTTAAAGGCACCTAATCATTAACGTTATTTAATTTTTAATAATCAACAATAATGCTTTATAACATTTTATTACACTTCACCTATATTATTCTTTATAACTTTTACAAACTCCTTCCTTGTGAGTAAAAAAACTAACCACAAACTCTGTTTACATCAAAATAATTCCTTGTTCTAAAATAACAAACCAGCTTAAACAAGCTAAAGTACAAGCAAAAATTACTATATCCCGAGGAATTACTTTAAATTCATCATTTATATATATTTTTCCTTTAAATCCACGGGCTAACATCGCTCTATAAACTCTTATTGACCGTTCATAACTTTTTATAATTAGCATCCCTACTAAATAGGCATAATTTTTATAACAATGTAAGCTCGTTTCTGGTTTAAACCCTCTAACTTTCATCGAATTATGAAGACTATTGAACTCATCACTTATTACGTAAAGATAACGATAAACAAAGAAGAATAGATAAATAAGCTTTTCAGGCACATACAGACACTTCATAGCATGCATAAGTGAAGATATAGTGGAAGTAGATAATAAAGAAATAACCGCAATCATAATTGTATTCGACCTAATTGTTATCTTAGTAGCGTATATAATTCCTGCCCAAGACGCACTTAGAGGACCTATTTGAAATAGACTATCTCCTGGATAGGTAAACGGGATAAATAACCACATAAAGAAGATAAAAGTATTAATAACTAATAATCGTTTTAAAACTTGTTTTAAATCCAGTTTAGCAGAGACCAAGAAGAAACAAGCTAAAAAGAAGATCTGTAATAACATCAATATATTATTGCCTACTGCAGTAATCACAGCCAATAAGATAGCCATTATGATTTTTAAGCGAGGGTCTAAATCGTGAACCCAACTAGAACCCATAGCAAACTTTTCATTAAACATAATATCTACTCCCCCTTAGATTTAAAATAAAAAGCAATCCCCATTAAACCAAAAATATAACCGATTCCTCCTATAACCTCAGTCATACCAGGCCCCTTCTTTATCTGCAATTGAGTTATCTTTCTATTTAAAGGTGCTATCTGTTTACTTAACTCCTCTTTAAGAATAGAGCGAACCTCTTCTTGGGCAATAAGTTTATCTTTACTACTCTGCCTAATTTTATCCTCTGTTTGATTAATTTTATCTGTATCTATATCAGATTCAGCCATAGATGAATTTTTATCAATAGATAGTTCGTTTTTCCTAGAATTTTGATTAGATACACTAGGAAGCTCTTCTTCCTTTATAGTATATTTACCTTGATGTCCTAGTTCACCACCCACTACAATTTTTAAATCTGACTTTTGAGGAATCTTAAATTTATATATTCCTTTTTTGTTAGTCTTTCCTTTTTTTAATAATTCCCCTTCAGAGCCATAAACCTTTACCATTGCTCCTCCAAACGGGCTTCCATTACCAAAAGCGGTTTCAACTACTATACTTTCTCCACTAACATATGCATAAGTCACCACCCGATGAGCATAAGCAGGCACAGCCAACAAAGTAGTCATTAGTAGAATTATTAATAATAATCTAAACGAGGTAGCAACCTTATAATTTTTCATATCTCTTACCTTCCTTTCAAAATCTCTGGTTTAACCTTTTTAATGAAAACTAAACAAAATGCACTTACAATTCCTTCCACAATCATCAACGGAGCTTCGGATATAATAGCAACCTTAGCAACTTCTAAAAAGGCTTCTTCAGTAAATACTAATGCCACAGCCATTAATAACGCCGCTAAAAAGACAGCTAAAAATCCACAAACAAAGGTAATAATCCCTAGACTAACTAAATTTTCATCGTTAATAACCTTAAATAAAATTTTAAATAAATAATAACAGATAACAGCAGGTAACGCCATAATAATTACATTTACCCCTAAAGTAGTGACTCCTCCAAACTGAAAAAGTATTCCCTGGAGAAAGAAAGCTATAAAGAAAGCAGGAAATGCTCGCCAACCTAATAGAATTCCAGCAATTCCATTTAAAATCAAATGTATATTAGTTGGTCCTACAGGCAGATGAATAAGTGAAGCTACAAATAGAGCAGCCGAAATTATGGCCGTTTTAGGTATGTCTTTATCCTCCATCTGCTTCAAACCTATAGTCATTCCTACTACTGTTCCGACTCCACCAGAAACCAAAACCGGAGCAGAAAGCACCCCTTCTGAAATATGCATAAAACCACACCTTTTTAAATAGATTTATATCTCATTTATATATCAAGAAGTAATAGAAGAGATTTTTAATACTCTTCCAATATCTCCTCAATAAATAATTAACTTACTTCATATCATAAGTTTTTACCCACATCAAAGCTCCTAGTTCATGATCTTTACCATTGATTTTTTCTCCTTCCATCAAGGCAGCAAATCCCCACCAGCCTTCCTTAGGCATAGTATAAGAGAAGACTCCGTTCTTATCCGCTTTAATAACTTGAGTAATGAAATTAGCATTTGGTATTCTTACACTTTTATTACCATCTTCCCTTAATGAAGGGAATTTAGCTTTATTAAAATATTCTACCTCAATCTCAGCATATGGAACAGGCTTCCCATTCTTCTTAACAATTCCTCTAAATGCATTTCCAGTCCATAATCCATAAGGTCGTGTTAAAGGAACGATTTCTGCCTTCATACCAATTTCTCGGTCCCAACTATCAGAAACTGCCATTGAATTGACTATTACTTTGGTACAATGAGTAATATATTTATTCTCCAGTGGTTCCCAATAAGGACCAGGTTCTAAATAGAATATATAATCACCAAACCCTTTTATTCTATAAGATGTTTCAAAAGCTTTACCGCCCATAATTTCTTGAGTTTGTAAATCCTTTAATAAACTTATTTTACGCCCCTTATGCATTACTCCAAATTTATTTGGCTGCTCCATATCCATTACCTCTGCCGCCGACATTGGATGAGTAAAAAATAAGTTTAAAGTTATTTCCCTATTATCCTGTTTCGTTACCATATCATCAGAAGGTAAAATCATCTGAAAATGAGCTGAAGCCGTAACTGTAATTCCTACCACTAAAACCAAAGTTAATAATAACACTAGAATTTGTTTTTTCATGTTTTCTCCTCCTTGGTTATATATAAATCAATTTATGATACTATTTCATTTAAAAGTAACACTGTAATTCTAAAAAAATAACACAAAACTATTCTTTGTAACATCATATTAAATACATTCTTTAATTGTTAAAAAAATCCTTCTTTTTACAAGAAAGTTTTTAATTTTAAATCTTTGTCTAATCTAAATTTCCTATTAATAATAAAGATTCTAGATTACCAGCTTTAATTAATTGATTTATCTCATCTCTAGGATTAACCTTCAAAGTTTCCTTAGAAAACTATTCAGGTGTATCCATCACATTAGCATAGGGCTTTATATCAATTACAGGAGTTCCATCTATAGCATCAAGTCCTTTGACTCTTAATTTTCTTCCATCTCTCTCCAACAATTCTACAGTGGTAACTCCAATTGAACTTGGCCGTCTTGGACTCCTACAGGCAAAAACTCCCCTTTCTTTGCCATGACGCCTAGGAGCTATTAACTCATAGCCTTCGGATAAATGAAAAGAAAAAATCACTTGCAGATAATCATTATCTTCTATCTTATATAATCCATCTTCATACTTTGAATCAATAATTATTGTGCTTTCTTCTTTTCGCATCTCTTCTGGTGAAGCTGCTTCCTTAAATTTACTCTGTACTCTTCCAATTGATTTAATCTGATTCATTTTAATTTGACCACTCCTCTCTTTTAAATTTAAGCAATAGGTTCTTCCGGAGCCACTAATGTCCTACCAAAATGTTCTCTAATACTTACTCTAACTCCATAGACAGCTTCTATATCTTCTGGAGCAAGCACTTTTCCAGTATAATAAGAATTAATCAGAATAGTCCCCCCTTTTCCATAACATCATTTCTCAAAAAGTAACACGCAACCTTTAAAAAAATAACACGAAAATTATATTTGTGATATTGTATGTATATTATTCTCCAACTGTTAAAAAAATCCTTCTTTTATTTATAATTTTTTCTCTTTTTTCGATAAAGCACCATCTTCCATAACACTATCGGCAAAATCTTTAAACTTCTCCATCTGGTCTAGAATCTCTTCTTTTAATTTTTCTTGGCCTTCAACTAACCCTTCTAAAACTTCATCTGCTTTCAAAGTTATCTCCTCCTCAACAAGTTTATTAGCACAAATATTAATTTAGTAACACTATATAATATATTCTATACTTTCTAAAAAAATCCTTTATATTTTTAAACTTTTTTTAGCAAGATATCTTATCCTTAGGAATCTCTAGTTCATCTATTGCTAAAATATCTTTAAATTTAATATTCTGTAGAATAAACATATTTAATCCACCTCAACTATCATTTCTGCAACTTATACTTTATCTCCTTTAATAAAAAAACCCCAATTTCAATTAGCAAATTGGGAAAATAATAAATACATCATGATCAAAAATGAATATTAAACCTCTAATTCTTTTTCTAATTTCCTATTAAGTTTTTCCGATATCTTATCTAACTTTTCAGCTAAAGCAGATGCCTTTTCCGCTGTATATGCTTGTTCCTGCATAGCTGTAGTTATCTCTTCCATAGAAGCTGTTCCCTGCTGCACACTACTTGATACTTCCTCCATAGCAGCAGATATATTATCTATGCTCTCTGAAATTTCATCAACATTATTAACAATATTTTCAAAACGCCCTTCAGTGGACATAATAAGCTCCTTACTAGTATCTATCTTTTCCACACTCTCTTCCACCTTAGTCAATGTCTTTTCACTCTGTCTTTGGGTATTAATAACCGTATTTGTAATCTTATCTGCTGATTGATTTGCCTTCTCGGCAAGCTCTCTTATCTCCTCAGCTACTACTGCAAAGCCTTGTCCATGTTCTCCAGCCCGAGCAGCTTCTATTGCTGCATTCAATGCTAATAAATTAGTCTGATCCGATATATCAGAAATAACTTCGGTAAAGTTCGTAACCTCTTTAATAGTCTCATTTAGATAATTAATATCACCATACAAATCTGCTATCATCTCTGAAGCATGCTCTACTTTATCAGTAGTATCCTTTAACATCTCTAAACCAGAATTAGAGTCATTTACAACTTCATCAGTTCGCTCCATCAAATTTTCACTACTAGCTGCTGTCTCTTGAGACATAGACGATACTTCTTCAAAGGTAGCACTTAACTCCTCAGTACTAGCTGCTTGCTCTTCATTCATACTACTAGTTCTGTCAGCTATCTCAACTAAATCCTCGGCAATCTCTGAGTTATTCTCTGAAATATCTTGTACATCATCTAATAATTCACCAAGATCAAAGACTATCTTATTAATTGACTTAGCTAATAGACCTAATTCATCTTGACTATCAATCTCTATCTTATCAACTGTAAAATCGCCTTGGCTTATCCTTTGAGTAATATCGATAATAGTTTTTAAGCGTTTAATTATTAAAAAATATGTAAATACAAAAACAACTACTGCTAAGACTACTGTATTAATAACTCCCTGCAAGAATACTAATTTATCGAACTTAAATAGCTTATTTAAAACTTTAACCGTCATTGGTGTTATTAAAGAAGCGACTACTGTAATTAAAACGAATTTAAAAGCGATTCCTAATTTAATATATTTCTTTAAATCAATCTGATTATTTGCCATTTTATCCACCCCATATCTATTTTCTCTCTCACATACTTAACGTATCACTAGTAAATTAAAATTCGTTTCTCAGCCACTATTACTAAGAAACAACCCCTTAATCAAGCATAGGAATAAGGGGCCATTATCTACTTAATCTTTTAATCACTCCTTTCAGTAACTTTTCAGTCATAGTATTACTACCTTAGACTAAAAGTTTTGTGCATCTATCTTTTAATAGAATCACCCTTTTATGGAATAATATATTTTACTTCGTCAAATAACCATCTATAACATCATATTATCACATTTTACTTTTTATTCCTATGTCATCCGTGAACAAAAAACAAATTATTATTTAGCTTTTTTAAACAAAAGTAATTCTTCATTCATCTTTAATAATTTTATTGCACACGTAATATTAAATTTAACTTCTGGGTCTTTTAAATCTAATTCTAATATCTTGCCCATCTTCTTAAACCTATACTTCATTGTATTATAATGAATATAGAGTTCCTCCGACGCAGCCTTTAAATTCCAATCATTTTTGATTAGACAGCTTAAATTCTTTAATAATTCTGTTCCATTCTCTTGGTCATACTTAATTAAGTTTCCTAAATAAGAACTATAAAATTGCTCAACCTCATCTTTATCATGAATTAATCTCAATAGCTTATAAATACCTAAGTCATCATAAAAGACAACTTCATCTTGCAAATCCACCTGCTGCTTTAATTTAATAACTTGTATTGCTTCGTTATAACTTTCATATAGTCTAGCAATTGAAGATTTAATTTTTCCAATCCCTATTATTAAATTAAGATTATGCTCGTCAATACTTGTTTTAATTTCGTAAATAAGCTCCTCTAATCTTTGTCTAAAATTCCGTCTACCTAGATTAGTTTTAATAATAAAGACAATACTTTTACTATAATCCAGACTGATACTATCTTTAAATTGGTCATTAATAATATTTTTAAGATTAAGAATGATCTTTTCATCCACTTTATTCACTATCTGATTTGAACTCTCCTGTTTTACTTCTAGGCGATCGCTTCTCAAATCTTTAATTTTTAAAACCATAACAACCATTCTCTCTTTAATATCCCAATTACATAAATAAGCCCTCTTTTCTGCAAATTCCTCTGATTTAAAGTTATTAAAGATTAAGTCTTGTATCAAAAATTTCTGTTGTGCTACCTTTAATTGATTAGAAATATTTCGTCTAATCACCATCTCTATCGCCATCTTCCCGTGTTCTAAAATAACCTTATCATATCTATTGCCATCCTTTTCATTCTTATTTTTCGCTAAAACTATATAGCCATATATCTCGTCTTTTATCTTCACTGGATAACACTGATATGCATTTGCAATTTTCTTTAATGAAAGCAATTCCATATCCTCCATAAATTGATTAGAAGTATCAGCCATATAAAAATTGTTAAAAGTTATATCATAAAAAGCAACCTGTCTATCAAGCAATTCTCTTAATTCAATAATAATCTGTTGAACGCCTGCCTCATTGATAATTAATTGAGTAAAAGATTCGTATATATTTTCAAGTACTGTTAATACCTCATTACGTTTATTTGTAGTCTTCCTTAGTATTACATTAATTAAATTTGTTAAAATATAATAATTTGGTATCGATATAATTGGTAAATCAGCTTGATTAGCAATGACTAAAACTTCATCTGATAACTGTTGCTCATCTATAGATTCACCAAAGTTAATTCCAATTGCAGCAACTTTTATTCTACTTATCTTAGTAATTAAGTCTTTAACCTCTAAAGAATCATTTTTTATAAAATTCTCATCTATGATAATAAAATCTTCTTCATCTAATTGAGTATCAAAATCCAACTCTTCTATTATTTGCACTCCGCTTATTACTCTATTTAAGCCACTCTTTCCTGCAATAACTTTTAACCCTTCAACATCTTTAAATTCAAATATATCTTTTACTATAGTCTTCAATTGACTTCCCCCTTTCCTATTATAAATTTTAACTGTATCCCCTATTAATATCAATAATTGTTGCCCATAATAGCATCTCCTTTTCTTTTAAACATTAAAATACCCTAAACCATCGAAATATTTATCCTTATTATTAAACTCCCCTTCTAACTTTAACAAGTTGCCAATAACAGAATAGCATTCTAGTTTAATACACAATTTTACAGCACAAGTTATAAATTCCTCTTTAAATCTATAGCATATAACATTTACTATTCTAAATCTAAACAAAATAACTCTATAAAATGGAGTAAAATATATTGTCTTAATACAACAGACTAGCAACACTAATGTAATTTTATCATAAACATTTTTCTATTAATATGTCTTTATTTAATAAAAAAACAAGTATTAATTAGCCTATAAGTATAAAAAATCCAAATAATGAAAATAGTTTTACCTAATTTGCTCTAAAATAAAAATATAAAAAAGGCTGCTACCTTTTACGGTAACAACCTTTTTTATTAAAACACTTCCTCATTCACTAAATTATCCGGTTTTCTTCCATCTAATCCTGCCAAAAGATTTTGAGCAGCCATTTCTGCCATCTTCTCCCTAGCACTAATACTAGCACTACCAATATGAGGAGCTACTACTACATTATCTAATTCTAAAAGTGGATTATCATCAGCAATTTGTTATATCTTGACCTAAAAATAATTTTGGTCCCCATGCTTTCCAATTGCCATCCCTAATATACTTATCCGCTTCAACAATTCGCCGTGCCGTTGCCATTAAAAAAAGCCAAGTCAGCAGTTGTATCAGTTAATGCCCAGGGGTATTAGTAACATAAATACCCTGCTCTGTAGCAGCATCAACATCAATATTGTCATAACCAACTGCATAATTGCTTACTACTTTAAGATTTTCTCCTGCTTTCAATACCTCTCTATCTATTGGGTCACTTAACAAAGAGATTAATCCATCTATTTCAGCTACTTCTTCAATAATTCTCTCCTTATTAGGTCCAACCACTCCTTCCCAAACTTTAAGATCAACCTTATCTTCTAACATCTTTAATCCTTTATCTGGAATGCGACGAGTTACAAATACTTTTGGTTTCATCAACTGGCTCCTCCTTTAGTGAATATTCTTGTTTAATTAAGGTTCTTGCATAATTATAAAATTTGATCTTGAATCTGCAAATACTTAATAAACTCACCTTTCTTAGTTGCAGTAAATTCATGAGTTATATAAACTGGTTTGATTAAATCTAATATTCTTTGAGGAGAAATTTCACTAAAAGGTAAGTGTTGATCAGAATTAGCTATAAATTGTCCTGCTACCTGTTCCTTTGCTTCTAAGCCTTCTTTTTTAACAAATTCTTGATATAGTCTTTCTCTATTTTCTAAACGATAAGAACGAGATAATGACTTATGTAAATGAACACCGTAGAACAAATCTAAGCCTTCTTTCTCACTATTCAACTCCAAATTAGTATTCATTAAATGACCTGTATCCAACAAGAAACCTACATTTTTATAATCTAATTTATCTAAAAAATCCATTGCTTCCTCTTTGTTTAAGAAAGTAAGCCCGCTCCACCATAAATTTTCAAATAATAATTTGAAATCTATATCTAAACCTTTAGTAACCTTATTTATAACTTGAGCAACTGCTGATAAAATATCAAAATTAGTATGACTAAATTCATCACTAAATACCTCTCCCATGCTAATACTGCTAGCATGAAAGACAACATAATCTACTTCTAACTTAGCAGCCATTTCTAATTCTTTCCGATAAGTATTAATTACTTCTTTTTCTTCTAATTGTCTTTTATTATTCCCTTCCAATGAAACCCAGTTTAAATAATAAGAAAGATGCATCGCCTTAACTATTTCCTGAGGAATACTATCTAAATCAATATTTTCTAGTCCGCTAGATAATAATTCAATCCCAGCCAATCCATTTATTTCACAAAACTCTTTTACTTCTTGCCAGTCATTATTAAACCAATCAAAATTATAAACACTTAGATTAAATAATTTCTTCATCTCTCGTCCCCATCCTTAAATTAATATCCCACTCTTTTTTTTATTCTAAATATTATCACTGAATTCCTGCAAATAATTTAAGAGATCGAGTAGAGCTTACCAACTAAATTGACTGGTTTAGAGATATTTTGCTTCAAATCATCTAGTCTATTCTCAGGTAAGGTAATTAATAAAACCGTAACTGGTCCAGCAGACTTATCAATATCAACATCACTATTGATTAAATTCAGATTTAAACTATTCATTTCTGCCAATAATTTAGCTTCATATCTAACTCCTTTAGAACCAACAGGTAATATATCGTAAATATAATCTAAAGTTAATATTTGTTGCATAGTTTCTAAGTTAGCAATTTCATCTTTATCAGCTATAACCTCTTCTCCCACTTTAGGCAATCCGACAGCAGCTATTATATCTCCTGCTCTAGAATTAGCAAGTTTTAAATCTTCTTCACTAACTACTCCAACAACTGTAATCCCTACTCCAGTTTCAGAAGTAGGAATATTCTCTTCAGTACTCCCATTTAACACTTTATCTGCATCTAAATTTAATTGTTCTAGTTCATCTTTTATACCTGCTATAATCTTCTTCCCTGTAGGTTCATACTCCACACTTAAAGTATTAACTATTGACAAAGGTGTAGCTCTAACAGCCAAAAGCTCCATCAAAGCTACTCGCACCCCTAACCTTCCTACTATCTCTCCCGGCACAACAACTTTATCACCGCTCTTAGGACCAATCCCTCCACTTGAATCACAAGCTATAATCATCTTCTGTTTTGCTGGTAAATCTATTATAGAAATATCCCTCTTCATCTACTATCACCTCTATATATCATTAGTAATTAATAATCAATATCAATTTGAAGTGCAATTGTCAATTAAAATCATTAGTTTAAAATAATAATTTAAAACTTTTAATTTGAGATTTTTAAGTAACTATTAAAAATATTTGACACAAGACTTTTTATTTTCAGGCATCATTGATATTAATCAGTATCAGTTAAGTATTACCCTTAATCATATTTTTAGTATGAATATAATTATTCAAGCTCTTAAAATCTTTTAATTTTCAATTGCAAATTATCAGTTATCATTAGTCTGTGCCTTGTCTGGGTTAGTCTGTGTCTAATTATTTTTAATGTTTTTAACTGTAATCTGTCATCTATTTAATTTAACATCCGATAAACAACAATAGCTAACACGATATTAACCGCTGAACCAAGTAGTAATACTGGAGTCATCCCAACAAAAAAGCCCATCCCTACTAAAGGAATTAATAACACATTAATTACTACCCCATTAACCAAAATTGCTGTAATTGCTGCTATAACTAAATTTATTTTTTGATTCAAATACCTAAATATCAAACCGCAAATCCCCATCAAAACACCAATCAAAATATGAATCGGTCCTAAAGGAAAACCTACCTTAAATGCTGAAAGTAAATGTCCTAATCCTAAAACTATAGCACCCTCAACTCCACCAGCAAAAAGAGCCAAAAAGTAACCAGGCGCTGAATCTAAAGCTACAGTCCCAATCGGACTAGGCAAAGTAATCCAAGCACCTAATCCACTCATAGCTATAAACAAAGCCATTCGTACTAATCTCTTAGTCTCCCAGAATTCTTCTTTGTTCTTAACTCTTGTAGTATTATCAAGTTTGGAACTCATTATTTCATTACCCCCTTAGTGTTATTTTAAAGTTCAATTGAAGATTAACAATTGACAATTAAAAGCCTTAGTCTTAACCTCAACCTTAACCTAAACCTGAGGTTCATTAGCCTCAACTTGTGCTTCCTCATCCAGCCTATAAATCAAGGCTGGCTGTGGTTGATTTGTTACTTCGCCTCATTAGCCTCAACTTGTGCTTCCTCCAACGTCGCCATTTCACTTATAATTCTTGTTGCTGCTTCTACTAAATTCATGCCTAATACTGCTCCTGTTCCTTCCCCTAATCGCATATCCATATCTAACATCGGTTCTAAGCCTAAGATTCGATAGATCTCAATGTGACCTGGTTCTACTGATTTATGTGACGGAATTAGATAATCAACAACTTTCGGTTCTAGGTTCTGAGCTATTAATGCCGCTGCTCCAGAAATCAATCCATCAATTAATACCGGAACTCGATTGGCTGCTGCTCCTAGCATAATACCAGCCATGCCTCCTATCTCTAGTCCTCCCACTTTAGATAAGATATCAATTCCATCATCAGCTTGCGGTTGATTTATCTCTAAAGCCTCTGCTATAACTTCTTTCTTCTTTTTTAATTGTTTATTACTAATACCTGTCCCATAACCTACTGTTTCATCTAATGATAACTCTGTCATTGTCGTTAAAACAGCACTACTTGGAGTAGTATTACCGATTCCCATCTCCCCAGTTCCAATTAAGTTAGCTCCTTTATCAATTAACTCTTGAACGACTTCTATTCCTGCTTCAATACTAGCAACTGCTTCCTCGCGACTCATTGCTGCCCCTTGAGCTAAATTATCAGTTCCATATTTTATCTTCTTAACTACTAATTCTTCCGCCTCTATATCATTAGCCACTCCAATATCTACTATAACTACTTCTACTCCTACTTGATTAGCTAAAACATTGACTGCTGCTCCCTCGTTTAAAAAGTTATGAACCATCTGAGTAGTTACTGCTTGTGGAACAGTACTAACCCCTTCTTCCACAACCCCATGATCACCTGCCATTACAATATGGGCTTTCTTATCTACTTTAGTAAATACATCTCTACCAATCCCAGCTAACTTAACTGCAATCTCTTCTAACTTACCTAAACTCCCTGGCGGTTTAGTTAAACTATCTAATCTCGCTTGTGCTTCCTCCATCTTTTCTTCATCTAAATTATCAATTCCTGCTATAGTTTCTTTTAATAATTCCACTATAATCATCTCCTTGTAATTTTGTATTATTAGTAATATTATTAAAGATATCTTGCTAATTATTTTACCTTATAACTAATCACTTATCACTAATCACTTGTCACTAGTCACTTGTCACTAGTCACTTGTCACTAGTCACTTGTCACTTGTCACTAGTCACTTGTCACTAGTCACTTGTCACTCATAACTACCCCTGCAAATAATTAGCAACCAATTCCATCGGCTCAGCCTTTTCATCCATGACCCTAGTCTCTTCCTTCTTCACTCCCTTACTCTTAGCTAACACTTTCTCTTGATTAATTGCTAACTTAGCCTGTTCCTGCCAATCTTCTTTAACCCGAGCTTCTGCCATTTTAGTATCTAGCTTACTAGCTTTTGATCCATATTTAGCTATATCTCCAGCATGAGTAGCCATCCTCGCTGCAATCACTCCCTGTTTAATATCTTCTTTAGCAGGTAATCCTAAGTGTTCCGCTGGTGTAACATAACAGACAAAATCAGCTCCTGCCCAAGTAGCTTTTGCTCCTCCAATTGCTGCCACTATATGATCATAACCAGCTGCTATATCAGTTACTAACATTCCCAAAACAAAGAACGGAGCATCATGACATAATTCTTTCTGTACTTGAATTGTTGTCTCTATATGGTCTAACGGAACATGTCCTGGTCCTTCCACCATAGCCTGTACCCCAGCTTCTCTAGCCCTCTGTACTAATTCACCAGTAACTAATAATCCTTGTACCTGAGCTCGGTCTAAAGAATCAACTACTGCTCCAGGTCTAATTCCATCACCTAAACTCAAAGTCACATCATGTTTCTTTGCAATCTCTAAAACTCGATCATATTGAGTATAAAGTGGATTTTCCTTTTGATGATGAAGCATCCACCCGGTTAAAAATCCACCACCACGACTCACTACGTCAGTAACTCTTCCCTCATTCTTTAATCTCTCTAAAACTTCTAATGTCATTCCACAATGAATTGCCATAAAGTCTACCCCTGCTTCTGCCTGTCTTTCGATTTCATCAAAGATATCCTCTGCTTCCATCTCCACTACTGATCCATACTTATCAATACTCTTAATTCCTGCTTGATAGATCGGTACAGTGCCTACTGGTACATCGGCTATTTCTAAAGTATTTATTCTAATCTGATCTATATTCCCACCAGTACTCAGATCCATAATAGCATCAGCCCCAGCATCCAAAGCAGCTTGCAACTTCTCTTTCTCCCTCTCCATATCTGGATAATCTTTAGAAGCGCCAATACTTGCATTCACCTTTGTTCTTAATCCTGTTCCAATAGCTACATAACCTCTATCTTTACGATTTATATTAGCAGGAATTACTATCTCTCCTTTAGCAACCCCTTCTCTAATAACCTCTGCCGATACTTCTTCCGTATTAGCCACCTCTAACATTTCTTCTGTAATAATCCCTTCTTGAGCTTTAATCATTTGTGTCATAAATTCTTCCTCCCTTTAATTAAATTCAATTGATAAGAACCTCAGCCTTAGCCTTAGTCTCAACCTCAGCCTTAACCTTAATTTAAATACCCATCAACAACCTTAATTGCACAATATTCACCGCACATCGCACATCCATCACTTCCGGCAGGATTTCTTCCTTCTCTTACTTGTTTGGCATTCTCAGGATTTAAAGATAGATTTATTTCTGCTTCCCAATTTAACTCTTTTCTTGCCTTAGCCATCTTTTCTTCTTTTCTCCAAGCCTCTTCCCGTCCTTTAGATAGATCCCCAACCTGTGCAGCAATCTTAGCAGCCATAACCCCGTCCCTGATATCCTCTTCGGTCGGAAAATCAAGATGTTCCACCGGAGTTACGTAACATAAAAAGTCTGCGCCAGCTGCCGCAGCAAAAGCTCCTCCTATCGCTGAATTAATATCATCTTCTCCTGTCGCTAAATCAGTTACTAACGGACCAAATACAAAGTAAGGAGCGTCATGACAGAGTTCTTTTTGTAACTGAATTGTACTCTTAATCTGGTCTAAAGGTACATGACCAGGCCCTTTTACCATCATCTGTACACCGTAATCTCTTCCTTGATCCACTAACTCACCTAAAATAATTAACTCCTGAATTTGAGCTCTATCTAAAGAATCAGATATTGCTCCTGGACGAAAAGTATCAGCTAAACTAAGTGTAACATCATACCTCTTAGCAATCTCTAATAAACGATCATACTCTTTATAAAATGGGTTCTCCTGTTGATTATGCAACATCCACCCGGCTAATATTTGGCCTCCATGACTGACTAAACCTTCAACTCGCCCTTCAAATTTCAATCTTTCCAATACTTCTAACCTCAACCCAGCGTGAATTCCCATAAAGTCTACTCCATCTTCCGCTTGTTTTTCTACTATTTTAAATATATCATCAACTGTCATATTTAAGATTGATTCTGTCTTCTCTTGACTCTCCTTAGCTGCCTGATAAATAGGTAGTGTTCCTACTGGTAGTTCTGTTGCCTTTAACACCTCTCTTCGAGCACTATCGATATCCCCATCCTTACTTAAATCCATAACTGCATCAGTACCTAAGCTTACCGCTAAATTAACTTTCTTTAATTCAGTTTGAATATCAGTATAATCTCTATAAAGTCCTACACTAGTATTAACTTTCGTCCTCAATCCTTTCCCAAATCCTTGACTAAACTTCACCTTTCTCTGCTTATTCTTAGGAATTACTATCCTTCCTGCTTCCACTTCGCTTCTAATCACTTCTGGTCTTACTCCTTCATTCTCCGCAACAAACTTCATCGCTGGTGTTATTTTCCCAGCTTTAGCTTTAATTAATTGAGTCATGTATCCTTCCTCCTTAAAAATTAGTTATAAATACAAAAAAGTCCACGACCCCCCTTAAGAGGTCGTGGACTTTGCCATCACCCACTACTATAACTTATCTTCATTCCGCGAAAGACAAGATTTAGCGATTAAACAGGCAGGTTTCCTGGCTCACAACAGACTTTGCTTCACCTTCCCTAGTTATTTTTAATCGATAACCAGGTGGTATAATTAAAGTAGTCTTTTATTGCTTACAGTGGCGGGACCGCGCTGTAACGAGAATAAATTAGCACATCTCATCCAGACTTCCCTTTTAAATCTGCTAATTAAAAAGTTTTCCTCCTTAACCAGCAAATCACCTATTTAATAAATATTAACTTTTATATTCCATATACTTATTTCAACACTGACTTAAAAACTCCTGCTTAAAATTAAAAATTAATTTGCTTTTCTAAAAGGTACTACTACTTTTTCATCTAGCTTAATACTATTCTTTTCTTCCTCTTGTATAAGAAATGTTTTGGGAATTATATATAAAAAATCTTCAAACTCAAAACCATAATAGTGTTGACCATTCATATTCATCTCACCAATTGAAGATGCCTTTTCTTCTTTGACTAATTGAGTTAAATAATCATATATCTTATTATAGCGTTCTTTCTCTGGCATATTATAAATTAGTCGCTCCGGCATTGAAAAGATTTCTTTTAATATTTCTGTAGTTGTGCAGATTTGACTCCTAGATAACTTCACATTATCTTCCCCCTTATTATAGATTCCCCTATAGATACTTTATTAATTAATTTTATTAAAAGCTTTAATTATACCTGCATCTTAGCAATTTCCCCTTGTAATTTTTTAATAATTCGCTTTTCTAAACGTGAAATATATGATTGAGAAATTCCTAAAATATCAGCAACTTCTTTTTGCGTCATCTCTTCTTTGCCCTCACTTAAACCAAATCTCAAGATCATAATCTTTCTTTCACGTTCTGTTAAAACTTCCATAGCTTGCACTAATAACTCTCTATCAACATCTTCTTCTATGTACTTATAAATCAGATCCATTTCTGTACCTAATACATCGGATAATTTTAACTCATTTCCGTCCCAATCAATATTTAAAGGCTCATCGAATGACACTTCTGATCGTTTCTTATTATTCCTCCTTAAGTACATTAAAATTTCATTTTCAATACAGCGTGAAGCATAAGTAGCCAACTTAATCTTCTTACTTACATCAAATGTATTAACTGCTTTAATCAAGCCAATTGTCCCTATAGAAACTAAGTCTTCAATATCTATTCCTGTATTCTCAAATTTACGTGCAATATAGACCACTAACCTTAAATTCCGTTCAATTAGGACACTCCTAACAGCCTGATCACCATCTTCTAACTTAGAAAGCAAATAACTCTCTTCTTCATTAGATAAAGGCGGTGGCAATGCTTCACTACTCCCTACATAAAAGACATTCCTGGCTACATAAGTCCCTAACTTCTGTAACAACCTAACATACTGAATCCTAACAAACAACTTAAACCTCCTGACCAAACTTAACAAATCTAGCCCCCCTTTTAATGCACTGACTTTTAAAAGATACTGACTATCTTATAGTATTAATTAATCCTGGATTAACTAAAGCATTATAATCTGCATCTTGATCAAGCGGTTGGTCATAGACCCCAAGGATTACGTGATCAGTTACTAACTTCTCTTCTTGATAATATAGTATAACTTTGTCCGGTTTCAAGCCAATCATTAATTCATTCTGACTACCTACAACTGAAAATGGAATAAGCCTAAACCTATTAGCCCAAGTAGTCTCACTTAAAACTGTAGCTACTTCTTCAATTTGTAATTTTAAATCATAATTTGTAAAAATTTTTCGAATTTTCTTTGGTAGTATTTCTAATAGTAGTTCTAATTCTATAATTATTACAGGAAGATTGGTTAATGGATCTCTTAACTGATTTCCAGTATCAACATATGCATTAACTTCTAGTTCTTCATCATCAAACTTAATAATTAATGAAGTTAAAAAATTGTCCATCGAAACTTGCCCTTGAAATAAACGCCAACTAAATTTTCCTAAAACCCCTAAGAATATAATACCTATTAAAAATATCCAAGTATCCTGTATCGAAAGATTAAAGCCTTCATTTAGTTCTGTAAATTGTGACTGCAAATTCAAATTATAACCTGCCATTAATATTCCAGCAGCTAAAAATGTAATTAGATAGAAATATCCTAATGCCTGAATAAATCGCCTTATTCGTAGTGGAAAATAAGCTATAATAACCATTAAGATAGATATTAAGAAATAAATAATTATATTATTCCAATTCTGCAATTGGGGAAATAACATTAAAATAGTATATGCCGTCCCAACCGCTGCACTTAAAATCAAACGCCAAATTTTATAATCAATATTTACTAAACGTCCAGTAGTCCATAAAAGTAGATAATTCATTACTAAATTAATTATAAGTAATACATCCCAATAAATAGTTAATTCCATTTAACTTTACTCCTCTATTATATATATATTAGATTCTCAAGAAAAAATCACCTGCCAAATTTAATTTTTAATTTTTGTAATCTTTTTAGAGGTTATTAGCAATAATTTACCTATTTATATTTTTTACATTCTTTTTGTCATTCCTTGCCGAAAATGAAAAATCTCGATCCCCCTTGGGAATCGAGACTTAATAAATCATCCTTTATTTCTCCGTAAAAAAGTAGGTATATCCAAATCATCATTAGCAAATGATTTAATATTATCAACATCATCACGGTAATCATTATCTTCTTTTTTTGAACTTTCTTCTTGAACTTTAGGCTTTTCTTTTTTAACCTGGTCAAAACCAGTAGCAATTACAGTAACTTTTACCGCACCTTCTTCTATCTCTTCATCAACTACTGCGCCAAGTATAATATTAGCATTAGAGTCTGCCACTTCCGAAACTACTTTAACAGCTTCATTAGCCTCATGCAAACCTAAATCAGCACCACCAGTAATATTCAATAACACTCCCTTGGCTCCATCAATGGAAGCTTCAAGTAATGGTGAAGCAATTGCTTGTTTAGCTGCTTCTATCGCTCTATCTTCTCCGCTTGCAGTACCGATTCCCATTAAAGCTGAACCAGCATCAGTCATAATTGTCTTAACATCAGCAAAGTCTAGATTGATTAAACCAGTAATAGTAATTAAATCAGAAATACCTTGTACTCCCTGTCTCAAAACATCATCCGCAATCTGAAAGGCCTCCATTAAAGATGTCTGCTTTTCAACAACCTCTAATAATCTATCATTAGGAATAATAATTAAAGTATCCACTTTCTCTTTTAAATTTTCAACACCGTATTCAGCCTTTTCCATTCTCTGTCTACCTTCAACAGTAAACGGCTTAGTTACAACTCCTACTGTCAAAGCCCCAGATTCTTTTGCTACTTCAGCTACTACAGGAGCAGCTCCAGTTCCTGTGCCGCCTCCCATACCAGCAGTAATAAATACCATATCAGATCCTCTTAAGGTCTCAGCAATCATTTCACGACTCTCTTCTGCAGCTTCTTCACCAATCTTAGGGTCAGCTCCTGCTCCTAAGCCTTTAGTCAACTTTTCACCAATCTGTAATGTCATATTTGCTTCCGAAGAAACTAATGCTTGAGCATCAGTATTAATAGATATAAATTCTACACCCTGTAAATCAGATTCTATCATACGATTAACAGCATTATTTCCTCCACCACCAACACCAACAACTTTTATATCAGCAAACTGTTCTGTTTCTGCACTAAACTCAAACATGGTAAAATACCCCCTCGTCTATCAGATTAAAAAACATCCTCAAACCAATTTTTAACTTTATTCAATAAATTATCCATCCCCTCGTTCTCTTCCTGCACTACTATAGGCTCCTCATATTCCTGCTGACTACCATAACATACTAAGCCAATGCCGGTTGCAAACATAGCAGTACTATCCTCAGATATATTGGCTTCTTGTTCGCCAACTAAATATATATTATCATCAATAAAATCAGCCAAATCATTTGTCTTTTCTGGAACCCCTCTTCGAACAGGTAAATCTAATTTTTCTGAAGCCAATTCAGGAAGCCCTTTCATCAAAGAAGCCCCACCAGTAATTACTGCTCCCGCAGGAATTAAACCATCATAACCAGATTTTTCGATCTCCTGTTGAACTAAACTAAATATCTCATCTACCCGTGGTTCTATAATTTCACAAAGCATTTTTCGTGAAATATGTCTTGTATCTTTACCACTTGTAGTTAAGACCTCAATCTCCTCAGCTTCATCTACCATATCCGCCAATGCACAACCAGACCTAATCTTAATCTTCTCTGCACTAGTAATTGGAGTTCTAAGACCTACAGCAATATCACTAGTAATATGGTCACCACCAACTGGTAAAACAGCAGTATACCAAATACTACCTTCCTTAAAAATAGCTACATCAGTAGTACCACCACCGATATCAACTAATACCACTCCTAACTCCTTCTCACTATTTGATAAAACAGCTTGGCTAGCTGCTAAAGGCTCTAAAACTACATCTTCAACATCCATACCTACTTTATGTACACTCTTAACTAAATTTTCAATTGAAGTTATTGAGCCTGTAACTATATGAGTCTCTACCTCTAGCCTTACTCCTGACATTCCTAATGGCTGCTTAATATCCTGACAACCATCTATAACAAAGCCTCGTGGTAAAACATGCAAAATCTTTCTTTCAGGAGGAATAGCTACAATCTTTGAAGCTTCTATTACTCTATCTATATCCTCATAAGTAATCTCTTTATCATCACCAGTAATAGCTACTACTCCATGACTATTCATAGATGAAATATGAGAGCCAGCAATACCTACATATACTGAATTTACCTCAATTCCAGCCATTCTTTCTGCCTTCATAATCGCTGATTCAATAGACTTAACAGTGTCATCTATATCAACTACAACACCTTTTCTTAAGCCAACAGAAGGGCTAGTCCCTACACCAATTATATCTAAAATCTCATTATCACTAACCTCAGCTATAATAGCACATATCTTTGTTGTACCGATATCTAAACCAGCTACAATTCTGCGCTGTGTCACTAAATATCCTCCCTTCTTATCAAACCTTAATTATCGTCTTATTAGACCATATATTGACATAAAACAATGAGTTCATTAATTTATCTGTCTCTCTTATATGATATTTTCAACACAAATATTTAATTTCCTCTTTTTATAATATAATTTTATAAAAAATTCTTTATTCTAACTTGATTACCGGATTATTATAATATTTCAAATTAACATAATCAAAATTCTTTTCTTCTTTCTTAAGTTTAGAATATATACGCTTAAATAGTTTGACCTTATAATTAATATTAAGTGGTTGTCCAAATTCAACCTTACTAGAACCTAAATAAAATATAATATTCCTTTGATTATCAATCTGAATTTGAGTTATCCCTCTATTAACTACCTCATCTATACCAGTTAAATACCGAAGAGAATCCTTTATATAACTTGTCATCTTAATCTTATTACCTAAAATTTTAACGTCTAATCCTTTTAAAAGAGGCAAGCTAACATCAGTTAGCTCTTTCCTTTTATCTACAATCCATCCTTCCTTACTCACTAATAGGCAATCTCCTCCCTGTTGAATAACTACCAGAGGAGTTCTTTCATCAACTATAATCCTTACAGTAGAGGGAAATCTACGTTCTAAAACTACTCCTTTAATTTGTGGTTGTCGCATCAATCGATTGCTAACTTTATCAAAATCAATCTGAAAAATATTTTGTCCATTATTTAAGCCTGTAAAATTAATTATCTCTTCATTAGTCAACAAACCATTGCCTTTAACCGTTACCTTAGTTAAAGCAAAATAGTTAGAATTAATGAAAGTTAATAGGGCAATAATTATAACTAAACTCAAAGATAATCCAAAGTATTCTTTTCGTTGCAAGTAGTTCACTCTCCCTCAAAACTATAAAGTATTAAAGACGCAGCAAAACCTGCGCCTTTATCATCCACAGCTTTTAATTATTCTAAAGCATATTCTAAAATTTTAATTACTAGTTCTTCAAAGCTAATGTCTGCTGCTTGTGCTGCTTGAGGCAAAAGACTAGTCTCAGTCATCCCTGGAATAGTATTTACCTCTAAAACATACGGTTTATCATCTTCAGCGACCATAAGATCTACCCTAGCCATCCCAGAACATTTTAAAGCTTGATAGGCTCTATATGACATCTTTCTAGCTTGATTATAAAGGCTATCTTTTAATTGAGCTGGAATAATAAATTCAGTCATACCTTTTGTGTATTTAGCTTCAAAATTATATACCCCATCCTTAGGCTTAATCTCAATTATAGGCAGAACTATAGGCTCATCATTACCTAAAATCCCAACTGTAATCTCCTTACCATCAATATACTCTTCAATTAAAACTTCTGTATCATACTTGAAGGCTTCGTTAATAGCAGTAATTAAATCCTCTTCTTTCTTTACAATTGATAATCCTAAACTTGACCCTTCTAAAACTGGTTTAACCACAATCGGCAAACCAAATTTATCAATTAGTTTTTTAATTGAAACCTTACTTCCTGATTCCCATTCTCCCTTATTTAAAACTTTAAATTTAGGAGTCAAAATTCCTTCCTGCCTAAAGATTTTTTTTGAAATAATCTTATTAATAGCCATTGCACTAGCCAAGACTCCTGACCCAGTATAGGGAATGCCTTCCATCTCAAGTAACCCTTGGATAGTACCATCCTCACCATACCGGCCGTGCAAAGCAATAAATGCTACATCTGCCTCAGCAGTAATTAAGTTCTTATAAAATTCATCATTCTGAGGGTCTAGTTTAATAACATCGACCCCTTGACCTTTTAAGGCATCATATATAGCCTGACCGGTCTTCAATGAAATCTTTCTTTCTGCTGATTTTCCTCCACAAATTACAGCTGCTCGTTTATCCATCAACTTCCTCCTTTCTACAAATTCATCAGACAGAAACAGTACTTACCCTAGTGATGTATCCTCCTAAATTAGTAATCTTGCTTTCTAAATTTTCATAACCTCGATCAATATGGTAAATATCATTTATTCTCGTCTCACCTTCAGCTACTAATCCTGCTAAAACTAAAGCAGCACCTGCCCGTAAATCACTAGCTTCTACGACAGCACCAGAAAGCTCTTTAATGCCTTTAATAATAGCAGAACGACTCTCAATTCTAATATCTGCTCCCATTCTTCTTAACTCATCAGCATGTTTAAGCCTATTCTCAAATATAGTTTCAGTAATTACACTAGTACCCTCAGCCACTGAAAGCAAGGTCATAAATTGTGGCTGCATATCAGTAGGAAAACCCGGATAAGGCAATGTTTTGACATTAACACCCTTTACTTTAGCAGGTGCTGTTACTTTAATTTGATCCTGATTATAATCAACTTCAACTCCAGCTTCTAATAACTTAGCAATTACTGGTTCTACATGCTCAGGAATCACATTATTTAATAATACTTCCCCGCCAGTTATAGCTGAAGCTACCATAAAAGTACCGGTTTCAATTCGGTCGGGAATAACTGTATAGTCAATTGAATGTAATTCCTCAACTCCTTCAACCTTAATTATATCGGTCCCAGCTCCTCTAATCTTAGCACCCATTCCATTAAGGAAATTTTGAAGATCAATTATTTCTGGCTCTTTAGCTGCATTGCGTATAACAGTAGTTCCTGTTGCTTTAGTAGCAGCCATCATAATATTCTCAGTTGCACCAACACTAGGGAAATCAAGATGAATATCAGCACCTATTAACTCATCGGTCTTACCCTCTAAATATCCATGTTCTTCGGTAAACTCAACCCCTAAAGCCTCTAGACCTTTAATATGTAAGTCTATAGGCCTTGGTCCAATACTACAACCACCAGGTTGAGAAATTCTTACTTTTTTAAATCTAGCTAATAAAGATCCCATTAAGAAGATCGTAGCTCGCATCTTTCTCATTAAATATTCAGGTATCTCACAAGAATCTATCACACTAGAATTAACAGTAATCACTTTATCATCTTGACTAACTCCTGCACCAAGATTACTTAATACCTCTTTCATCACTTTCACATCTCTTAACCTTGGAACCTCACGGATAATATTCTCACCTGATGATAAAACAGTACCAGCTAAAATAGGCAAAACAGCATTCTTAGCTCCACTAATATCAACCTCACCAGTCAAGCGATTACCACCTTTAACAATAAAGCTATCCATTTCTGTCACCTCCTACTTGACAGAATTTGAACTTCTCTTTCTAAATCAAATCCATATTCCTCTTTAATTAAGTTCTGAACTCTTTCCATAAGCTTCAATATATCTTGAGCCGTTGCTTCACCAGTATTAACAATAAAATTAGCATGTTTTTTGGAAACTTCAGCTCCTCCAACCGATAGACCTTTACCTCCAGCTTCATCAATCAATCTCCCGGCTGAATCCCCAGTTGGATTCTTAAAAATACAACCAGCATTAGGCATTGTAAGTGGTTGACTCTCTTTTCGTTTAGTAACCAACTCTTTCATCTTACTTTCAATCTTCTGTTGGTCACCTGGTTCTAATAAGAACTCTACTTCTACTATAATTAAATCCTCAGTTTGAAACCGACTCTTTCGGTAAGAAAAATTACAATCTTCTCTATTAAGAATCTTCATCTTCCCCTCTTTAGTCAATACCCTAACCTTACTTATGATTGTGCTCATATCATTACCAGTCCCTAAACCAGCATTCATTACTGTAGCACCACCAACAGTAGCCGGTAGTCCAGCAGCAAATTCCAAACCACTTAGCCCATGCTTAGTAGCTCGTTTTGCTACTGTAGGTAGAGTTGCCCCAGCACCAGTATAAATAGTATCCCCTTCGATATTAATATTATTGATAGTACCAGCTAACTTAATTACTACTCCATCAATTCCATTATCAGGTACTAATAAGTTAGTACCGTTACCAAAAATACTATAATCAATCGCCTTTTCATTTAAATATTTTAAAATTTCTTTTAGATCCTGAATATCCTGAGGAATAATCAAAACTTCTGCTGGTCCACCTACACGAAACGAAGTATGGTACTTTAATGGCTCATCAAAACGAACCTCTCCTCTAACTTTTGCTTGTAATCTTTCTTTCTCTATCGATTTCATACTTTAAACCTCCATTGTTAATTCCCCAGTCTCTTCTGTCTGAATCTTCTGGTCAGTAATTGCTAATCTTTCTCCTACTTTCCATACATCCCCAGCACCTAAAGTTAATACTAACTCTCCCGCTTGTAATCTTTTTTGTAAATAGTGGTAAACATCATCTAAATCAGATATGAACTTAGCCTTCCCAAAATTGCGTTGATTAATTAAATTGGCTACTCTTTCCGCTTCAACTCCCGGAATAGGGTCTTCCCCTGCTGCATAAATATCCGTAATAATCACTTCATCTGCATCAGTAAACGCTTGACTAAACTCTTCTAATAAAAATTTGGTACGAGAATATCTATGTGGTTGAAAGATAGCAATCACTTTTTTGAAGTCCATATTTTGGGCTGCAGATAAAGTAGCCTCTATCTCCGTTGGATGATGAGCATAGTCGTCAACTAAAACTGCACCTCGGTACTTCCCTTTTTGCTCAAACCTTCTTCCGACTCCTCTAAACTTCTTTAAAGCGGAAGCAATCTCTTTAAATTGTAATCCAATATGTAATCCAATACTGATTGCAGCTAAAGCATTAGCTAAATTATGCTTACCAGGCACTCTTAAATTCAAATTTCCTAACTTCTTACCTTGGTAATAAATACTAGAATTCGAACCTAAATGATTCAGCTCAATCTGTTCAGCAAATAACTTGGCTTGATCAGTTAATCCATAAGTAATTAAATCATTACCCATTTCATCAACTATATCTACTATCTCCTTATCATCCAAACAGACTATACCTCTTCCTTGAGGTGGTAGCTTATTAAGAAACTGAATAAAAGTCTCTTTAATCTCTTCTTTTGACTCATAATAATCTAGATGATCAGCTTCAATATTAGTCACAACTCCTATTTCTGGCTCCATAAATAATAAAGAACCATCACTCTCGTCTGCTTCCGTTACAAAATAATCTCCATTACCGAGTTTGGCATTTCCGTTAATTAAAGATAGTTTTCCTCCTACTAAGATTGTTGGATCCAATCCATTCTCTTTTAAAATAGTAGCTACCATTGCTGTTGTAGTCGTCTTGCCATGAGTTCCAGAAATCGCAATCCCTTTCTGTCTAGTCATCAACTTAGCTACCATCTCAGCTCGTTTGAGTATCGGAATCTCCTGTTTCTTAGCTTCTATTATTTCAGGATTATCCATTGGAATTGCAGAGGAAACGACTACTACATCCGCCCCTTCTACATTCTCTGCTTTATGTCCAATCTTAATTTCTGCTCCTTCTTTACGTAAGTCTATTATAATATCAGATTCTTTCATATCCGAACCAGTAACTTGCTTCCCTAAACCAAGCAAAAGATTGGCAATTCCACTCATTCCAATACCGCCAATCCCAATTAAATGGACCCTATCTTCAGTTCTCATTATCCCTCCACCACTCCTTTTCTACCTAAGCCATATGCTATAATATGCACTTGCCTAACAAAATGTTAAGCTTAACTTGTCCAATTTTTAAAAACTAAATTAGCTCATCAATTAGTTTAATAATATTATCTACTGCTTTTGGTTTTCCTAATTTCTTACTAGCCTTTGCCATCTTATCTAACCTCTCTTGATCAAAGATTAATTCTTGAATCTCATTTACTAATTTAACTCCATTTAAGTCATGGTCTAAAATTACTTTGGCGGCTCCTCGTCTTTCCAATGACCGAGCATTATGCTCTTGATGATTCTCGGCAGCGTAAGGATAAGGAATTAAGATAGCCGGAATCCCGCGAGCAGTTATCTCCGCTAAACCAGTTGCTCCCGCTCTAGAAATAACTAAGTCAGCAGCTGCTAATCCCGCAGCCATATTATATAGATAAGGCTTAATAATAATATGACCATTTTTTAAATTAGATATACCCAATTTAGTAGCAACTTCTCTAACCCGAGCAAAATCATTCTTCCCAGTTATATGTAAAACCTGAATTTCAGGATTCTTTTGACTTAATTTATAAACTTCTTCCATAGCTTGATTAATGCTCTTAGCCCCTCTACTACCTCCAAAGACTAAAATGAACTTCTTATTAGGGTCTAAACCTAATTCTTTATAACTTTCTAACCGTCGTGCCTTAATAATTTCAGGTCGAACTGGATTTCCAGTCAAGACTAACTTAGAATTACCGTTAAAATAACTTTCAGCATCTTGATTACTCAAAGCAACTTTATCTACCAATCTAGATAATAACCGATTAGTCAATCCTGGATAAGCATTCTGTTCATGAATTACTGTCTTTTTCTTCATTAGAGATGCCATCAACATAACTGGCCCACTAACATAACCACCAGTTCCTATTACTATATCTGGTTTAAAAGTATTAATTAACTTCTTAGCTTCCCAAACTCCAATGCCTGTTGTCACTAAACTTGTTAAAATTTCTATCGATAGTTTCCTAGGTAGACCTCGACTAGAAATATTAGCCAATTCATAACCTGCCTTAGGAACAATCTCTGCTTCTAATCCTTCATTAGTACCTACAAATAATATTTCTGCTTTCTCATAATTCATTTCTATGCCTTTAGCAATAGCTAAACCAGGATAAATATGCCCCCCAGTTCCTCCTCCAGTAAGAATTGCCTTCATTTGATCACTCCTACTTAGTGTACCGTGATATATTTAACAGAACCCCAACACTAGATAACATAATTACTAATGAAGAACCTCCATAACTAATAAAAGGTAAAGTAATACCTGTTACTGGCATCGAACCAGTAACGACTGCAATATTGATTACTGCCTGCATAGTAACCATCGTAGTGATTCCAACCGCTAAAAAGCTCCCAAATAGATCCGGTGCTTCTAAAGCTATTCTTAATCCTCTCCACGCAAACAAGAAGAAGAGAGCAACCACTAACATAGTTCCTAAAAAACCTAATTCCTCACCAATGATAGCATATATAAAATCAGTACCTGGCTCTGGTAGATAAAAGAATTTCTGTCTACTCTGTCCAATCCCAACCCCAAATAATCCTCCGGACCCTAAAGCATATAATGATTGAATAATATGAAACCCTGAATCTAAAGGATCACTCCATGGGTCAAGAAATGCTAAAAGCCTCTCCTTTCGATAAGGAGCACTAAAAATCAAATAGACTACGCCTAATAGACCAACTCCTGCTAAACTGCCTAAATACTTATAATGGATCCCCGCCGCCACAAACATAATCATTACTGTACCAGCAATTGTAACCGCAGTACCTAAGTCCGGTTGCGCTAAAATCAAACCACAGGTCAATCCTAATATTGTTAATGGAGGTACTAATCCTTTAAATTTATCTAATTTATACTGTTTAACGGCTAAATATCGAGCCATATAAAATACCATTGCTAGCTTAACTACCTCTGAAGGCTGTATATTTAACATACCAAAACCTAACCAACGTTGTGAACCACCAACTACTTTACCCATAAACAAAACCGCTAATAATAGACCAAGACTAACTAATAATCCCAATTGAGCAAACTGCTTATAAAACTTATAATCTATAGTCATAAAAAAGACCATAGCACCGATACCAATTACTGACCATAAAAATTGCTTTTTAAGAAAATAGAAACTATCACCATAATCAGCATAAGCACGAATAGAAGTAGCGCTAAAGACCATCATAACTCCTAATCCTAATAAAGTTATCATCGTAAAGAAAATTATAAAATCAGGTGCTCCTACCTTACGCATCCTACTGCCCCCTTAAATCATATACCGCTTGCTTAAACTTACGCCCTCTTTCTTTATAACTACTGAACATATCCCAACTAGCACAAGCAGGAGATAATAAGACATAGTCGCCTTCTTTACCTAATGTATCAGCTACCTGTACTGCTTCTTCAATAGAATCTACTTTCTTAACATTAGTAAAGTCAAGACTATGTACATCTGCTTCAATCTGATCAGCTGTTTCTCCTAATAAGATTAATTCCTTTACATTATTAACTATCTTATTAGCAAATTCAGCAAAATCCGCATTCTTATCCATACCACCAGCAATCAAAATCAAAGGTGCATCAAAGGTCTCTAATGCCTTTATAGCGGCTACCGGATTAGTACCTTTTGAATCATTAATATATTTAACCCCATCAATTACTGCTACTTCTTCGATCCGATGTTCTACACCATCAAATTCTTGTAAAACTTGTTTAATTACTTCTAAATCAATACCACTCAATATAGCAATTGCCGTAGCTCCTAAAGCATTCTCTAAATTATGGGGTCCTTTAATTCCAATTTTATCTACCTCAATTATGAATTCTTTATTACCAGTTAAAGTACTAATAATCTTACCATCTTCAACATAAAGACCACCATCCTTGATATCTTCTTTCTGACTAAAGTATACTACTTCTCCCTTTGTTTCATTCCCAAATTCTCTAGTCAACTGATCATCATAATTTAAAACTGTATAGTCACTCTGCTTTTGATTAGAAAAGATTCTTTTTTTAGCTGCTATATAGTTAGCAAAAGTACCATGCCGGTCCAAATGATCCGGCGTCAAATTTAAAATAAGACTAATTTTTGGTCTAAAATTTTCAACATTCTCTAACTGAAAAGAACTAATTTCAGATATAACAAACCCTTCCGATGAAATATTAGGTACATCTTGAATTAGCGGTCGCCCAATATTTCCTCCTACTACTACTTCACTACAAGCTTCTTTAAAAATTTCACCGGTCAAAGTAGTAGTTGTTGTCTTGCCATTAGTTCCAGTAATCGCTATAATTGGGGCTTTACAAAAATGGTAAGCTAACTCTATCTCACTAATAATTCTAATTCCTAACTCTCTAACTCGCTTTAAAATTGGAATTTGGTCTGGCACCCCGGGGCTGATGACTATTAAATCAGTATCTTCAATTACTCGCTCAGTATGTCCACCTAAATCAAAATCTATTTCATAATTATCTAACTCTTCTAACTCAGCTTGTAACTCTTCTTTTGACTTTACATCACTAACTACTACTTTAGCTCCCTTATCAACTAAAAACTTAGCTGCTGCTACTCCTGTTCTTTTACCTAATCCGATAACTACTACCTTTTTATCTGCTAAATCCATATGTAATTTAACCACCTTTCCAGCATTAAATCCCTTGTAAACCCATTAAACCTGCTAATGAAAGGATAGCCGCCAAAATCCAGAACCTAACTACCACTTTTGATTCTTCCCATCCTTTCAATTCAAAATGATGATGGAGAGGACTCATTCTAAAGATTCTCTTACCTCCTGTTAATCTAAAATAGATTACCTGGATTATTACTGATAAAGCCTCTAGAACATACACACCACCAATAATTACTAAAAAGAATTCCGTTCTAGTCAATATAGCAACTACTGCTATCGCACCTCCTAATGCTAGTGAACCAGTATCACCCATAAAGACCTGTGCCGGATGGCTATTAAACCAAGCAAAGCCTAAACATGCGCCAGTAATCGCAGTAGTAAATGATGCTAAATCATAGTTGCCTAAATTAAGACTAATTACAGTATAAGTAATTGCGACTATGATTGTTACTCCCGCAGCTAAACCATCTAAACCATCGGTTAAGTTAACGGCATTAGAAGTTCCAATTACTACCAAAATCACAAATGGAATAAATAAAATACCTAAATCTAATGTTCCCCCTAAATAGGGAATAATAATTTTAGAACCTATATTTAAATTATATAAGATATTATACCCTAATAACCCACCTATTAAAATCTGACCAAATAACTTCTGTTTTGCCTTTAATCCTAGAGAACGATTAGCTACAATCTTAATTGAATCATCCAATAATCCTAAAAAACCATAACCCAAAGTTACAAATAAGGCCCAAAAGAGTTTAGATGTCATTTCAGTAAATAATAGAATAGAAACTACAATAGAAATTAAGATTATCACTCCCCCCATTGTAGGAGTTCCACTCTTTTCTAAATGACTTTCCGGACCTACTTCTCTAATATTTTGACCAAACTTTAATCTATGTAATAGATTGATCATTACTGGTCCAATTAATAACGTAATCGCAAAAGCTGCAACAGTTGTATATATTAAATTAACCATTACCTTAAAACCTCCTATAGCCTTTTCAATAAGGATTCCTCTACTTCTTCTAATTGCATACCTCTAGAACCCTTAATTAAAATTGTATCACCTGGTTGAATTAACTGCAATAGTTGATTGACAATTTCTTCATTAGTTTCATAATTAAATACTCTTTCCTTGGCTAATCCTAACTCTTTAGCTCCTTCTCCGATTAGCAGAGCTAATTTGCCTACTGTTAGTAAGTAATCGATATTATTATCTAATATCTTATTAGCTAATTTAGAATGCTCCTCCTCAGCTTTTTTACCTAATTCTAGCATATCCCCCAAAACAGCAATCAAATTTCCATCTTTCTGTCCAACATCTACTAATAAATCTAATCCTGCTCGCATCGAAGTAGGATTAGCATTATAAGCGTCATTAATTAGAGTAATATTCTTACCTAAATCCTTAATATCTCCTCGCATAGCTGTCATCTCTGGCTTAGCTAATCCAGATTTGATCTCTTCTACATCTAATCCTAATTGAAAACCTACACCAATTGCTGCTAAAGAATTATAGATATTATACTCACCTGAAAGCGGTAGTTTTACCTTAAAATCTTCACTATAATACTGTACTTTAAACTCTAATCCATTCTTTCCTAAATTCTTTACATTATTAACTCGTAAATCATTGGTAACGTTAAATCCATAACATAATGTATCTGCTTCCGTCTTATTAACCATCTGCCGTACATATGGATCATCACCATTCAAGATAGCCTTACCCTCGTTTGGTAAATTACTTATTAATTCACTCTTAGCTTCAGCAATATTTTCTTGACTTCCTAAACATTCTAAATGAGTTAACCCTACATTAGTAACTACACCTATTTCCGGCTGAGCAATTTGAGCTAAGTATTCAATTTCTCCTAAACCACGCATTGCCAATTCTAAGACTAGTACTTCATAATTAGAATCTAATCTAAATAAAGTTAAAGGCAACCCAAATTCATTATTGTAGTTGCCTTCAGTCTTCATAGTGTTGAACTTAACATTCAAAACAGAAGCTATTAAATCCTTAGTTGTTGTCTTCCCCGTACTCCCAGTAACCCCAATTACTGCTACATCGAATAGACTACGATAATACTTAGCTAAATTTTGTAAAGCTGTAGCAGTATCTTCAACTCCAATTACAATTGTATCAGCATTAAAATTATATTTACTAGCTTTATCTGACTCAATAACTACTCCACTTGCTCCTGCTTCTAGAGCATCATTAACAAATTTATGACCATCAAATCTTTCCCCTTTAATCGCAAAAAATAAAGCACCGGTATCAATTGTTCGTGAATCAATAGAGATCTCCTCGACCTCTATTTCTAAACTACCATTAATTAGTTCTCCCTCTATTGCTGGTAAAAATTCTTTGACTTTAATCGGTTCCATATTTATTCACCTCTATTTTCAACAAGAGCTTCTCTAGCGACTTGGCGGTCATCAAACTGAATCGTCTTATCCTTTAAAATCTGATAAGTTTCATGTCCCTTACCAACTATGAATACTAGGTCATTAGCTTGAGCTATCTCGATACCATAATTAATAGCTTCTGCTCTATCTTCAATAATTATATAGTCCTCTCCTGCTACCTTACTTATCTCTTTTACTCCCGCTTCAATATCATCAATAATCGCTGCTGGTTCTTCACTACGAGGATTATCGGAAGTAATTACTGAAAAATCAGCTAATTCAGTTGCAACCTGCCCCATAATTGGTCGCTTACTACGGTCGCGATCTCCCCCACAACCAAACACAACAATAATCCTACCTTCAACAAAGTCTTCAGCCGTCTGTAAAATATTCTTCAAACTATCAGGAGTATGAGCATAATCCACAATCACTCCAAAATCTTGACCTTCATCTATAATCTCAAACCTTCCTGCTACTCCCTGAACCTCTTCTAAACCTTCCTTAATATCATCTAATTTAATATTTAAGCTTGCACCAGCCCCTAAAGCAGCTAAAGTATTGTAAACATTGAATAATCCAGTTAAATTTAAATTCAAATCTATTCTATCACTAAAAGCCTCTACTAAGAATTCAACTCCTGTAGGGCTAATTGTAATATCTTTTGCTTTTAAATTAGCATCTTTTTCAATACTATAAGTAATAATTGAACCTTCACTAAAATCTAGAATTTGATCACTATGTGGATCATCAATATTAATAATTGCTGTCTTCTCTTCGTCACCTTCTAGCTTACTAAATAGCTTACCTTTCGCAGCTAAATAATCCTCAAATGAATCATGAAAGTCCAAATGATCCTGAGTAATATTAGTAAAGATAGCAATATTAAAATCAATTTCATCAACACGATTCAATTCTAATGCATGCGAAGAAACTTCCATCACTACATGAGTAACTCCTTCCTCTACCATCTTTGCAAATAATGCTTGTAAATCTAATGCTTCTGGGGTAGTTCTTTGCGTTTTATAATCTTGGTCACCAATCTTATTCTTTATTGTCCCAATTAACCCTGATTTATACCCTGCTCTCTCTAAAATTGACTTAATTAGATAAGTAGTTGTTGTTTTCCCATTAGTCCCTGTTACTCCAACCACTTTCAACTTCTGTGAAGGATGGCCATAAAAAGCTGAACTTACTTTTGCTAGCCCCTGTCGAGTATCATCAATCATAATAACTGTTGCTTCTCTATCAATTCGTATCTCTTTTTCAACTAAGATAGCAGCTGCTCCTGCCTCGATTGCCTCATCTATATAATCATGCCCATCATGAGTAAAACCACTAATACTAACAAATAAATAGCCTGGTTTAACCTTTCTTGAATCATAAGCTATCCCTTCAACACTTATATCCAAGTCACCTTGTAAAAGATCAAAATCTAAATCAGTAACTATTTCATTTAATCTTTTCAACTATCTCTCCTCCTTATCTCATTCACTATATATTATTTTACATTTAATCTAATTTATTCCTAATTAATGCAGTTTTACTTTAACGGTAGTTCCAGATTTAATTCTAAAGCCAGGAGCAGGCTGCTGCCTAATAATTTCTCCACTTCCTTGCCACTCTAACTGTAAACCAAGCTCAGCCAATAAATTTTGCGCTTCCTCTAACTTCATACCTTCCAAATCCGGGATTGTAACTTTATACCGCTTCTGATTCTCTAATCCATCGGAAGTAAAGAGAATTATAGTAGTTCCAGTATCTACTTTTGCTCCAGCAGTTGGAATTTGTTCTAATACTTTATTCCCATTTCCTTCAATTTTAAAGTTCAAACCTAAATTCTTTAACTTAGGACGTACTTCTCTTAGTGATTGATTAACTAAATTAGGTACTCCTACTTCTTTAATTTCTTCCTTTCCTTCTTCTACTTCTTCCTCCTGACTAGGTGGTAGTTCTAAGTATCGAACAACATCTTTAACTATATTATGAAATATTGGTGCTGCCAATTGTGAACCATAATAAGGATAACTAGTAACTCCTTTCATAGCTACTAATACTACTAATTTCGGGTTATCCACTGGGAGTAGGCCAATAAAAGATGAATCATATGCTTTAACCCCATAGTGCTTAGCTGTTCCTGTCTTTCCTCCAATCCTATACCCTTTAACCTGAGCTTTTTTCCCCGACCCATTTGCTACTACTCCAGCTAACAATTCACGTGTAGTTTTGGCAGTTTCTTTAGAAACTACCTGTCTAACAACCTCAGGTTTAAATTCTTTGATAATTTCGCCTTGACTATTCTCAATTTTATCTACTAATCTAGGTTTCAAAAAAACCCCATCATTTGCTACCGCTGAAACTGCTGTAATCAATTGAATTGGAGTTACAGAGATTCCATGACCAAAAGACATAGTAGCTAATTCAACTGGTCCTATCTCATCATAATCATAGACTAAACCACTAGCTTCACCTGGCAACCTAATATCAGTCTCTTGACCAAAACCAAAAGCCTTAATATATTTATAAAATGCTTTCTTTCCTATTCTCTGTCCCACCTGTACAAAACCTGGATTACATGAATTTTCTACTACTTCCGCAAAGGATTGACTTCCATGCCCACCATCTTTCCAACACCTAATTATTTCGCCACCTACTTTTATATATCCTGGATCAAAAAAACGATCTTTAGGATTTACTACCCCTTCCTCCAATCCAGAAGCTGTAGTAATAATCTTAAAAGTAGACCCTGGCTCATAGGTATTTGAAATAGCAGCATTACGCCATAGCCCTGGTGAATACTTAGCAAATTTATTTGGATTATAGGCAGGACGATTAGCCATAGCTAAAATTTCACCATTTTGCGGATTCATAACAATAATTGTTCCATCTTTAGTTTCAGTATTTCGCATTGCTTTTTCTAATTCTCTTTCAACAATATATTGAATCACATGATCTATAGTTAAATAAATATTATTCCCATTCTTAGGGTCTAAATACTTCTCAACTCCCTCTGGAATCTGTTGTCCAGTAGCATCTTTTTCTATCATTATCCGTCCGGGTCTTCCTCTTAATACTTGATCATAGGATAATTCTATTCCATTTAATCCCTGACTATCAATACCAGCAAAACCTAAGATATGTGATGCTAACTCTCCTTTAGGATAAAATCTTTTGCTTTCTTCGGTAAAAGTAATCCCCGCTAAGTCTAATGATTTAATTCTTTTAGCTTTTTCTTCGGAAACCTTTCGTTCTAAATAAACCGCATAAGCATTCTTAGTAACTCGTTTATATATATCCTCTTGACTCATATCTAAAATTAATGCTAATTTTTCAGCAACTTTTTTAGGATTCTTAATCTCTGGCGGAACAGCAACTACAGTATCCGCACTTACACTAACAGCTAGTTCTTCTTGATTCCTATCATAAATAATCCCTCTTCTAGGTTCCACCTTTAATTTCCTTAATCTTTGATCTAATGCTTTAGATTGATAAAAATCATTATTAAAGACCTGTATCCAGCTTAATCTTAAGGTAATCATAAACATAATAAAAACTACAATAAGAAAAAGATGAAAGATCCTCTTTCTTATTTGTAGCTTATTTTGATCCATATTCATCCCCCTCTACTCATTTATTTAGGGGCCATTTTAATATCTTTGCCCTTGACTTATCATTTTATTTATCTAAAGTCCCCGCTTCCACTTGGGTAAGACCTTTAAACCAAGTATAAATTTTATAACCTAATTCATTCAATTTATTAAATCTAGTTTTTAATTCATTCATTTCATTAGATTTTTTATTTACCCCATCTACCTTTTGCATACTAATAAAGTTAACCTTATCTGGCTCAACCATCCCTAAGTCATTCTTAGCTATCCTTTCTATACGATCAAGCGACTTATGCTGGGCTATCTTTAATTTTGCTTTTCTTTTATTAGTCTTTAAATTTTCAATTCTATTTTGAACCTGAGTAATCCTAGAATTGATCTTACTCATCTCCACATACTTATTAATATATAAGATTCCAAATATAGCTATAATTCCGATAAGCAAAGCATAGCTAATCATATATATGAAAGTTCTATTAAACCAACTCTCCTTACTATCTGCTTGGTTATTATTACTATCTTTTCTATGATTTTCATTATGAGTTCTTTTATTTTTACGAAGATACTTTCTTCTTTTTTTTCTCCTTTTAGTAGATTTATTTAAGTTAACCCTTTTACTTTTAGTATTCTTTCTTTCCTTGCTTTTTCTATCTTTTCTTTTATATCCTTTATCATTTTTATAATTATACCTGCTAGCAGCAGAATCTTTATCTTTATAGTCTTTTATCTCTTTCTTTCTATCTACCACTATCATAATTATTCACCTACCTCTCATTTTAGAACAAAATCAAAGCTTTTCTACAACTCGTAACTTTGCACTTCTCGCTCTGGAATTATTCTCTAACTCTTCATCCTTAGCTACTATAGGTTGTCTAGTAATAATCTTCACTTGTGTTTCTTCATCACAAGCACAGACAGGAAAGTCTGGTGGACAAACGCATCCATTAGCTAAATCTTTAAATTTATGTTTAACTATCCTATCTTCTAAAGAATGAAAAGTAATAATAGCAATTCTACCACCTGCTTTAAGAGGAGGCAGGATTCGCTCTATCGTTTTAGGTATAATCTCCAATTCATTATTGACAGCAATCCGCAAAGCTTGAAATGTCCGTCGTGCTGGATGAGGTCCTTTACGCCTAGCACTAGCAGGAATTGCCGCTTTAATTACACTTACTAGTTCAGTTGTCTTTTCAAACGGCTTGTCTTTTCTATATTTAACTATAAACTCTGCAATTCTGCTAGCCCAACGCTCCTCACCGTACTCTTTAATGATTTCTGTCAATTTACTTTGGGAAAGACTATTTAATAAATCAGCAGCAGTTTTTGATTTTCTTTGGTCCATCCTCATATCTAGAGGTGCATCATATTTATAACTAAAGCCCCTTTCCGGGGTATCTATCTGATAAGAAGAGAAACCTAAATCAAATAAGAAACCATCTACTTCCTTAATATTTAACCTCTCTAAAACTTGATCTATATTCTTATAATTCTCTCTTACTATCTTCACTTCACATTCGACATTTGCTAATTTTTCTTTAGCAGCATTAATAGCAGCTAAATCCTGGTCAATCCCTATTAAAGTTCCTGTTGACCCAATCTTCTTAGCAATTTCAAATGAATGTCCTGCACCACCTAAAGTGCCATCAACATAAGTTCCTCCCGATTGACAATTTAAATACTCAATCGTTTCTTTAAATAGAACTGGTATATGTTCAAAATTCATTTTATCACCTATTTATATAATATATTTTTAAGCATTTGAAGCTTATTTTCTATTAGTCGACAAATTTAAGTGAAAGGATTCACTTAAATTTTAAAATATTTATTATCAACAATTAAATTCCTAATTCTTCTATAGTTTCAGCAATATCTTCATATGAATCTTCCGCATCAGATAAGTAACCATCCCAACGTTCCTTACTCCACAATTCAACACGATTAGAAACCCCAATGATTACAACTTCTTTCTGTAAATCACCAAATTCTCTTAGGTTGGTAGGGATAGAGATTCGACCTTGTTTGTCTAATTGACACTCTGTTGCACCAGAAAAGAAGAATCTTACAAATGCTCTAGCATCTTTTCTAGTCAATGGTAGAGATTTCAACTTCTTCTCTAGTATTTCCCATTCATCCATTGGATAAACGAACAAACAATCGTCAAGGCCTCTAGTAGCTACAAAATCCTCTCCTAATTCTTTACGAAATTTAGCAGGGATAATTATTCTCCCTTTACTATCCATTGAATGTATGTACTCACCCATTAACATAGTATATCCCCACTTTTTTGGTTAGTTAACCACTAACTCCCCCTAATACCACCACAACGCCCCACTATCTACCACTGTACTTTTAGTTATTCTATACTCAGAGAAAAAATCCTTTAATTTTGTAGAAAATATCTACTATAAATTAGGTGAGAAATTATTTAAAACTAAATAAGGAATAAACTTACATTAATAATAATTCTTAAGAATTTAACATAAATATCTGATAAGAAGAATAATCATTAATAACTTTTACTAATTTAAAGTTAATTATAAATACTTTTCACTATTTTAATTTCTATACATATGATAGTTAATAAGTGAAGTTAAGATATAGGAGGGTGAAAGATGAAAATTGATTTTTTCTTTGCCTGGTCTAAAAATGAAGAAGATGACTTGAAATCGTGGGGTGGGGGATTTAAATTACCTAGTTTTATTAAATGGATTAAAAATTTGTTGAGGAAATAAAATTATCTGCAATTCTAATTTAAGTATAATTTCCTAGTATAATAAAATAAACCGATCAATATATATTGATCGGTTTTATCTCCTATTCTGTCTATAATTTAATTAAGAAAGGTACTAAAATAGGTACTAAAGATGATAATACTATACCATTAATAAATGCTATTACTCCAATTTCTGAACTAGAACTTTGTATAATTAGAGGTAACGTAGTATCCATAGTTGTGGCTCCCCCAGGAGCAATCAAAGTTATTTTCCCTTTAGTCTTAGCTAATAAAGGAATCAAAATAACTGCTAATAATTCACGAAAAACATTAGTTAGAAATGCTAAACTACCAATCTGTATATCATAAATCTTTGTTATCAAAACTCCGGACAAACTATACCAACCAAATCCTGCCCCAATAGCGCTAGCTTCATTAAATGGTAAGGTTAAAAAGGTCCCACTTATAACCGCCCCTATTATACTACCGATAGCAACTACTATTGGTACTGAAATCACTTTCCAACCTAACTGCTTTATCTTACTTAAGACTTCATCTTTGTTTTTACCAATATCTATTCCGATGCCAAATAGTAAAATTGCTAAAAAATAAGTAGTCATCTGACTAAGGTTACTAGCTAAATCTGGAGCTATAATAAATTTACCGACTAAAATTCCTCCAATAACTGAAGATAATATTAAAATAATCATCGGCCTTTCTGATTCTCCTTTCTAAAGTCCCCTACTAAGTTTTCCAAGAACTTAACAATTAATATACTCCCTAATATACTTCCCATTGCTAAAATTAATGCTTGTAGTCCTAACTTATCTAAGTTAGCTATAACTTTATCATTTAAACCTATTTCCGCCCCCATGTTAAATAATAGCAATATTAATCCGACAGTAATTAATTTATCAGTTGAACTTTCTAACGAATCAGGTATTAATTCAAAATAACCAATTATTAAACCTAAACTTAAAGAAATAATAATAAGTAACATTTATTACACTCCTATTTGAATTCTATGTCAATCTATACCTATTCTTTACTTTTTAACAATGCTCTTAATTTAATATATAAAGATTTATCAGCCAAAAATTCATTAATACCTTTATTGAATATAACTAATCTATCTTGATATTGACTAAAATACTTTCCAGCAATCTTTTGAGCACTAGGTGATACTAAATAAATATGTAATTTAGGATTATCCTTAAGCCCATCTAGTACCATCTGTCTAATCAAAGGGTCTCCAAAGCTATACCCAATACTAATTAATACTTTCTTTCTTAATAATTCTTGATCAAAATGATTTAATAGATTTTTAAATGGTTCATATTTATTATGTTCTGGATAGACTAACATACCAGAAAGCTCTGTTCCTAAAAAATATCTTAATTCTTTATCATAATTAATAATAGGGAGTTTTAACCTCTTTCCTCTTTCAGTCTGATACCAGATGATTGAGCCATGCAGTTTGTATAATCGCACATCATAATCTTCTCTTTGTAATAATTCTGGCTTCCAAACTAGGTCAAAACCATCTGTATAATTTATTCGGTATAACTCACATAATGTTTCAATAGTCAAATCATAATTTAAAGTAAATACTTGTAAGCTATCTGATTCATGAATAAATTTCATTAACGGTAAAAGATACTCTATATCCTTCTTTTGAATATTACATTCTCTTCTAATTAACATTTTCAACTTCTTTAACATAGCAGGAACCAAATCTAAATAATTTAGTATCCCTTCCTTAAAATTGCCAAAGAAAGATTTAATCAATCTATTATCAAGATTAGTAATTAAATCTAAAACCTCAAATAAAGATTCTAAATTTAATTCCTTATCTTCAGCTTGCAAAAAATCAACTTCATTTTCTAATTGATTAATGAATTTTACCTCTTGAACAGTAAGTTTGTCTAAATATAATTTATATAACTCACTCATAGCAGGAACTCCTGCAGGTACTGATGCGCCAGCGCCTAATAAGAAACAATATTCAGTAGTCATATCTATACACCCTATTTTAGAATAGATTTATTTTAGTATTAATTAGGATACACATTAAATAAATAATCTATGCTTCTAAATTATATCACCCCTGACTTTAGAAATAGTCAGGGGTAAGATTAATATATAATTTCAATATATAACTACTAGCCTTCTAACAGACGCTTAACCCTCTTTAAATTTACTTTAGCTTTGTAGTAGTTACTATTAATATCCAAAGCCGTTTGATACGCTACTTTAGCTTTTTGTAAATTATTAACATTCTCATAGGCAATACCTAAATTATTGTATAAATAAGCAATTGGCGGATCCAATTCTGTAGCCTGCTTTAAGACTGATATCGCTTCTTTGTATTGGCCAGTCTTAATATATGCATAACCGAGATTATTTAAGACATAGTAATTACTTCTATCAAATTTAGCCGCCTGCTTCAAGTTATTAATCGCTTTATTTAGTCGTCCCTGGCTCATATAAGCCCTACCTAATATATTGTAAGCATCACCATCTTGGCTATTTAGCTTGAGAGCTTTTTCCCCTACCTTAATAGCTGCTTCTAACTTATCCTCTTTTAAATAAACTCTACCTAAATTGACTAAAACTCTATAATGTCTAGGATTAATTTGATGTGCTTTTTTAAATTGAGTTTCAGCAAAATTATAATTGCCTAAACGATAATATGTTAGCCCTAAAATATAATGAGGATACATTAAGTCAGGATTTTCTGAAATAGCCGAAACTAACTTAGGGACTGCTTCATTATATCTCCCTTTTCTAAATAATCTTAGCCCTAATTTATAATTGCTTGTCCCAGCCCATACCATACTGGTAGACACCAATAAAATGCTTAATAACAAACAAATAATAACTAATTTTTGTCGATATTCTTTCTTCATCTAAATCACCACCTAATTTTGATTAATTATACTTCCTTTCACTATTATTCTACTTAAATTATTAAATCACCTGCAAAATTAACGGATTTATTATCTAAGCAAATTGTAAACATAATTAATTGATACAAAAATATTATTTACCTATTGGTAAAATAATTTTAAATTCTGTCCCCTCCCCTACCTTACTATTAACATTAATCCTTCCATTCAGTGCTTCTACTAATTCTTTAACAATTGCAAGACCGATCCCTGTTCCACCTGTCTTTCGAGTTCTAGAACTATCTACTCGATAGAATCTTTCAAAAATATAGGGTAAATCTTTTTCAGGAATTCCAATACCCGTATCTCGAATACCAATAATAACCTCATTTAATTTTCCCGTTACTTTTATAAAAACTTGGTCTCCACTTTCAGAATACTTATAAGCATTAGAGAGTATATTATGAATAATTTTATTCAATACCTCTTTATCAGCTATTAACTTAATATCTGACTCATTAAAATCTAAATTCAAGTCTATATTTTTATCAGTAAACAATTGTGATAAGCTATTAATTTGTGTCTTTATAAATTTATTTAAATTAATTTCTTCTTTTTTGAGCTTATATTTGCCTCCCTCAGTTATTGATAATTCCTGTAGGTCACTTACTAAACCGCCTAATCTCAAAACTTCTTCATGAATTGAATTTAAGTTTTCTTCATTTGTAGGCATAACTCCATCTTGAAAAGCCTCAACATAACTTTGCACAGTAGCTAAAGGTGTCCGTAATTCATGTGCAATATCTGCAGTCAATTTCTTACGAAGTTTTTCTAATTTCTCTAAATTAGCAGCCAATTGATTGAACCGTTCCCCTAATACACCTATTTCATCATTTGAATTAATATCAACTCTTTGTGATAAATCTCCTTCACCCATCGATTCTGCTACCGCTGTAATCTTTTGTAATGGAGAAGTAATTCTTCTAGAAATAAAGAAGCTGATTAACAAGGCTACTATTCCAGCAATAATCCCAGCAACAATAATTGATGAATTAATTGTTTTACGAAAAAGAATATCTTCCTTACTCCATACTCCTTTTTGATTTAAAGGAGTAATATAAGCATGACCAACTACTTGAGAATTAACTTTAATTGGCAACTTAGTCACCTGATGATTATCAATATCAGATTCATAACCTTGATTTTTTTGCAAACTACGTCGATTATTCATCATACCCATTCCCATCATGCCTCTTTCCATCATATCACTGTTCATTCTACCACCGGGCTTACAGTAATCTTTTGAATTATAAATCCTCTGACCTTTATTAGAAGTAATTCTTACTCTTCTCCCAGTCATCATCTCTAAATGTATTAACTGCTGTCCAATCCCATACCAATTACCTTGTTCTTTATAGATAGTTTCTATTGAATTTACAATACGCTCATTTTTAACTTCAGCACTCTTAGCAACATAATCCGCAAACTTTCTATTAAGAGCAATATTAATAAGACCACCAGCTAAAGCAATTGTAGAAATAGTAAGTAATAAGAATATAACAGCCAGTTTAACCCACAATTTAACTTTCATCATTATCTACCTCAAACTTATATCCTACTCCATAAACAGTCTTAATAAACTGGTCAGATTTAATATTCAGTTTTCTTCTTAAGTTTTTAACGTGAGCATCAATTGTTCTATCATATCCATCATAATTATATCCTTGAATTATTTGTGTCAATTGTGACCGTGAATATACTCGACCAGGATTTTGAGCTAAAACCTTTAATAATTTAAATTCAGTAGCAGTTATATCAATAGCCTTATTCCTAAACTTAACTTTATGCTTTAAGGTGTCAATTAATAGTTCATCCCCATCTTCTTTAAAACTTAAAATTTCAGCAGATAACTTTTTCTTTTTGTCAGAACGCCTCAAAATAGCTCGAACTCTAGCAACTAATTCCCGAGGACTAAATGGCTTTACTAAATAATCATCAGCACCTATATTAAGACCAGTAATCTTCTCTTCTTCTGTTGTCTTGGCAGTTAGCATTATAATTGGAAGGTCTGATTCAGTTCTAATTCTTTTACAGACTTCCTCTCCAGTTAATTCTGGTAACATTAAGTCTAATACTATTAAATCTAATTCTTCATCTTGATAAGTCTTCAAGGCCTGCTTACCATCATATGCTAAAAACACTTCATAACCATCTTGTTCTAAATATGATTTAACTACCTTCGTAATCTTCTCTTCATCATCAACTACTAAAATTTTATCTATATCCATAATTAAAGCCCCCTTCAATATCTATCTCCATATCAGTTCAATCTCAAGATTCAATATTATATAAAATAATTATACCAAAATACTCTTCTTTTTGCTAATTATATCAGAATAATATGAATAAATAATGAAATTCAAACTAAAAAAACCTTTGATATCGTACGATATCAAAGGTAAGAATCTATTTAATAAAAGGTATTATTTTTAAAATGGGGTGAGTGATGGGATTTGAACCCACGGCCTCAGGAGCCACAATCCTGCGCTCTAACCAACTGAGCTACACCCACCATAATAAATGGTACGCCTGGGAGGATTCGAACCCCCGACTCATGGATTAGAAGTCCATTGCTCTATCCACCTGAGCTACAGGCGCCCGATAAATAAAATGGAGCGGGAAACCGGACTCGAACCGGCGACACCCAGCTTGGAAGGCTGGTGCTCTAGCCAACTGAGCTATTCCCGCACATATTAAGTCATATTAATTTTAAATATAAATGGTGCGAAGGGCGGGAGTCGAACCCGCACGGGGTAAACCCACTAGATCCTAAGTCTAGCGTGTCTGCCAATTCCACCACCTTCGCTTAAATGGTGGCAAGACCCGGATTTGAACCGGGGACACGAGGATTTTCAATCCTCTGCTCTACCAACTGAGCTATCTCGCCATGTTATTAAATTTAAATTGGTTGCGGGGACTGGATTCGAACCAGTGGCCTCCGGGTTATGAGCCCGACGAGCTACCGGACTGCTCTACCCCGCGTTATTAAGATATTAAATGGTGAGCCATGGAGGAGTTGAACCTCCGACACCCTGATTAAAAGTCAGGTGCTCTGCCAGCTGAGCTAATGGCCCATAAAATTCAGTTTACAGTTTACAGTGTATAGTTGACAGTTACTTTTGTTGTAAACTTTCTAATTCACATGATAGCTAATATCATACCATCAACCTTTGTACTTGTCAAGATTAAAAACACTAACTCTTTTAATGTTTTTAAATATAGTTTATTGTCAACTATATCAAATGGAGCTGACGACCGGACTTGAACCGGTGACCTGCTGATTACAAGTCAGCTGCTCTACCAACTGAGCTACGTCAGCGCATGGCGGGGATGACGGGATTTGAACCCGCGACCTCCGGCGTGACAGGCCGGTGTTGTAGACCAGCTCTACTACATCCCCACGGTTCAGTTTACAGTGTACAGTTGACAGTTTACAGTTACTTTTACTGTAAACTTTCTAATTCATATGATAGTTAATGCTATACAGTTAACATTTCTACTTGTTTAAAATTAAAACCATTAATAATTTATATTTTAAATGGTTTTGATTTTAACTGTCAACTATCAATTGTCAACTGTCAACTATTAAAAATGGTGGGCGAAACAGGACTTGAACCTGTGACCCCCTGCTTGTAAGGCAGGTGCTCTCCCAACTGAGCTATTCGCCCATATTTAGTGTACAGTGTCAGTAATCAGTGTCAGTTTTAATTTTTTAACTGTCAACTCTCAACTGTCAACTATTAAAATGGCACCCCCAAGGGGATTCGAACCCCTGCCGCCAGGATGAAAACCTGGTATCCTAGGCCACTAGACGATGGGGGCCTAATGGCTCCCCGAGTAGGACTCGAACCTACGGCTCGATGGTTAACAGCCATCTGCTCTACCAGCTGAGCTATCGGGGAATAATAGCAATTGATAATTACTCATTTGCAATATTTAATTAAAAATAGATCCGGCAGCGACTTACTCTCTCACAAGGCTACCCTTGCAATACCATCAGCGCTGGAGGACTTAACTGCTGTGTTCGAAATGGGAACAGGTGTGACCCCTCCGCAATTACCACCGGAAAATTTTTTCATTTGTCAACTATACTTTCAAATGTCAACTATACTTTCAAAACTGCACAATGTTAATTATAATTTATTTATCTAGATCAAACCCTCGATCTATTAGTACCAGTCAGCTAAAAACATTGCTGTCCTTACACCTCTGGCCTATCTACCTGGTAGTCTTCCAGGGATCTTACTAGATTAACTCTATGGGAAACCTTATCTTGAGGTTTGCTTCGCGCTTAGATGCTTTCAGCGCTTATCGT
>NZ_FOTT01000003.1 GCF_900114655.1 Candidatus Frackibacter sp. WG13
GAGTAAAGACTCATATTCCTTTAGCAGGACCAGCTAATAAACAAGGGAGAATTGTAGCTAATAACTTAACTGGTCGCAAGGAGAAGTTTACAGGAACACAAGGGACTTCCGTAGCCAAAGTATTTGATTTAACTGTTGCTTCGACTGGGAAGAATGAAAAGAGCTTAGAGCAAGAAGGAATTGAATATGAAGCATCCTTTACGATTTCTCGTTCCCACGCTGGATACTACCCAGGTGCTTTTCCAATGACAGTTAAGATTCTGTTTAAACCAGAGGATGGTGAGTTATTAGGAGCACAGATCGTAGGTCGTGATGGAGTAGATAAACGAATCGATGTTTTAGCAACTGCACTTAGATTTAAAAGAAATGTATTTGATTTACAAGAGTTAGAATTAGCTTATGCACCGCCTTATTCTTCAGCTAAAGACCCAGTTAATATGGCTGGCTTTACAGCTGGTAATATTCTTAAAGAGACAACTGGAGTCATTCATTGGTCAGACTTAGATGAAGTAGATTGGCAGGAGTCCGTATTGGTAGATACTAGAACTAAGAAAGAGTATGAGATGGGAGTTATTGACCTTACTGATAATTTAATACATATTCCTCTTAGTAAATTACGCAAAAGAATAGATGAATTACCACAGGATAAAGAGATTATCGTTTATTGTGGTAGTGGGTTGCGTTCTTATATAGCAGCTCGGATTCTGTTGCAGAATGGATTTGATACGGTGAAGAATCTAAGTGGTGGTTATAGACTTTATAAAATAGTTGAGCAGGATAAAGAAGCTAGATCCAAAGGTGAAGTGAAAGATAAAGTAGTACACGGACAGATTGCTACTGATGAGACTGGAGAGCCGTTAGGTGATGCTATTATACTGGATCTTCGAGGAGAACAATGTATGGATGTAAGTGAAAGAGTACAGAATAAAGTTGAAGAGCTAGAAGGTGACGATATTTTAGAGGTGAAGCTTGATGATCCAGCATTTAAAGATGAGGTCAAGTCTTGGTGTGACGAAAGTGGATATGAAGTAATAAAAGTGAAGGAAAAAGAGAGTGAGATAGTCTGTTTTATTAAAAAAGCTTAAGGTAGATAAAGATTCAATTGTGTAGAAGATAGTCACTATGTCTCTATGATTTAGAGATATAGTGGCTTTGCTCTTTCAAATGACCTCTATAAAAAATGTTGATCTAAGTGAACAGGTTTAGCTCACAAATCACTCTGTGAAGATGGATTAAATTTGTAAATGCTGTTGAAATAATGTATAATTATAAAGTGATAAATATCGCTTTTTATGAGGAGGAGAGTAATACAGCATGAAAGAAGAATTAATTGAATTGTTGGAAGGCTATAAAGAAAAAGCTTTAGCCCGCAAAAACGCATATAATTTACCACCGAGACCATTAAATGTTGATGAGGTTGAGGGATTAATAGCGGGTTTAGAAGTAGAAGGTTTAGATGAAGGAGAATTTACTATCTTTACAACTGAACGGATGGACAAGCTAGTTGTAAGATTATTATCTGAAGAAGTAAGAAGAGGGACTTTCCCTTCTTCATATGCTAAAGCTGAAGGTTTGGCTAAAGTTGTTAAAGGTGAGATTGAATCTGATTACTTAAATGCTAAAGAAGCTTTAGCATTATTAGCAGATATGAACGGTGGAGCAGCTACTAGTGAGTTAATCGATATATTAAAAGCGGATTTATTTGTAGAAGAAGTGACTGACATTTTAAAGAAAACGGTATTAGTTAATAAGTCTGAATTTGAAGAGGTAGCTAATTTAGTTGAAGATAAACAAGTAGCGCAAGAGATAATTAAGAGTTGGGCTGAAAGAGAGTTTGCTAAGGATTGGGATTTGCAGGCTGAATATGAAGGAGTTACAATTAAAGTAGGAGATAATATTACTACTGGTCACTTAAGTCCTTCAAAGAATGCTGACAGTAGAACTGACCATCCTCGTCATGCTCAATTTATTATGGATGGACGTGAAGATGAGGAAGACTTTTTAGAACGTTTAGAAGAATTAAAAGAGCAAGATGATAATGTTATCTTTGTGGCAGGAGCTGCATTAGGAGAAGGTTCTTCACGAAAATCAGCTACTTATACGATGTTACAAGTCTTAGGTAAGCCAGTTGAAGGAGAACCAGAAAAGAAGGTTGGGGGAGTGGTTATTGCTAAGAGCTTTGCCCCAATTTTCAAGAACTCTTTAGTAGCTTCTGGTATTGTACCACTTGAATGTAATACTGATTCTATTAATGAAGGGGACCAATTAAAAGTTGATATCGAAGCAGAGAAGTTAACTGTTAATAAGGAAGAAGAATTAGATATTGAACTACCGATTCAATTTATGTTAGATAAGATTGCTGCCGGGGGAATGACTTATTTTGATGCCGGAAATGAATTACAACAGTGGGCAGCAGAATATTGTCGTGAAAGTGGTGTCGACTTTGATGAGAGCAAATTGCCTGCAGGAGCTAAAGAAGAGGATGATAAACCTACTCAAACATTAGCTCAAAAGATTGTAGGAATGAATAGGTTAGATGGGAAAGATACAATTGTACCAGGGGAGACTGCAACTGTAGCAGTAAGAGCAGTTTACTCTCAGGATACAACAGGACCAATGACTCTTGAAGAGTATCAATCGATGGCTGGGGGAGACTTCGGTGCAGAAGCTGTAGTTCAATCATTATGTCATACCGGAGAATGTCCATCTAGTGAAGATAGAGATAGACATAAATTTATTAATGAATTCGTTACTGAACGAGGCGGTGTCTGCTTAGAGCCTGGCGAGGGTATCATCCATACGATTGGAAATCGATTCATACTACCTACAGATGTAGTGGTAGGAGGAGATTCACATACTCGAACTCCAAGAGGAGTTTCCTTCCCAGCAGCATCAGATATCGTAGCAGGGGCTATGAAGTATGGTAAACAAGATTTGACTATGGACGAGTCAGTAAGAGTTATCTTTAAAGGTGAACCAAAGGAAGGAATAACTGCTCGTGATTTGGTTTCTACTTTAGTAGTTTATGCGGAAGAGATAGTAGGTAAAGATGTATATAATGGTCGCATCATTGAAATGGAAGGTGTAGAGTTTTTAGATTCTGATAAGAGATATATCTTAACAAATGCTGTTGCAGAACGAAGTGCTTCAGCAGGAACAGTACCAGCAGATGAAGTCACTATTGAAGCAATCGAAGAAAACTTAGAATACTTAAAGTCAAGAACCGATGCAGAAAGTTGTCCTTCGGTTAAAGATACGATTGAGAGTATTGAAGAGTTTTTAGCTAATCCAGTTCTACCTCAGGCTGATGAAGAAGCAGAATATGCAGCTACTATTGAAATTCCATTAACTGAAGTAGATGAGCCTCTAGTAGCTAAGCCACATCATCCTGATAATGTAGCACCAATATCAGAGGTAGCAGGAACTGAATTAGATGAAGTCTTTATCGGTAGTTGTGTCGGTGGCGACTTGGAAAGTATTAGAGCAGCAGCACGAATCGTTGAAGGTCACAAAGTACCACATGGTCTTAACTTTGTCGTCTGTCCTGCTTCTCGAGATATCTATAATGAATTAGTTAAGGATGGTAGTTTAGCTAAATTAACCGAGGCAGGAGCTACAATTACTATGCCAGGTTGTGGTTTATGTATGGGTAATAAACGAAGAATCGGCTCTGGAGCAACAGCTCTAACTACAACTACTCGTAATTATCAGTCTCGAATTGGACCAGCTGATTCAGAGACTTATTTAGGAAGTGCTCATGTAGCAGCGATGGCAGCTGTACTAGGTGAGTTTCCAACACCAGAAAAATACTTTGAAATGTTTAAGTAAACTTAATATATAATATAATATAATATAATTAATAAACTCTCCTGTGATTTCATAGGAGAGTTTATTTTTTGTATAAAAAGTGTTTAAAATGTTAATTATATGAATAGTAGATGCAAATGATTTGCAAATAAAGATATGGTTAGGGTGAGGTTAATTGTTTAAAGACAGAAGAATATATACTAATCGGCGCTGGTTTCTTTATCTATTATTACTTTTCATAATAGCTACATCATTAGTCTTAATTGATCTGCCTGATAATTGGTGGACTTCTGATGTAAATAAGATAAATAGCCTAAGGAATCAACAGAATAGATTAAATATTTATGTGAGTATTTATCCGTTATATGACTTAGCAAATAAGATTGGTGGAAATAAAGTAGACTTACATCTCCTAATTCCTAATGGTGAAGAAGTACATAGTTATAAACCTTCACTTCAACAGCAAAGTAGATTATTAAAAACGGATTTATTTCTGTATAATGGCGTTGGTTTAGAGCCTTGGGGGACTAAGGTTGCAAAGCTTCTTCAAAAAAAAGGTATCGAAGTTATTAAGGCTAGTGAAGAAGTTAAGCTATTAAAGTTGGAAAATACTTACGTACATAGCCATGGTCAGTATGACCCACATATTTGGTTAGACCCCATTAATATGCAGTTGATTGCTAAACGAGTAAGGGATGAATTTATTGATTTAGATCCTGAAAATAAAAGGGAGTATCAGCAAAATTATAAAAGTTATACGAAGAAGATAGATATTCTTGGTCAAGCATATAGAGCAACTTTGACTAATAGAAATCGAGATTATATTTTGGTCTCTCACGATGCTTTTAGGTATTTGACCAATAGATATGGATTGAATCAGTTATCTGTTACCGGAGTCACACTTCATGAAAAGCCATCGCCAGGAGCTTTGGCTAGATTAATTGAGAGAGTAAGAAAAGATGGGCTAAAATATATCTTTATGAAGAAGTTATCTAATTCTAGGGTGGCAGAAGTATTAGCTAAAGAAACTGGTTTGAAGATATTAACTCTTGATCCGATTATTGGTTTAACTGAAGAAGAGAAGGAGAATAATGCAGACTATTTTTCAATAATGAGTAAAAATCTTAAGAATTTAAGAAAGGCGTTGGTAGATGAAGATGAGTGAAATAATTAAAATAAGAGGCTTGAATTTTGGTTATGATGAAGAAGTAATTTTAAAAGATGTTAATTTAGATATTAGGAACGGCGATTTCGTAGCTTTGGTAGGTCCTAATGGTTCAGGTAAGAGCACTTTTTTAAAACTCTTAACGGAACAGATTTCTTTTCAACAAGGAGAGATAAAACTCTTTGGTCAAAATATAAATGAATTTAGTGACTGGACGAAGTTAGGATATATTTCACAGGAAGTAAAGGAGTTTAACGATAGTTTTCCAGCTACTGTAAAAGAAGTTATCGGAGCTAATTTATATAAGGAGTTTGGAAGGTTTAAGTTATTGAATTTAAGGTTGGACCAAAAGATTAATAGGGTTTTAGAGTTAGTAGATATGTTGGAGCACAAAGAGAGACAGATTGGTAATCTGTCTGGTGGGCAACAACAGAGAATCTTTATTGCTCGGGCCTTAGTTAGTGAACCGAAAGTTATTTTTCTAGATGAACCTTTAGTTGGAGTAGACATTGAGAATCAGAATAAATTTTATAAGTTGCTTAACAGATTAAATCAAGAATTAGAATTGACAATATTAATAATTTCTCATAATATTGAAGCTGTAATTCAGTATGCAAATAGAGTATTTCATTTTGCTAAACAAAAGATAACTCCTCTAAGTGCTTCTCAGGTGGTGGAAAGCAGTCTATGTTAGAAGTTTTTGCTTATTCTTTTATGCGGCGAGCATTTATAGTAGGAAATTTAGTAGCAATAATCTGTCCTTTGATTGGAGTGTTTCTAACCTTAAAGCGATTATCATTAATAGGTCATACTCTATCTCATATTTCATTAGCTGGAGTAGCATTAGGAATGTTACTTGGTATTTATCCTATTTATACTGCGTTAATAGTTGCTATTACTGCATCGCTGGGGATTGAGAAATTACGACAAGACTATAAAGATTATGAAGAATTATCATTAGCTATCATTTTAGCAACAGGCTTAGGAGTGGCAATAATATTGATTAGTTTGATTAGTAATAGTTCAGGAATCTTTAGTTACTTATTTGGTAGTATATCACTAATTACAATGAAAGATATATTTATTATTATTCCTTTAGCAATTTTGATAATAGGTATTATATTCTATTTTTATTATGGTTTCTTTTTTTTAGCCTTTAATGAGGCAGAGGCTAGGTTAGCTGGGGTGCCAGTTAAGAGATTGAATACTATATTTTTAATTATAGTAGCAATTACTGTTGCAATTTCTATGCGGATTATCGGTGGTTTATTAGTATCTTCTTTAATTACATTACCGGTGGCTACTAGCTTGCAGTTAGCCAAAAGTTTTAAAGCAACCATAAGGAATAGTATTATTTTTAGTATTCTTGCGGTTAATGTAGGGCTTATTATTGCTTTTTATCAGGATTTAGCTCCTGGAGGAACGATAATTTTAGCCAGTGTAGTTTGTTTGATTACTGTTATTATTTATAAGTGGGTAAGGGGTCTTATTTGCAGGTGGCAAGAGGTTAAGGTTTAGACTAAGATTGGGATTAAGGTTAAGGATAACACAACGAGTAATGGGGTGTAGGAGATAATATATGGATGAATTAGCTTTTTGGAAGCAGAAATTAAAAGATAAAGAGATTAAATTTACTAAGCAGCGTTTTGCTATTTTAAAAGTTTTAATCAATAGTAATCGACCTTTATCAGCGCAAGAGGTATTTAAAAAGATCAAGAGTAAAGGGGATACTTTGAGATTATCAACAGTTTATCGGAATCTTAATTATTTTGAAGAGAAGAATATTATTTATAGGTTAAATTTATATGGTAAAGAGAGTAGGTTTGAATTAAGAGTGGGTAGAGAGCACCACCATCACTTGGTCTGTGTTATTTGTAGTAAAGTTAGGGCACTGGATTGCCCGTTACATAATTTTGAAGAAAAAGTGAGTGATAAAACGGACTATCAGTTATTTGAACATAAGATAAAATTATATGGATTATGCCCTAGATGCAAGAAGAATAAAGAAAGAAGCTAGTTGAAAAGAACAACCTCAAGAGATTAAATAGTTAAAAAATAATAGTTTTAAGTAGAGTGAACAAGCCTGTTTCTTAAAAAAAGAGACAGGTTTTTTTATTGTATAACAAATTATATTATTTGCAGATTATTAACTTTACCCCCTCTTCTATAAAATTAATTTATATTGATTATTGAAAAGATTTATAATGTGTGATATTATAGTTTATAAGAAAAGATTAGGAGGGGTTAATTTTGCAAACAGATGTAAGAGTAAATGAGGTAAGAGAAGAAGCAGAAGGATTATTTAGGAGTGGGCAGTTTTATTGTTCGGAGGCGATAATTAGTAGTATTAGGAATCAGTTTGAATTAGATATCTCAGATAGAATAATCGCTATGGCTTCTGGATTTCCAGTTGGGATCGGTAAATCAAAATGTGTTTGTGGAGCTGTTTCGGGAGGAGTGATGGCAATCAGTTATTTCTTTGGTCGTACTAAAGGTGGAGATAAACGGGTTGAAAGAAATTTAAGGTTAACAAATGAACTTCAGCAGAGTTTTAAAGACAATCATGGATGTCTTTGTTGTAAGGTCTTAACCGATGGGTTTAATATGGCTTCCGGGGAGCATAAAGACCAGTGTGCTTCTTTTACTGGGGAAGTGGCTGCTAAAGCTACTGAGATAATTTTGCGTGAGATTAATGCAGGCGGCACTACTTTAGAGGAGGCAGAATAAGATGTCTACAATTTTCAAGAGAACACCAGTACCGATAGCAGGTTTGATGCTTGGCTTAGTTGGTGCAGGAAATCTTGTTCTTTCTTATGGAAGTCAATATCGTTATTTGGCAGGGCTGTTAGCTGTGTCAATATTGTTGCTTTTAATAGGTAGACTTTTTATTGACTGCCGAGGAGTTGTTAATGATTTAAAGAATCCAGTGGTGGCTAGTGTAGCCTTAACTTTTTCTATGGCAATTATAATTTTAGCTAGTTATATAGTGCCTTTTTCTTATCAACTGGCTTTATATATATGGTATGGTGGAATTATACTTCATGCTTTATTGGTTATCATATTTTCATTTCGTTTTATTATGAATTTTGATATTAAAAATGTTTTTCCTAGCTATTTTATTGTCTATGTAGGTATAGTAGTCGCTAGTGTAACTGCTCCTCTTTTTAACCGCATTGAGCTGGGGCAAATAATCTTTTGGTTTGGATTTATTGCTTACATGATTCTATTACCGATCGTTACTTATCGAGTCTTTCGGATTGGGGAAATGAAGGATCCTACTTTGCCTACTATTTCTATATTTACAGCTCCAGCGGGACTTTGTTTGGCTGGATATATGAGCGTCTTTCCTGAGAAGAATATGTTGATGTTAGGTTGGTTGCTTTTATTGACTTTAACGATGTTAGCTCTTGTTTTAATTTATTTACCAAAGATGCTTGCAGTAGGTTTTTATCCTAGTTTTTCAGCCTTTACATTTCCTTTTGTAATCACAGCTATAGGTTTAAAATTGACTTCAGGGTTTTTAGAAAAGGAATTTAATAGTACTTTACTTCTTTATCCTGCTCGGATAGCAGAAATTTTGTCAGTCGGATTAGTTCTTTTTGTTTTATTTAAATATTTAAGTCATTTTATTCAGATAAGTAACCAAAAATTATTAAAAATTAAAACATAATGCGGAAGATTGAATTGATATAAGAGTTTTTCAATAAAGAAGATGCTGTAATAGATAATTAAGTTTTAACAAATAATTAAATTATAAATATTATAAAGTAGTAGGAATGTTAATTTAGGGTGAGTTTATAAATAATTATCAAATTATTTATCTTGTAATCGTTCGCAAATTTGGATATAATATATAAGGGAATATGGGGGCTATAGCTCAGCAGGATAGAGCAGCAGACTCCTAATCTGCAGGTCGCAGGTTCAATTCCTGCTAGTCCCACCATTTTTTTGAGTTTACAGTTGGAAAGTGGATAGCAGAAAATAATTTAAATATAAAGGGTATAGGGGATTATGTTCAATTTAAAGAATATGGACATTCAATGATAATGTGACTTAATCAACAGAAGTAGATTTAATTCCATGTTAAAATTTAAAAAGAAGGAAGGTAATTATAGACTCTTTTAATTGAATTACCCCTTGTTAATGAATACCCCTCATTATCTTCCTTCACAATTATATAATACAACATATTCCTTAGTAGGAGACCAGGGTTGTCACAGCTCTGGTCTTATTTAATTTTCACATTCTTTTCACACTCTTTTCATTATATTTTCATATTTAGTATATACAATATACTTAACAAGAAAGGAACAGCCCCTAAAAGGGGATAAATTAACAAAGGAGTGTGGATAAGATGAAAAAAGTAGTAATAGGTGTAACAGTATTGGCGTTAGTATTATCTATGGCGGTAATGGTTATGGCGAAAGAAGGAAATGATAACTGGTTTCAGAAGAATTATCAATTTCAGAAAGATTACATCAACCAGCAGTTAGAAAGAGGTTTAATCACTGAACAACAAGCAGAGTATATGTTAGAAAGATTAGAAACAATGAAGGAATATTATGAAGAGCATGGAGATGAATTAGACAATAGAGGTAATGGTGCTTACCGAATGCCTTGTGGTATGAGTGGCCCGGGTATGATGGGGGGCGCTGGTTTTGGTCCAATGATGCATGGCCCTGGTATGATGAGAGGTTATGGTCAAGGTCCAGGAATGATGGGTGGCTATGGTCCTGGCATGATGTAAAATAGCATATAACTCCCTTTTAAATTAAATATAAAGTAAAAACCTCTCTTTGTCATAGGAGAGGTTTTTACTTTATATTATATTGTTTAATCATTTTTTAAAGGACTTATACTATTATATAATATATTATAATGCCATAAATTATTATAGTAGAGAAAACTAATTATACTGGGGGGATTAAATGAGTAAAAGTATTAATATATTAGAGACTTTCGAAATGAGGTGGTCTACAATTTTAACTATAAATCTTTAAAACATAGATACCAATCGATACAATTCCAATCAGATGGTGGATTTTCAACTCTTCGTATAAGTTGTTGATAAGTGCTAGGTGGTGGCACAACAACTGGTTCACCAGGTTGCCAATTAGCAGGTGTACCAACTTCAAATCGATCTGCCGTCTGTAACGCTTTAACTAATCGTAATATTTCTTCAGTTGATCTACCAACTTCTAAAGGATAATAGTTGATGGCTCTCACAATACCTCGTGGATCAATAATAAAGACTGCTCTAACTGTAGATGTATTACTAGTAGCTTGTTGAATCATACCATACTGCTTAGCAATTTGCATGCTAAGGTCAACAGTGATTGGGAATGGGATCTCCACTCCAGTTTCTTGATAAATATCATAGACCCAAGCTAAATGAGATTGTAGGCTTCCAATACTTAACCCAAGTAATTCAGTGTCTAACCTTTGAAATTCATCGTATGCCTCTGCAAAGGCAATAAATTCAGTTGTTCAGACTGGGGTAAAATCACCTGGATGTGAAAAGAAGACTAGCCAACTACCTCGATAATCGGTTAAAGAACGTCTACCGAAGGTTGTCATTGCTGTGAATTTAGGAGCAGGTGAGCCTATTTCTGGTAAACAGACTCTTTCTACTTCATCTTCTTGTTGTAGTCCTTCATTTGAGAGATTGACTTGGTTTTGATTTGAATTATTATTTGATAATTCTTCAAAATTGTTTGGTTTAGATTCATTCATTATCTAATACCTCCTTTTTAACTATTTTTAATATCATATTCATCAATAATAAGAGGTGTTAAAGCAAAGATGAAAAAATATTATCACAATTACTTGACTAATTTGTCAGAATATTTTATAATGTTATTGAAAGCGTTACCGAAAACGCTTTCATGAAAGATATATTTCTTAAAAGTCATTATTTAATTAAGATATCGGTTGTTATAATGAGGAGTGAATAGATTGAAGGTAACTATAAAAGATATAGCTAAAGAAGCAGGAGTTTCAATTACAACAGTTTCCCGCGTTTTAAATAATAAACCCGATGTTAGTGATAATACAAAAGAGGAAGTACAAAAAGTAATTAATCGACTAGGTTATAATCCTAATGGTGTTGCGAGAGGATTGGTACTAAAAAAAACATATACCATTGGCTTGATTATACCTGATATTAGTAATCCGTTCTTTCCAGAGGTGGCTAGAGGAATAGAAGATAAAGCAAAAGAGTTAGGCTATTCAGTTATCTTCTGTAATACTGATAATAACAAAGAGGAAGAAAGAGAAGCAATTGAATTAATGAGGAGTAAGCAGGTTGATGGTATGATTCTGTCATTATCAATAGGTAATAAAGAAGAATTACATAAATTAGCTAAAGCTAATTTTCCAGTTGTGCAAATTGACCGTAAGATACCTGAGGTAGAGTTGCCAGCAGTAACAATTAATAATAAGACATCTGCCTATCAGATTACTTCTTACTTAATAGAATTGGGCCATACTAAGTTAGCTCATATAGCCGGTGATTTGGCAACTAAAACAGCTCGTGATAGATTGAGTGGTTTTAGGCAAGCGATAGATGAGTTTGGCCTCGAATATAGTGACAATTGGGTTTTAAAAGGAGATTATAGCAAAGAGTCAGGGTATAAGTTAATGACGACTTTACTAGAACAATCACAGCGACCAACAGCTGTATTTATGGCTAATGATTTGATGGCTATCGGTGCTTATGGAGCAGTCTTTGATTCAGGTCTAAAGGTTCCTGAGGATATTTCGATTGTTGGTCATGATGATATTGATATTGCTTCAGCTATTAGACCAGGATTAACAACGATTATGCAGCCTAAGTATAAGTTGGGAATGACTGCAGCAGAAATTTTAATTAAAAGAATAAATGAATCTAATTTCATAGGGGATGATGTAATCTTAAAGCCTAAGTTGCAGATAAGAAGTTCTACAAAGGAGTGGCAAGCTAATGCATAATAAAGTTTTAGTAGTTGGTAGTATGAATATGGACCTAGTAGTACAGACTGAACGTTATCCACAGACAGGAGAAACGATTATCGGCAAATATTTTAAAGAAATTCCTGGTGGAAAAGGAGCTAATCAAGCAGTAGCGGTAGGTAAATTAGGTGGTCAAGTTAGCTTTATTGGTGCATGTGGTATAGATCATTTCGGTGATAGCTTAATATCTAATTTAGAAGAAGCAGGAGTAAAAACAGATAGTATATTTAGACTTGAAGAGAGTACCGGGGTTGCAGCTATAACTGTAGAAGATAGTGGTGATAACCGAATAGTAGTAGTACCTGGTGCTAATGGAAAGTTAAGAAAGACAATGATTGATAAGCGAGAGAATAAGATAAAAGAAGCAGAAGTAATCTTATTACAGATGGAAATTCCTCTAGAAACGATTATTCATACGATCAATTTAGCTGATAAATATCAGACTACTGTTATTCTCGATCCAGCACCGGCCCAAAAGTTACCAGAAGATATTTATGATAAAATAGATTATTTGTTACCAAATGAAGGTGAATTAGATCTACTTTTGGAAGATTATAGGTTTAAAAATCGTCAAGAGAAGATTGATCAGCTTTTAAGTTGGGGAGTAAATAAAGTCTTACTGACGAAAGGAAAGAATGGTATTACTCTTTATACTAATGATGAAGAGCAAGATTATGCAGCTATTGAAGTAGAAGCAGTGGATACTACGGCAGCTGGGGATTCATTTGCAGGAGCGTTTGCTTATTGTTTGCAGCAAGGTTGGGATGAGGAGAAGTCTATTAGATTCGCTAATCAAGTTGCTGCTCTAGCAGTAACTAAGTTAGGAGCTCAGACTTCTTTGCCAAGTCTTTCAGAGGTGAAAGCATTTCAACAGGAAAGGGGCTTATAATAGATGAAGAAAAAAGGTATTCTTAATAGTAACTTATCGCAATTAATTGCAGAAATGGGACATACTGACCGATTAGTAATTTGTGATGTCGGGTTGCCGATTCCAAGACCGGCTAATAGGATTGATTTAGCTTTAACCGCAGGAATTCCTAAATTCATGAATGTTTTACAAGCAACTTTAGATGATTTAGTAGTGGAAAAAGCAATTATGGCTAGTGAAATAAGAGATGTGAGTCCTGATTTACACGATAAGATACTAGAACTTTTAGGAGAAATAGATATTGAATACTGTAGTCATGAAGAATTCAAGGAGATGACTCAAAGTGCTAAAGGAATAGTAAGGACGGGGGAAGTAATATCTTACGCTAATATAATTCTGATTTCTGGGGTTGATTTTTAATGCAGAATGAAGAGATAATTTTGCAGATGAAAGCGATTACGAAAACGTTCCCAGGAGTTAAGGCTCTAGATAATGTTAACTTTAATCTTCATCAAGGTGAAGTCCATGCTTTATTAGGTGAGAATGGTGCTGGGAAGTCAACCTTAATGAAAGTTTTGAATGGAATCTATCAAAAGAATAGTGGTTCAATCTATCTTGAAGGTAATCAAGTTGAGTTTAAAAGTCCCAAAGAAGCACAAGAAGCAGGATTAGCTATTATCCACCAGGAACTAGAATTAATCCCTTACTTAACGGTAGCTGAGAATATATTCCTAGGTCGTGAACCTAAAAAAGGTTTCTTAGTCGATTTTAAGCGTCTCAATGAAAAGACTGAAGAAATTATGAATCGGCTAGGAGTGAATATTGATCCACAAAGTAAAATAAACGAGTTGAATATCGGGAATCAACAGATGGTAGAGATAGCTAAGGCTTTATCACAAGATGCTAATATTTTAGTAATGGATGAACCTACTTCATCTTTAACGCCAAAAGAGATTGAAATCTTATTTGACTTAATTGAACGACTAACAGCCGAAGGGATCTCTATTATATATATCTCACCGAATGGAGGAAATTTTTCAAATTTGTGATCGAGTAACTGTCTTAAGAGATGGTGAGTATGTTGGGGAAGTAGAAATTGATGAAACTGACGAAGATGAACTAATTAAGATGATGGTAGGACGCAAGATTGAGGATAGATTTCCAGAAATCATTAATAATAGATCAGATAAAATCTTGGAAGTTAAAGGTCTAACTGTTCCAGATAAAGTAATCGATCTTTCGTTTGCAGCATATAAAGGAGAGGTTTTAGGAATTGCAGGTTTAATGGGCTCAGGTAGAACTGAGTTAGCTAAAAGTCTCTATGGTTTATTTAATATAGAGGAAGGTGAGATTTACTTTAAAGGTAATAGAGTTAATATTACTTCTCCTAAGCAGGCGATTGAGATGGGAATCTATTATTTAAGTGAAGACCGCAAAGGTGAAGGATTAGTTCTTGATCTTTCAGTACAAGAGAATATTTCCTTATCTGTCTTGCATGAACTATTACAGGCTGGTTTTATAAATGAGAACCAAGAAGCTAAATTAGCAGATGAGTACATTGATAAATTAAGTATTAAGACACCTCATGCTAAGCAGTTAGTTAAAAATTTAAGTGGTGGAAACCAACAGAAAGTAGTTATTTCTAAGCTATTGACTACTGAGCCAGAAGTCGTTATTTTGGACGAGCCTACCCGAGGTATTTATGTAGGGGCTAAAGCAGAGATCTATGATTTGATTAATTGGTTAGTTGAAGAAGGAGTAGCAGTAATCTTAATTTCATCGGAACTACCAGAAATATTGAATTTAAGTCATAGAGTCTTAGTAATGAATGATAGACGAATAGCTGGTGAATTAGATAGAAAAGAAACAAATCAAGAAAAAATCATGAAATTGGCGACAGGAGGAATATAATAATGGGAGAGAAAGCCGTTAATTCTAAATGGAAACAAGGGGTAAAAGTAATTAGTAAATTTAAATCAGGTATTGGTTTGATTGTTTTAGTTATTGCTTTATCTTTAGCCAGTGATTACTTTCTAACAGCCCATAACTTATTAAATGTAACAAGACAGGTTTCGATTAACGCTATTTTAGCAGTCGGTATGACCTTTGTTATCCTAACTGGCGGTATCGATCTATCAGTAGGTTCAGTATTGGCATTATCATCAGCGATTACGGCTGGATTATTAGCTAGTGGGACAGGCATTTTCTTAGCTATTTTGGCTGGTATCTTAGTTGGAACAGTATTAGGTTTAGTTAATGGATTAATGGTAGCTAAAGCCAAAATGCCTGCTTTTATAGTTACTTTAGGGATGATGACTATCGCTCGAGGTCTAACTTTAATTTATTCAGATGGTAGACCTATTTCAGGGTTTAATGAAGTTTTTAGGTTTATTGGTGCTGGTTATTTAGGACCGATTCCTATGCCGGTAGTAATTATGGTAATTATTTTAGTAGTCTGTTATATTGTTTTAAAAAAGATTCCATTTGGCCGTTATGTCTATGCTATAGGCGGAAATGAAAAGGCTTCTAAACTATCAGGGATTAATACTGATACTGTTAAGACCAGCGTTTATATGATTAGTGGTTTTTTAGCAGCAGTCAGTGGAGTTATCTTAGCTGCAAGATTGAATTCTGCTCAACCTACGGCTGGGACAAGCTATGAATTAGATGCAATAGCGGCTGTTGTTTTGGGTGGTACTAGTCTTTCTGGAGGCCAAGGTGGAATAATTGGAACAATTATTGGGGCTTTAATTATTGGTGTCTTAAATAATGGATTGAACTTGTTAAATGTTTCATCATTTTATCAGTTAGTTGCTAAAGGGGCAGTAATCTTAATTGCGGTCTTTTTAGACCGTAGAAGTCAGTAAAAAGCTTGAAGATTGGGGAGGTGAGGCCTGCTTAATGATATTATGAGTTAAAAGCTAGCAGAATTTAGAGGTCAAAAATGTATCAAATAATCTTGATTTTGAGGGAGGATTAAATATGTTAAAGAATAAGTTGGTAATTTTAGGATTAATTATAGTGTTGGCAGTAGGGTTGATGGGGTGTCAAGGTAATGCACCAAAAGAATCGAAAGAAAAAGCAGATGCTTTGAAGATAGGATTTGCTGTATCTACTCAGAACAATCCATTCTTCGTTGACTTAAAAGAAGGAGCAGAAAAGAAAGCTAAAGAAATAGGTGCTAAATTATTAGTGGTGGATGCTCAAGATGATGCAGCTAAACAGCTAAGTAGCATTGAAGATTTAATTGTGAAGCAGGTAGATGTATTAGTTATTAATCCGGTAGATGGAGATGCGATTGTATCTGCAATTCAATCAGCCAATGATGCTAATATTCCAGTAATTACAGTTGATAGAGGTGCAAATGGCGGTAAGGTAGCTTCTCATATTGCTTCGGATAATGTAGCTGGTGGTAAGATGGCAGCAGAATTTATTGCTAAAAAGTTAAATAAAAAAGGTAAGTTAGTAGAACTACAAGGTATTCCAGGGACTTCAGCTGCTCGAGACCGAGGGAAAGGGTTTCATAAAGGTATCGATCAATACGAAGGGTTAGAAGTAGTAGCTAGTCAGCCAGCTGACTTTAATAGAGCAAAAGGAATGACAGTTATGGAAAATATCTTACAAGCTGAAAAAGATATTGATGCTGTATTTGCTCATAATGATTCTATGGCGTTAGGAGCTATCCAAGCTATTGAAGCAGCAGGAAGGTTAGATGAAATAACTGTAGTTGGATTTGATGCTATCGATGATGCTAGAAAAGCAGTTAAAGCTGGTAAGTTAGCGGCAACTATTGCTCAGAAGCCAGGATTAATGGGTGAGATGGCTGTTGAGACAGCTAAGAAAGTAGCAAATGGTAAAACAGTAGATGAATTTACTCCAGTACCATTAAAGTTAATTAAGTAATTAACTTTTATAACTAATTCATATGAGAATCTTAATGTAGTTGAACATATGATTTATATGTCTATAAAGGAGTAGATTAGGTAAAACTAGTCTACTTCTTTTTATTTAATAATATTAAACTTCACCTGCTCTAATCAATTCGCGCGCTAAATCACGGTAAGCAGCAGCACCAGGGATATTTTTAGCATAATAGATGATAGCTTTCTGTCTTTCAGCAGCCTCAGCAAAACGAATACTACGATATATAATGTGGTCATAGACTTTAATTTCGGGTTCAAATGTCTTTTTAATCTGTTTTAAAACAGCTTCAGTATGATTAGTTCGGCGATCAAACATAGTTGGTACTACGCCATTTATCTTTAATTTACTATTTAATTGTCCTTGTACTTTCTTTATCATCTTCATTAAACCATCTACTCCGCGTAAAGCCAAGTATTCACAAGCAATAGGAATAATAACTTGATTAGCAGCAGTCATTGCATTTAAGGTTAAAAGACCTAATGACGGTTGACCATCGATAATTACTAAGTCATAGTTATCGCGAATTGGGTTTAAGATAGCGGTCAGGCGTCGTTCTCTAGCTACGGAATTGATAAGTTCCATTTCACTTACAGCTAAATCGACATTGGCTGGTAGAAGGTGAGCTCCAAACTTTGTTTCTAAAAGAGCATCATTAGTTAAGTCTTCATCTTTAAGAGCATCATAGATACTTAGTTCTAATTTATCTGGTTCATAACCACAATGTAATGTTAAGCCACCTTGTGGGTCTAAATCAATTAAGAGAATATCTTTTCCGAATTCAGTTAAAGCAGCTCCTAAATTTAAAGAAGTAGTTGTCTTTCCTACTCCTCCTTTTTGATTGCCAATTACAAATATTTGCCCCATTTTAGAGTCTCCTCTCTTCTTTTGTACTAATTATACCACTTTTAACCAATTGAAGCAAAGATGATTTTAGCTTTTAATTTGTTAGTCAATAATATATAATAGTCATTGTTTGTAGATATAGTTTCGATTACTGAAATGGAGGCAGTATAAATGGATATTAGTAATAGACGTAAGTTTTTGATTGGATATGCATTTGCAGTTATGTTATTCTTAGGAATCATAATTAACTTAAAAGGGGTCGTCAATCCTTTAATACAGGAAGATTATAATATTAATTATTCTCAATTAGGCTTTGTAGTCTCTAGTTTTTCATTAGGAAGTATAGTGGCTACCTCAATTGGTGGTGTACTAATTCAAAAGTTGGGTTTGAAGAAAAATTTCATCTCAGGCTTCTTATTTAGTAGTATAGCTTTAGTAGGAGTTAGCTTTACTGACCAGTATCAATCATTAATTTTAGTAATGGTGTTACTAGGGTATGGGATAGGTACTTTAAATGTAAGTGCTAATACTTTAGTTTCTAAGCTTTTTACTAAAGAAAAGGGAAAGATGATGAATCGTTTTCATCTATTTTTTGGGGTAGGTGGTTTTATTGCTCCATTATATGCTAGTTTGGTCTTTAAATTTAATTTTAACTGGGAAGCGACTTATTCGTTTGGAATAGTATTTGTTATAATATTATTAGTTTCTTCTCTATTTAGTAACTTTCCTTCTAAACGCCAAGAACAGACTCAAGAAAGTGTACCTTTAAAGGTGCTTTTAGCGGATAGAAGAGTATTAATCTTTATGTTTATTTTTGGATTAGATATAGGTTTAGAAGTAGGTTTAGCTAGTTGGTTAGGAGTATATTTAGATGATGTGCAGATGAGGAGTAAAGAAGAAATCAGTTTTTATATTTCTGTTTTCTTTATTTTATTTACACTAGGGCGTCTCCTAGCTAGCATGGTAGTAGAAAAATTTGAGTATCTAAAGTTTGTTATATTGACGACTGTAGTAACTATCCTTCTTTTGGGTTTGGGTTTATTAGGGCCGAATTCATTTGCAATCTTCTTTTCAATGACTGGTTTCTTTATTGCTATGAATTTTCCAACCTTACAGGCGGCAATGTTTCAAACATTTAAAAGAAATGTATCGGTTATTTTAGGTGCTACTTTAACTGCTGGTAGTTTAGGGAATGTTATCTTGGCTAATTGGTTAACCGGATTACTTAATGATCTATTAGGTATTAGGATAGGATATGGTGTTATGATATTTTATGGGCTATTTCTAATTGGATTAGTTTATTATGTTCATTCTTCTTATGTAAAAAATAGTAAAGCTAATTAGTAAAGGCAGTATAGAAGACTAGGAGATAAAAAAAGAGTCATTCGGTTAACCGAATGACTCTTTTCAGAAATAATCTATATTATTGCTTTACGCATATAATAGGCGATTATAACTTAACTACATTTTCAGCTTGAGGTCCTCTATCTCCCTCAACAACTTCAAATTCTACTTCTTGGTCCTCTTCTAAAGTCTTGAATCCATCATCTTGAATAGCTGAGAAATGTACAAATACGTCGTCTTCACCTGGTACCTCAATAAATCCATAACCTTTTTCTGAGTCAAACCATTTTACTGTTCCTGTTTTCATAAAAAATAATTCCTCCTTGTAAATAATAAATCTAATTTATTATAACATGATATGGTAAGCTTGTCAAAAGATAATTTAATAAAAATCAATTTTTTAAAATTCATGCCTCTAATTGTGATAATTTAGTTTCGTTATTTATTGGAGTGTAGAAGACTAATTCAGGATCTTTAAGTAAAGAAAGGTCATTCAATGGATTGCCCTTAACTCCAATTAAGTGAGCTTCTTTATTTGCTTCAATACTACCTAATTTTTGATCTAGGCCAATGATTTCAGCATTATTAATAGTAGCAATTTTAATAATTTCTAAAGGAGTCAAAGAGGTTTGGTTAAATAATTCTAATTCTCTAAAATAAGAGAGACCATGTCGCACTTGGTAAGCTCCAGCATCTGTACCTATTCCTAACCTAACTCCTAATTCTTTTGCTTTATCTATCATTTTTAATTGTAGTTTGTAAGTTCTTTTGATAACATCTAGCTCTTCATCAGAATATTGATCTGGGACTTCCGTTTGATTAGCTACTGGAACTACAGTAGGAATCCAAGGGATATCTTTTTCAGTCATTAATTTCAAGGATTCTTCACTTAAAAAGTAGCCATGCTCTAAAGTGTCTACGCCTGCTTTAATTGACACTTGTACCGCTTCGTTTGAACTAGCATGTGCCATTACTTCAAGGCCTAAGCTATGGGCCAAATCTACTATATACTCTAAATTATCAACATCAAATTGAACTTGACCTACCTTGCCATAATTACTAAAGCTTACAATCCCGGAAACTAAGACTTTCAATTGGTCAACTCCTAGATTATAAAGTCGAGTAATCTCATTTTTGATCTCTTTTTTAGAGTTGATACCTGGTCCTAAAAAAGAACCGTAGTTTCCGTCTTTATAGATAGCTTGCCCAGTAGAGATGATTTGTGGTCCAACTATTTCATTATTAAGGATTCTTCTTTTACTGTTTAATCCTATTTTAATTTTATCTCCGCCATCACGAATAGCTATTATTCCTTTCTTAATAGTATTTTCAAGTTCCTGTTTAACTCTTTTATTCGTTTTAGCTGGTGACTTCCATTCTTCAGTAGTTTTTTTGAAGTCTATGCCATCTAATGCTAGATGAACATGGCTGTCGATTAGTCCTGGTAGTATTGTAGTGTCATTTAGATCAATCTTATGGTAGTTGTTTAATTCTGGATGATTGTTTAATTTCTTTTGTGGGATAATATTTTTGATTTGCTGGTTTTCAATAAAGATAGCTTGGTTATTTTTAGGTTGAGCACCTGTACCATCAATAACCCTTTTGGCTAAGATTAGCAGTTTGTCTTTTGGATTAATCTGATTAAGATGCATCTTTATATTATCAACTCCTTGATTATTTCCAGTCATTTGGTATATTATGTTTCTACTCCTATATTCTAGATACGAATGTTAATACCTTTTTGTGAAAAAATTATAATATGAAAATTTAATTAATAATGAAGGTTAATTCTTAATAGTTATTGAAAAATACATAAAAGATAGTTAAATTAAAAAACTATTAACTAATAATTAGGTAGTTAAGAGAGGTAGGGTTAATATGGAAGTATTACTTTCAGCTTTAAATGCTAGTTTTGTACATTCTTCACTAGCTATTAGATATTTAAGGAGTTACTGTGAGGATGAATTTAAAATAGAGATATCTGAATATACAATCAATCAACATAGTGATGATATTGCTGCTGAGATTTATAAAGCTAATCCCGATGTACTCGGGTTTTCTTGTTATATTTGGAATATAGATAAAACTTTAGATATCATTAAAATATTAAAGAAAGTTAAGCCGGAGCTAACTATTATTTTAGGTGGACCAGAAGTTTCTTATAATCCAGTTAAATTAATGGAAGCGTACGCAGAGATTGACTATATTATTTATAGTGAAGGGGAGTATTCTTTTAAGGAATTGCTTACTAGCTTAAAATATAATAAACCTTTTAGTAATGTTAAAGGATTAGTTTATAGACAAGAGAATAAGATAATTAAAAATGAGCCACAACCAGTAATTGATGACTTAGATATAATACCATCACCATATAATCAGATAGGTGGTTTAGAGAATAAAATTGCCTATTTTGAAGCAAGTAGAGGATGCCCCTTTAACTGTCAGTATTGTTTATCATCTACTTTATCATCGGTTAGAAATTTCTCATTAAAAAGAGTTAAGACCGAGCTATTAAGATTAATAAATGCTAAGGTGAAACAGGTTAAATTTGTAGATAGGACTTTTAATTGCAATTCTAAGAGGACTTGGGAGATATTTAAGTTTTTATTAGATAATAAGCCTGATGACCATGAAATTAACTTTCACTTTGAAATAGCAGCTGACCTGTTAAGTAATGAGATGATTGAATGGTTAAAGCAGGTTCCGATCGGTTATTTTCAATTTGAGATTGGGGTTCAGTCTACTAAGTCAGCAACTTTAGATATAATTCAACGAAAGATGGATTTTAATCGTGTAAAAGAAGTAGTTAATGAATTATTAGAGGCTGAAAATATTCACCTTCATTTAGACTTAATTGCAGGTCTGCCTAGGGAAGATTATGAAAGGTTTAAAGAGTCGTTTAATGATGTTTATCAACTTAAGCCTCATAAATTACAATTAGGGTTTTTAAAGTTGTTGCAAGGCTCTGGTTTGCGAAAAAATGCTGAAGAATATGGATATTTATTCACAGAACGACCACCATATGAAGTTTTGGCTAATAACGATATAAGTTATGATCAGATTCTAAATTTGAAGATGGTAGAGGAAGTTTTAGAAACCTTTGGGAATGCTCATTACTTTGATCACAGTTTAGAGTTTATTTACCAGAATTTTTATGATAGTTATTTTGAACTATATTATGATTTAGCTTCTTTTTGGGAAGAAGGAGAATATTATCGTTATTCGCATAAATTAACTTTCCTTTATCAGGTTTTACAGAAATTTTATCAACAACATTGTCAAGCAAAGCAAAAGCTATTCAATGAAGTCTTGAAATTTGACTATTTATTAGGCAGAAGAAGAGTTAATAACTTACCTGACTTTCTTACTAGATATAGAATAGAAAACTATAAAACTAGGTTTAGAGACTTTACTAATAATCCAAAAGAGATTAAAAAGTATTTTGTAGAGTTAAATCAACTTTCTTCTCGACAATTGCGGAAGGAAATTCAGATAGAGACTTTTGCTTACGATATTATAGAGGCAATTAAAGAGCCTACGAAAGAGTTAAAGAAGGGACAGACTAATATATTATTTAATTATCATAATAAAGAAGGTCTTTTTAATAAAGCGCAATTTAAAAAAGTTGAAATTTAAATGAGGTGAGCTTAGGTGACTTTGACAGAAGAACTTAAGGAGTATGCAAAGAGTATTGGTATAGATAAAATAAGAATAACAGGTGTAGAACCTTTCTTAGAGGCAAGAGAGTTTTTAATGAATATGAAAGAGCGAGATTATCTTTCAAAATTCATTAATAATGATATAGACTTAATTACCAATCCTAAGCAAGTACTACCAACAGCCCAATCAGTCATTGTTTGTGCTATCTCTTATTATCATGAAATAGAATCACCTCCTAGTTTTAAAGAGGAACTGAGAGGAAAATTTTCCAAATTTGCTTGGGGAAGAGACTATCATCAAGTTTTAGGTGAGAAATTAGAGCAACTAATAGGATTTTTGCGGACAAGAACTGATAATTTAGAAGTGAAAAAGTTTGTAGATACCGGACCTACAGTTGATCGTGCTTTAGCACGTCGGGCGGGAATAGGTTGGCAAGGCAAGAATTGTAGTATTATTAACCCAGATTATGGTTCTTGGATCTTTATAGGAGGAATTATTACTAATTTGGAGCTAGAATTTGATGCTCCAATTGAAGATCAGTGTAGTGGATGTAGAAAATGTATTGAAGCTTGTCCTACCGGAGCACTTGTAGATGAGTATACCTTGAAGAGTAATAAATGTCTAGGTTATATTACTTTGAGTAAAGGTTATATTGAAAAAGAAGACAGGAGAAAGATGGGAACAAGAATATGGGGTTGTGACACCTGTCAGGATGTTTGTCCTCATAATCAAAAGGTTAAATTCGGGAACCATTCAGACTTTTTACCACAGACTTTAGAAGCCTATCCGCAATTATCATCTTTATTAGCATTAACCAATAAAGATTATGAAGAAAAGTTTAAGCCAACTCCAATGAATTGGCGAGGGAAAAGACCAATTCAGCGCAATGCTGCTATAGTTTTAGGGAATTTAAAGAATCCTAAGGCTATTCCTCATCTTCTAAAAGGATTAGATGACCCTAAGCCGATTGTTAGGGCTCATTCCGCGTGGGCATTAGGAGAGATAGGCGAGCCAAGTGTAATTGGTGATTTAAAGAAGAGGTTAGCAAAAGAAAGAGAGGAAGAAGTGATCGTTGAGATTGAAGGTGTGATTGATAAGTTATCAGATTTGTGTTAACCTAAACTTATAAGTGGTTGACATATTTGGTGATATTTTATATAATAGATTGAGACTTAGGCTAAGGATGAGATTGAGTAGGCTAGTTGATATTTGACAGTTAAAACACTAAAAAAATTAAATAACAATTAGACACAGACTAATAATAATTGACAATTAAAGGGTTTTAAAAGCTTAGGTAATTAAAATTAGATTAAAAATAAGGTTAAGAGTAAAACTCAATTGATACTAATTCTTGAAAATAAAAAAGTTTTGTGTATGATTTCGTGTAAGTCTTGTGTTAATATTCTATTTATTTTTAATTATATTGTCAACCTAATATATAAATTAGTTAACGTATTTTTGGTTAACGGATTTAAGGAGGAAGATTATGTTAGAAAAATTATCAGAACATGTTTTAGCAGGTGGAGAGATTAATCAAGAGGAAGCAATGGCTTTAGCAAAATTAGAAGAGAGTAAGACAATGCAACTATTAGCGGCAGCTAATGAGATTAAAGAAAAGTTTATTGGTAAGAAAGTAGACCTCTGTTCGATTGTAAATGCTAAGTCGGGTAGTTGTTTAGAAGACTGTACTTTTTGTGCTCAATCAGCACATCATGAGACAGGAGTAAACAATTATCCTTTACTAGACAAGAAAAAGGTATTAGCTCGAGCTAAGGAAGTAGAAAAAGGTGGTGCAGAACATTTTGGTCTAGTAACTAGTGGTCGAGGAGTAGTTAGTGATGAAGACTTTAATAAAATTATAGAAATTATTAGTGAAATAAAAGAGAAGACTACTTTAGAAGTTTGTGCTTCTTTAGGAACTTTAAATGAGAGTCGGGCCAATAAGTTATCAAAAGTAGGCTTAAAACGATATAATCATAACCTAGAGACTTCCAAAAGTTATTTTTCTAAAATATGTACTACTCATACTTATGAGGAAAGAGTGAAGACAGTAAGATTTTTAAAAGACAAGGGAATAGAGGTCTGTTGTGGAGGAATTATTGGCTTAGGAGAAAGCTTTACTGATAGAGTTGAGTTGGCTTTTACATTAAAGGAATTGGATGTAGATTCAGTACCGATTAACATTTTAAATCCAGTATCAGGAACTCCTTTAGAAGATAATGAACCCCTTCCGCCTATGGAAAGTCTGAAGACGACGGCAATCTTTAGATTTATTCTACCTAAAAAAATTATTAAGTTATGTGGTGGGAGAGAAGAAAATCTGCGTGACTTACAATCTTTGAGTCTATTATCAGGTGTTAATGGTCTATTAATTGGTGATTACTTAACAACTGAAGGACGGGCTGTGGAAGATGACCTACAGATGATTAAAGATTTAGGTTTGAATATGGAGGGATAAAATGATAAACAAATCAAAGAGACTAACAAGAATTGCTTTATTAGCAGTTTTAATTACAGTTAGTGGAGCTTTTAAAATTCCTGGACCAGCCGGGACAGATTTTCAATTATCTGCTCCTTTAGCGGTTGCTATTGCTGCTGTTTTTGGTTTTAAAAGATATATATTAGCTGGAGTTATTTCTAGCACTGTCGGATTTATTTTAGGGACTCAAACATTGATTCATATTGGAATCGCTATGATTTTTAGAGTTGTGGCTGGTAGTTTGGTCACTTTAGTTGGTCCTGTTATTTGGGCTATTATTATTGCTGGTCCTTTAGGTTCGATTTTAGCTCGGATCATTCTAAGTGAAATATTAGGTCAAGGTTTAATTCCATTATTAGTAGCTGCTTTACCAGGGATTATCTTTACTGCATTGACTGCGTATCCTTTAACTATGGTCTTAAAGGGAATTGCTGAAAAGATTAATAAAGGAGTAGGAGATTATGTCCAAACAACTTTTTAGTTTACGGATGAGAGCTGCTGAGGGTGGAAGTCATAAAGAAGGTGGAAGACATATTTCAGGAGCAGAAAGAATTATTACTCCAAAAGAGATAGATAATGAGGTAAGTTCGTTAATTAAACGAGCACAGGAACATAGCCAAGGGAACGCTGACTATATAAATTTAACATTAGAACTACTTAAATCAGAGGAGATAGAAAAGCTTACTTCTTTACCGATTACTACGATTAAGGTAGATAATTATTCAACTGGAAGAAAGGAAGTTAAAAGATTATTATTGAAATTAGGAATTGAGCAAAAAGGAATAAACAAAGCTCTTGGTTTACTAGCCAATGGACCTAATCCAGATAGAGAGAATATGCGAGGAGCTATCTTAATGAATTCAATTACGGGAGAAAGATTAGAACCTGATCAATATCGCGGTATTAGAGCCAGTAGGATGGACTATAAAAGAGAAACCAAAATGGAGTTAATTGACTTATTAAAAAGGAATAACCTCAACCAAACACACTTACCTGATGCTTTGGCTTTAGCAACTAAAGTTCTTTCGTGTCCATCAATAATAGCTGAGCTATGTTGCTCAGATGATCCTAATTATACTGCGGGTTATGTAGCTAGTAAAAAGTTTGGATATTGTCGTTTTCCTTATCTTAAGCCTGACGATGTAGCTAGAGGGGGACGAGTTTTTTTCTTAAGTTCGTTAACCAATTTTAATGAAACATTAACATATATTCAAAAGAGGCCAGTTTTAATTAATGATTTAGATTTTATAATTGAAAAGTATTCATCTACTAACGAGATGTTAAAAGTGCGAGGTGAAGATGTTGGAGGAATGGCATAAAGAATTAAGTAGAGAGATAGATTTAATAAAGCAGAAAGGATTATACCGTCAGTTAAAGAGGTTAGAGAGTTCCCAAGCACCACGAACGGTTATCAATGGTAAAGAGGTTATTATGTTAGCTTCTAATAACTATTTAGGATTAACTATAGAACCAGAGATAAAACAGAAAACTATAGAGACAGTTAAGGAGTACGGTACTGGTTCAGGAGGATCGCGTCTAACTACTGGGAATTATGATTTGCACCAAAGTTTAGAAAGTGAACTAGCAAATTTTAAAGACACAGAAGCAGCTATTATTTTTAATACTGGTTATATGGCTAACTTAGGGGTCTTAACTACGGTAGTTGGTCAAAAAGACTTAATTATTAGTGATGAATTAAATCACGCTAGTATTATTGATGGATGTCGTTTAAGTAAGGCTGAAGTAGTCATTTATAAGCATAAAGACTTAAAAGATTTAGAATTAAAATTACAGAAAGGAAAGAATTATAGAAGAATACTAATAGTGACTGATGGGGTCTTTAGTATGGATGGCGACTTAACTCCCCTACCAGGAATAGTAGATTTAGCATCTAAATATCAGGCGTTGGTGATGGTTGATGATGCTCATGGTACTGGGGTTTTAGGTGAGAGCGGGGCTGGTATTGTAGAACATTTTAACTTGAAAAATGAGGTAGATATTCAGGTTGGTACTTTAAGTAAAGCTTTAGCTGCTGAGGGAGGATTTATAGCCGGGAATAAATTATTAGTTGATTTACTGCGTAATAAGGCTAGGTCTTTTATTTACTCTACAGCTTTAGCGCCAAGCGCAATAGAAGCAGGTTTAAGCTCTTTACAATATTTGTACAACAATCCTCAAATCTTACGGAGATTATGGAGAAATATTAATTTATTGAAGTCTGGTTTAAAAGATTTAGGATATCAATTATTGCCTAGTAATAGTCCAATAATTCCGATTATGATTGGTGATGAAGAAGAGACAATAGAGTTGAGTCATCGGCTTTTAGAAGAAGGAATCCTAGCTCCAGGAATTAGACCACCGACAGTTCCAAAAAGGACAAGTAGAATTAGAACAACAGTTATGGCTAATCATCAGATTAAGGATATAGAGGAAGCATTAGAGGTTTTTGCTAAATTAGGGAGAGAATTAAACTTAATTTAGGAGGTATAGATAATGCAGAAAGGATTCTTTATTACTGGGACTGATACAGGAGTTGGTAAAACAGTATTAACTGCTGGATTAATAGATGGCTTACGACAAAAGGGTTACGATATCGGGGTAATGAAGCCTTTTCAAAGTGGCGCTATTAAGAAAGAAGATGAATTATTAGCACCAGATATAGAGTTTGTTTTAGAAATGACAGGTTTAAAGGGAGATGATAAGTTAACATATGACTTAATGAATCCGGTTCGACTAAGTCCACCCTTAGCTCCTAGTGTAGCAGCAGAAATAGAAGGGGCAGAAGTTAGAATTGAAAAAGTAAAGTTTGCTTATCAAAGGTTACAAGAACAGCATCAAGCTTTAGTAGTCGAGGGTGCCGGTGGCTTAATGGTTCCTTTAACTGATAACTTTTTAATTCCTGACTTAGTTAAGTTATTAAACTTACCAGTAATTATTGTTGCACGACCTAGCTTAGGAACTATCAATCATACAGTTTTAACGGTAAAGGTAGCTAAAGAATTAGGGTTAAATGTATTAGGAGTAATCATTAATGGTCTTAAAGAAGAGGAAGTCGGGGTCGCCGAAGAGACTAACCCCGAAATTATTGCTGAATTAGCTCAAATACCGATTTTAGGTATTGTTCCGTATATTAATGAGTTAAATGACAGGTCAAGAGAGGTTAATTTAGGAGAGATAGTTGCACAAAATGTTGATTTAGATAGGCTAAGTGACAAATTACATCAAAATGAAAGGAGCTAAATAATATGCAAGATAAATTATCCTTGCTACAAAAGGATAAGAAATACTTATGGCACCCCTTTACTCAAATGAAAGAATGGGTACAGGATGATCAATTGATTATAGAACGTGGAGATGGTATTAAGCTCTATGATATAGATGGTAACGAGTATTATGATGGTGTTTCATCTATTTGGTTAAATGTTCATGGACACCAAAAAGCAGAATTAAATGAGGCAATTAAAGATCAACTAGATAAAGTAGCCCATTCAACTATGTTAGGTTTAGCAAATGAACCAACAATAGAGCTAGCAGAGAAGTTGGTGGAGATAACTCCCAAAGGTTTAAATAAAGTTTTTTATTCTGATAGTGGATCTACAGCAGTGGAGATTGGTTTGAAGATGGCTTTTCAGTACTGGCAGCAGTTAGAAGAAGATTGTGGTTCAAAAGATAAATTTATAACTTTAATTAATGCTTATCATGGAGATACAGTTGGGTCAGTGAGTGTTGGTGGTATTGATCTTTTTCATAAGATCTATAAACCATTATTATTTAATAGTTTAAAATCACCATCTCCTTATTGCTATCGTTGTTCATTTGGAGAACAAAAAGGAGAATGTAACTTTACTTGCGTTAAGGAATTAGAAAAGATAATGAAAGAAAATCATCGGGAGGTAGCTGCTTTAATAATTGAACCATTAGTACAAGGAGCTGGGGGAATGATTGTAGCCCCTAATGGCTATTTGGCTAAGGTAAGAGAGTTATGTGATAAATATAATATTTTGATGATTGCTGATGAAGTAGCAGTTGGATTTGGTCGTACAGGAAAATTATTTGCTTGTGAACATGAAGCGGTAGTGCCAGATATTATGGCAGTAGCTAAAGGGATAAGTGGTGGTTACTTACCGATTTCAGCTACTCTAACTAAAGATAAGATTTATGATGCTTTCTATGATGATTATAAAACGCAAAAGACATTCTTTCATGGTCATTCTTATACGGGGAACCCTTTAGCAGCAGCAGTTTCTGTAGCTAATATAAAACTTTTTGAGCAAGGAGATCTTATTTGTAGGATGCAACCTAAAATTAAAGTAGTTGCTGAGGAATTAGAAAAGTTTAAGACTTTAATCCATGTAGGAGATATACGTCAGAAGGGTTTAATGGTCGGAATAGAGTTAGTTAAAGATAAATCAACTAAAGAGCCTTATGATTGGGAGAAGCGAATAGGAGTGGAAGTCTGTATGAAAGCCAGAGAAAGAGGAATGATTATTCGTCCTCTAGGAAATGTAGTAGTCTTTATGCCGCCGCTATGCAGTACACAAAATGAATTGATAGCAATGTTAGATATAATGTATGAGAGTATTATAGAGGTACTAGAGTAAATTTAGCAATATAGTGTAAACATAGTGTAAACATAGTGTAAACATAGTGTAAACATAGTGTAAAATTTAGCTTGACAAATCTCAAAATATATGCTACAATTTTTAAAAGTCATATTAAGATATTTAAACGACTATGAAGGAGAAAAGTAAGTCTTAGATGGAAGAATAGCGAGCTAAGGGTAGTGGAAGCTTAGCCAGAAGTTTAAAGCTGAAGTTCTCTCTGGAGTTGCTAGTTGAAAATCAAGTAGGCTTAGCCGGTATTCCCCCGTTATCTAAGGAAGAGGATATAAAGGTAGTTTTGTATTAAAGAATTACTTCGTATCCTATTAATTAGAGTGGATTAGTTTTTATTAGCTAATCAATCAGAATGGTAACGCGATATAAACTCTTCGTTTCTGAAAAAGAGGCGGGGAGTTTTTTTAATTTGATAATAAAATATAGATTAAAAGCAAAGAAGGAGTTAAGTAGGTAAGGTTTATTTTGTAGAATAGAGAAGAGATGTCATCGGCTGGAAACATCTCTAAAAGTACCTTTAACTGAAATTTCGCTCTGGAGCTGTATAATTGAAATTTAGTAAATTATACCGGCAATCTAAGTCGTTAATTAAACTAGTGGCTTATAGCTATGGGATGATAGATTATGGTTTTTAATTCATTTAATATTATTCGTATAAGTCAATTAGGGTGGTATCACGGAACTTAACCTATCTTGTTTCGTCCTAAATAGGACAGCAAGATAGGTTTTTTATTTAGAAATGTTTTAATTGTCAATTGTAAATTGTCAACTGTCAATTATTAAAAATTGGGGTGATAAAAATGTTAAAAGATTTAAAGGTTAAGAATCATAAGCAGATAATTGAGGTAGGAGATGTAAAGATTGGTGGCGACGAATTAGTGATTATGGCTGGGCCTTGTGCAGTTGAAAGTAGAGAACAGATTCTTGAGGCAGCGGAGCATGTTAAAGCTAATGGAGGCCAAATATTAAGAGGGGGAGCATTTAAACCGCGTACTTCGCCATATAGCTTCCAAGGTTTAGGGGAAGAAGGGCTGAAATTATTAGCTGAAGCTAGGGAGAGAACAGGACTTAAAATTATTACTGAAGTGTTAGATTCAGAAGATCTTGAATTAGTAGACAATTATGCTGATATTTTGCAGATCGGTTCTCGGAATATGCAAAATTATGGTTTGTTAAAGAAGTTAGGAAAGGTTGATACACCAGTAATGCTTAAAAGAGGTTATGCTGCAACAGTTAAAGAATGGTTATTATCAGCTGAATATGTTATTTCTCATGGAAATCCGAATGTTATACTTTGTGAAAGAGGGATTAGAACTTTTGAAACAGCTACTCGGAACACTTTAGATCTAAATGCCATCGCTTTAGTTAAAGAATTAACCGATTTACCAGTAATTATAGATCCTAGCCATGGTACAGGAAAGAGAAGTTTAGTAAATCCTTTAGCTAAGGCAGGAATTAGCGTAGGAGCTGATGGTATTATTGTAGAGGTGCATCCTAATCCTGAGGAGGCTCTTTGCGATGGTGAGCAGTCATTAACTCCAAATGATTTTACTTCATTAATAGATGATTTGGATAAGGTAGCTAAAGCAGTGGATAAAAGATTAATTATTTAGCATATTTTTAAAGGAAGGAATAAGTGAATATAGAATATAAAATATTAGGTATGGAAATATATTAATTAAATAAAGGTTTTAATTAGGAAATAAGAAAGAAGAGGTGTAAATCATGGCAAAAACTATTCCAGAAGTAGATTTTGCAATCATTGGTGGGTCGAGTACTTATTCAATAAGTTTTCCAGAAGATTTAGCAGCAGATGATGTTGAAATTTTAGATAAGGAAATGATATTTAGTACTCCATATGGAGATAGTCCTAAATTTAAGTTATTTAGAATTGGCAAGAAAAAAGTTCTAACTTGTAAGATGCATGGCTGGCGAAAGTGGCAAGAGGATTTGAGTCGTGCTCAAGCTTCTCAGCAAGTATTTTGGGTCCTTATGCAAGCAGGTGTAAAAAAGATTATGGCTGAAGGTGGAGTAGGGGCTATCAATCACTTATTAGAGCCGCGAGATATAGTAGTGCCTACTGATTATATAGATCAGTCATTACGCAAAGATGTAGATCTAAATCAAGGCTATCTATTAATGATGCGTCAAGCTATCTGCCCTGATATTCACCAGGCTTTATATGAAGAAGCACAGGATAATCCGCTTGGACGAACCTTTAGTAGGAGCAACTATGTTGTTACTGATGGTAGACATTTTGAGAGTCCAGCAGAGATTCAAATGTATAAGCAATCTGGTGGAGATGTAGTAGGTCAAACTCTCTGTCCAGAAGTCTACTTAGCACGAGAGATTGGTGCTTGTTATGCAGCGGTGTATTTAGTTGTTAATTATGCTGAGGGAATTGTAGAAGATTGGAGTCATGATGAACTTAGTGATCTCTTCCATAATGAAGGAGAAGTAATTGGTAATATTCTATTGGATGCCTTGCGAAAGATAGATGTTGAGCAAGAATGTGGTTGTAATGATTTAAGAAAACCGACTATGATTAAGGAAGAAAATCGGGGAGAATAAGATTGTTGAAAGGAGAATGGAGATGATCTTAGTTAGTTCTTGTTTGCTAGGGTTTGATTGTAAATATGACGGAGGTAGTAATGAGAATGAAAAAGCACTAGAATTATTTGAAAGAAGCGCAATGGTTCCTATCTGTCCAGAAAGCTTGGCTGACCTACCTGTTCCTCGCCCTCCAGCTGAAATTCGAGGTGGAGACGGTAGTGATGTATTAGATGGTAATGCTAAAGTGATTGATAAACATAATAGGGACTTAACTAATGAATTTGTAGATGGTGCTTACCAAGCTTTGCAGCAAGCAAGGATGCACGGAGCAAACTTAGCTATTTTAAAGGCTAGGAGCCCCTCTTGTGGTAAAGGACAAATTTATACGGGTGAATTCAATGGTGAATTAAAAGAAGGCGATGGAGTAACAGCTGCCTTATTAAAGCGAAATGGGATTCAAGTATATACTGAAGAAGAGATCGATAAGATTGTAGATAAATTATAGATTATAGAACTAAATTCATGTTTAAGAGGATTTAATAATTTATTGAGGGAGGTATATACTAATGAATATAGTACTTTATCAACCGGAAATCCCTCCTAACACCGGTAATATTGCTAGGACTTGTGCTTGTACAGGAGTATCCTTACACTTAATTAGACCATTAGGGTTTTCTACAGACGAGAAAGCTTTAAGAAGAGCAGGATTAGATTATTGGGATAAGTTAGATATCTATTATTATGATAGTTTTAAAGAATTAATAAAGGAATATCCCAAAAATAATTTTTACTTTGCTACTAAGTTTGCTACTAAATTTTATACAGATATTGAGTATCAAGAAGATGACTTTTTAGTATTCGGAAGAGAAACAGCTGGCTTACCTGGAGATATAACTAATCAATATAAAGAGAGCTGTATTCGTATTCCAATGAAGAAAGATACTCGCTCGCTTAACTTAGCTAATTCTGTTTCTATTATTTTATATGAAGCTTTAAGGCAGAATAATTTTAATGGATTAACTTAAAAGAATATTATACTAATTGAAGAAAGGACGCATGATGAATTACTTCATTAGGATTATATTAATTATTATAGGAACACTTTCTTTAATTCTAGGTATTTTAGGGATATTATTACCTCTTTTGCCTACTACTCCTTTTTTATTGCTTGCAGCTATCTGTTATGCTAGAAGTTCGGAACAGTTTTATAATTGGCTTTTAGATAATAGATTATTAGGTAGATTTATTAGAGATTATCGTGAGGGGAAGGGAATTCCTTTTAAAGGGAAAATTTTATCTATTTTAACAGTCTGGATAAGTATAGGTTGGTCTACCTATTTAATCCAAAATTTATTTTGGAATATCTTATTAATCTTGATAGCTATTAGTGTTACAATATATATTCTTTCTATAAAGGCTTATAATCAATAAAATATTATTAATTTATTTCCATTTGAATATTTTTGCATTAATTGCTGTAGACTAAAGACTAAATGAAGGCAAAGGGGGATAAATTAAATAATGAAGAGTCGCAAATTTTTAAGAAGAGGATTAGTGTTAACAGTAATGGTTTTATTGTTGGTGTTAACTGTGATTGGATGTTCTCCTCAAGCAACTGACCAAGCAGAGGATGGGGCGCAAGATGAGGCTCAAGACACTGCTGATGCTGCTCAAAATGAGGAGAATAAACAGAATGCTGAAAGAGTAGCAAAATTAGAAGAAAAATTAAAAGTAGTTACTCAGGATAATTCGGATGGTAAAGGTTGTATCGGATGTCACGAAGCGGGTAGTGAATATAGTTTACAAAAGGAGATTGATGGTATAGAAGGACATCCGCAAGTAGAAGCTAAAGAATTATCAGATTGCATGCAATGTCATGCCAGTGGGAACCTTGCTTTTAAAAGATTAATTCATGAGAAACATCTTGTTGAAGGGGATCACTATAAAGAAGAGTATGATAAGAACTGTATTAATTGTCATAAGATTTCTGAGAACGGTGAGATTAACGTAAGAGGTTTAGACGGTAAAAATGGAGAAGATAAAGGAAATGGTGGTAACGAAGACACTGAAGGAAACGGTAATGGCAACGAATAATTATTAAAATTTAAAATTTAGTCTAAATTTTTAAAGCCTAATTGCTTTCTTGTTAAGCAATTAGGCTTTTGAGTTTGCTGGACTAAACTGTTATCATTATTTGCAGGTATTAATAATAAACGTATAGAAAATAATAAAATTAATGAAGGGGGTGAAAATATATGCCGATCATTACTTTGGACGGACCTAAATTAACTAAAGAACAAAAGAAAGAATTAATTAAAGGCTTTACTGAAACTGCTAGTAATGTTGTAAATTTACCTGAGGAAGCTTTTGTAGTCTTAATTAAAGAGATGGAAGCTGAAAATGTAGGTGTTGGTGGTGAGTTATTAGCCGAAAAACACGGAGAATAAAGGAAAAAATTATAATTAAACCCTAAATTAGAATTGATTCTAATTTGGGGTTGTTCCATTATATTAATCAGAATACATTCAGATTGAGGTGGGCTTATGAAATTAAATTATATTACACAAAATATAGGTTACTTGGAAAACAGGACCAAGATAGGTATAATAAAATTTAATAACGAAGTAATTCTAATTGATAGCGGTTTAGATGATAGTGTAGGAAGAAAAGTATTAAGAGTGTTAGAAGAAGAGGGGCTTCACCCAAAAGCAATAATTAATACTCATGCCCATGCTGATCATTGTGGTGGCAATGCTTATCTTAAGAGGAATACAGAGGTTGAAATTTATGCACCAAAAGTTGAAGCTGAGATGGTAAATGCTCCTTACATAGAACCGTTATATCTATTTTCAGGTGCTGCCCCAATAAAAGATTTAAAAAATAAATTTTTGATGGCGACTCCTTCAAAAGTAGACCAGATTATAGCTAAAGATAAATCTGAATTAGAGTTTGAAGGTCTGAAAATTAATATTCTTCCTTTACCTGGACATGCTCCTAATCAGATTGGAATTGGAATAGATAATATTCTATTCTGTGCTGATACTATCTTTTCAAAAGCAGTATTGAGAAAGCATAAAATTCCATTCTATATGGATATTAATAAGCAGAAGCAGACTTTAGATTTCTTAAAAAATAGTGATTATAAATTATATATACCTGCCCATGGGGAGCCAATAGAGGATATTGAAGAATTAGTAGATGCTAATTTAAAAGTAATAGATGAGATAGAAAACTTAATATTAGAGATTACTAAAGAACTAAGTTCTACAGAAGAGATATTACAAGAGGTATGTAATCAATGCCAAATCAATATTGAGAGGATTCAACAGTATTATCTGCTAAAGACAGCGATTAATGCATACCTTAGTTCTTTATATGAAAGAGGGAGTTTGGAGATAAGTATAAAGGAAAATTTATTATCTTGGAGAAATAAATAAATTAGAAATAATAAGTTTAGGAGGAGGAAAACTGATGCTAGCAACTTTTACCTTAACAGTACCAGAATCTAAACGCTTAATTGCTAAAGGGGTTAAAGCTTTACCTGAAGTCAAAGAGGCTATGGAGAAGCATAAGATAATTGTAGCCGGAGGAACGACAAATGGTTACGTAGCTGAAGAGCTAATTGAGAAAGAATTAGAGAAAGAATATTATACGGCAGGAACTGTTAGTCAGGGATTACATTGTTCTACAGCTCCTAATAAGAGGATTAAATCATTAACTTTAGAAGCAGGAGAAGGTCAGGACGAAGATTGGCTTGATTTTTTAGGTGAGTTCACTAGTAGAGATGTCTTCATTAAAGGAGCTAATGCTTTTGATAATGAAGGAATAGCAGGAGTTTTAGCAGGACATCCAGAAGGTGGAACTATTGGTGCAGCGATAGGTACTTTAATAGCTAGAGGTGCATATTTGATCGTTCCTGTTGGCTTAGAAAAGAGAATAGAATCAGTTAAAAAAGCTAGTCAATTAGTAGGGATTGATAAAATCGATTACTCTTATGGGATGAAGGCAGGCTTGATTCCAGTAACTTATGGAAAGATAGTAACAGAATTAGAAGCTTTGAATATATTAACAGGAGTTGAGGTTGAACAAATTGCTGCTGGGGGGATAGGTGAATCCTCTGGGGCTGTAACTTTAGCGGTTGAAGGTACTGAAGACGAAGTAGTAGCAACAATGGAATTAATTAAAGAAATTAAGGGAGAACCAAAATTAGAAGCTAATAAAAAAGCATGTAAAGACTGTCCTAATCATTGTAATCAGGTCAAAGAGATTTAAAAGTTTAATTGAGATTCAAATCATTAGGGTTTTAAATTATAAAACTTAAAGCCCTAATGATTATTTATCTTATTATTTAAATATAGTGATATTCAAAGAACGATTATAGGAAATAATAAAGAAAAGACTAATTATAAAGGGGTTAATAGAATGCAATTAATAGGAATATTATTAGGGTTTATAATCATTTTATTTCTTAATTCTAAGAAAATCAATATGGGATTATCGTTATTAATTGGAGCTATATCTGCAGGCTTATTATCACAGATGAGTATTCAAGAAATAAGTTTGGTTATTTATGAAGCAATAGTAGAGCCAGTAACTTTACAATTAATTATTGTAGTGACAGTAATTAGTGGTCTAGGTTATATATTGAAAGAGACCGGTGATCTTGATCAAATGATAGATTCATTAATTTCTATTGTTAAGAACGGTAAACTGCTGAGTATGCTTTTGCCGGCATTAATTGGAACTTTATCTGTTCCTGGAGGAGCTATATTGTCTGCTCCGTTGATTAATGAAAGTGGGGATAGAATTAGTTTAGATAACGTTAGGAAAACAGCAAGTAATTTATTTTTTAGACATATATTCTTATTTGGATATCCATTGTATGGTGCTTTGATTTTAACTGGTGAGTTATTTAGTGTAGGAAAAACATTTATTTTAAGGTATAATGCTTTAATTATGTTAGCAGGTATTATATCTGCGTATTTAGTCTTTTTTAATAATAGTCATCAGGAAAGAGATGATAGTATTAAGAATGATGATAAAGGTGAAACTATTAAGGAAATTATGAGATTTTTTATAAGTTTTTTACCAATCTTAGTTATTATAGTATTGGCATTGTTATTTGATGTCGCTTTTCATTATGCTGTATTTGTTGGGTTACTTATAGCAGTTATTAGAAAGTTACCTGAGGGTAATAAGGTTGTTGAATTTAGCAAAAGAATGAAGAGATTTGTATTTGAAGGTGTAAATTATAAGATGGCTGGTTTAATTATTGGAGTTATGGCTTTTAAGTCAATAGTTGAAGCTAGTGGGGCAGTTAATGGTTTAGCTAATTTTTTAACTCATAGTGGGGTACCTTTAAGCTTGATGATTACTGTATTAGGTTTAATTACTGGTTACTTAACAGGAATGACTATGGCGGCATTGGGGATTTTAGCGCCAATATTTATTCCGTTGTTTCCAGAAGGTAATGTTGGTCCATATATTTCTCTATTATTTACTACTGCTTTTGTTGGTTATTTAATCTCTCCTATTCATCTTTGTCTTGCCTTGACCAAAGAATATTTTGAAGTTAGTTTTAAATCAGTTTATCGTATTACAGCTATACCGGGATTAGTTATGGTTGTTGTAGCTTTATTGCAAGTAATGATAGGTTGAGATATAAAGTTTTTGATTTTATTAAAACTATAAGAATTTATTCTTTGAATTTTGGTTAAATTAATTGATAATTAAGTAGGTTTTATAATTAGATTTCAAGCATAATTAACACAGAATTTTAGCATCGGCAATTAATTATGCAAGATCCTTAATTGGTTTATCGAAATTTGGAGGGATTCTTTGTGTTAAGAGAAAGAAGAATATCAGAGTCAAAGGTGGCAATTGGAGAAGGGTTGGAAGGAGATATTATCCAACAATTATTAGATACACTAAAGATAGAACAAGTTATCTCTTTTGAGGATACAGTAACTATTACACCTAATTGGGTTAATACCAATGCTCCGGAAACCGGAACTGTTGTAGGGCCGCAGTCTTTACAAAAGTTAATTCAATATATTAAGGGACAATCCCCAGGAAGAGTAGTAATTGCTACTGGGTCTGGTGGTGATGAAACAACGAAGGTATTAAAAAAGACCGGTTATCAACAGATTATTGAGAAAGAAGATGTAGAATTTGTTGATTTAAATTATGGCCCTTATGAAGAGTTTGAGATTAATCATCCAAAGTTTAAAAAGATAAAATTAAATAAGCTCTTAAAAGAAACAGATTTTTTAATCTCTTATACTCAGATTAAACATCACGAGGAAGCAACAGTCTCTTTGGGTATTAAAAATATTGCTTTGGCTTGTCCTCCGGCAGAGTTACATGGGTTTCCGAAAGCAGGTCAAGGAATTCATGAATACTTGCATGAATTTATTACTGCTATGGCAGAATTAATACCTATAGACCTTGCAATATTAAGTGGGGACCAAGGAATGGTTGGAACAGGGCCTTCGCATGGGAAACCAGTTAATGCTGATTTAGTTGTAGCTGGTACTGATCCAGTCACTACTGATGTAGTAGGAGCTCGTTTACTAGGTTTTAGGCAACAAGCAGTTCGTTATTTGCATAATTTAGTTAGAGAAGGAGTAGGGGAAGGAGATTTAAAGAAGGTAACTTTATTAGGAATGCCGCTCAAGCAAGCAGAAGAGAAATTTAGTCAAGCCGCTTATGATTATAAAATTGCTTTAGATAAATATGAAATTTTACCACTACACTTACGACCTAAAGAAAGAACCGAAGCAACATCAGATGCTATTTCTCATTAAATGGAAATAAATTATAAATAAATTCCAAAAAACCCTTGACTAATTTCAAATATTATGCTACAATCGTTAACAACAAAATATGAATACATTATTAAAAATAAAGATAGGGAGTAGTAAAATACTAGTAGATTTTTAGAGAGCTATCGGTTGGTGGGAGATGGTATCTACTACTTTTGAACTCACCCTGGAGTTGTTAATCTGAAATATAAGTAGGATTATATCGGTGCCTTCCGTTAAGAGGTTAAGAGGGATTACATCTTAATTATTAGGTGTAATAACTAGAGTGGTAACGCGGATTAAATCTTTCGTCTCTATTTGTATACGTAGAGGTGAAAGATTTTTATATTTTAAATGAAGTTATAGATTAGGTGAATATTAAATTGTGAAAATTTAATACTAGTAAAAAACGAAGATAGGGAGTAGTAAAATACTAGTAGATTTTTAGAGAGCTATCGGTTGGTGGGAGATAGTATCTACTACTTTTGAACTCACCCTGGAGTTGTTAATCTGAAATATAGTAAGATTATATCGGTGCCTTCCGTTAAGAGGTTAAGAGGGGTCTTGTCTTATCTTTTAAGACAAGACAATTAGAGTGGTAACGCGGATTAATCCTTCCGTCTCTATTAATATTAATAGAGACGGAAGGATTTTTTGATTTTTATTAGGATTAAAACTGAGTAGAAGAGAAGAAGAGTATATTTTAAGGAGGTTTATTATAATTATGACTAAAGAGTTAGAGATGACAATAGGTGAATTGTTAGATCAGCAAGCAGTAGAGTATGCGGAGAATGATGCTGTAGTTTATGTGGAAGAAGGGATTAGGTATAGTTATCGAGAATTTAGAGATGTTTGTAATCAGGCAGCGAAAGGGTTTATGAAGCTAGGGATTGAAGTAGGAGATCACATAGCAGTTTGGGCCCATAATCGTCCAGAATGGTTGACGACACAGTTTGCTACGGGGAAGATGGGTGGAATCTTAGTTACTGTAAATACTAATTACCGAACTTCTGAATTGGAATATCTGTTAAAGAATTCTGATACTGAAACTTTAATTTTATCAGAAGGAATGAGAACTAGTTATCCAGAGATTTTATATAAGATTTGTCCGGAATTAAAAGAATGCGAACCAGGGGAGTTAGAGTCTGAAAAGTTGCCTCGTCTTAAGAATATAATATATATTGGCGAAGGAGAGGCACCTGCTGGTATGTATCACTGGGATGATATTATGGAGATGGGTAAAGAAGTTAGTGATGTCCAGTTAGAGGAACGACAAGATAGCTTGGATCCTGATGATGTGATTAATATGCAGTATACTTCTGGTACTACTGGATTTCCGAAGGGAGTTATGTTAACCCATGCTAATATTATAGCCGATGCTACTTATATAGGGGAATGTATGGACTTTAGTCATGAAGATCGTTTATGTATTCCAGTACCATTCTTCCATTGCTTTGGTTGTGTGCTAGGCACACTAACTTGTGTAACAGCAGGAGCAACAATGGTTCCAGTAGTTAAGTTTAAGCCGGAACCAGTTTTAAAAGCGATTGAAGCAGAGCGATGTACAGCGGTGCATGGGGTGCCAACAATGTTCATTGCTAAATTAGAAGATCCTAATTTTGATAAGTATGATCTTAGTTCTTTACGAACAGGAATTATGGCCGGATCTCCTTGTCCAATGTCGGTTATGAGACAGGTAATTGATAAAATGGGAGCAGATGAAATAACTATTGCTTATGGTCAAACAGAATCTTCGCCGGTAATTACCCAGACTAGGGTTGATGATTCTATTGAAAGGAAAGTATCTACGGTAGGTAAGGCATTGCCTAATGTAGAAGTTAAGATTGTAGATCCGGAGACTGGTGAAGAAGTAGGACCAGGAATTCAAGGTGAATTATGTACTCGTGGCTTTCATGTAATGAAAGGATATTATAAGATGCCAGAAGCTACAGAAGAGGCTATTGATGAAGATGGTTGGTTGCATACAGGAGATTTAGCTGTTATGGATCGTGATGGTTACTTTAAGATTACTGGTCGCCTTAAAGATATGATTATTCGTGGTGGAGAGAATGTATATCCACGTGAAGTTGAGGAATTCATGTATGAACATCCTGAGATTAAAGATGTGCAAGTAGTAGGTATTCCAGATGAAAAGTATGGAGAAGAAGTAATGGCCTATATTCAATTAAAAGAAGGAACAGAGGCAACTTCTGAAGAAATTTTTGATTATTTCAAGGATAAACTTTCGTGGTATAAGATTCCAAAAAAGATTGAAATAGTCGATGAATATCCAATGACAGCTAGTGGGAAGGTGCAAAAATATAAATTAAGAGAAATGGCAATGTAATTTAGAATCTATTAATATTATTGAAAATCTTTAGTTTAATTTAAAATTGTTTAGGACAGAATGAATAAAAGGTTGCTACTTAAGTAGCAACCTTTTATAAGTTTATATAAAAAATAATTTAAATTTTTTATTTTATAATTCGCTTTTTAAAATGTTAACTATAAAAAATGGTGGAGGGAAAAGGATTTGAACCTTTGAAGGCATCGCCGGCAGATTTACAGTCTGCTCCCTTTGGCCACTCGGGCATCCCTCCTAAATGGTCGGAGCGAAAGGATTTGAACCTTCGACCCCCTGGTCCCAAACCAGGTGCGCTACCAAACTGCGCCACGCTCCGATGCAACAATATAAATTATAAATGATTTTTTCTTTATAGTCAAGAGGAAAATTGAAAAAAATTAAATTAATTAAGCTAAAGAAAAACCTTACTGGGAATTCCAGTAAGGTTTTAATTCTTTAAAATAAATTTTATTCTACAGACTCTACAGATTCTACTGCAGGAACTTCTTCCTTAAGTACTCTTTCAATACCATTCTTAAGAGTCATTTGAGACATAGGGCAACCGCCGCAAGCTCCTGTTAACCTAACTTTTACGACGCCTCCATCAATTTCAACTAATTCAACATCTCCACCATCAGCTTGTAGAGATGGTCTAACCTTATTTAAAGCAGCTTGAACTTCTTCTTTCAATTCAAGTCACCTCCTCCCAAAATAAACCTTGAATGCCAAGACTATTTCTAGTATATCAAAAATCAAATAAGTAATACTGTTAAATAGCTTACATTTCTAAAAAAATATTCTCAACAACTACTATTTCTTGATAGAGAATAATATTCCTTTTTAAATTAATGAAAAATATTTTAGAGATATGATTTATTATATTTTTTAGCTTTTGACAATTAGTGTTATGATTGATATAATTAAAATAGCAATTAATAATTATTACTATTAGCAAATAAAGGGTGAAAAAATGGGTAAATCTAAACCTAAAAGAAGAATGACAAAGCAGCGGAAGAAGATATTAGAAATTTTAAAGAGTACAGATACTCATCCTACTGCTGATTGGATTTATGACCAGGTGAAAGAAGAGATTCCTAATATTAGTTTAGGCACTGTCTATCGGAACTTAAATGTGTTAAAAGAGATGGGTAAGATTATGGAATTAAATTACGGTAGCTCTTATAGTCGTTTCGATGGCAATCCCAAAAATCATTATCACTTTACTTGTGTAGGATGTGGTAAGGTAATGGATGTCGATGAACCAATCCATGTTGAAATAAATCATAATATAGAAAATAAAATGGATTGTAATATCGATCATCATCGGATGGAGTTTTTTGGTCAATGTTCAGAATGTAAAAATGAATAGAATTTAGTTAAAGCACCAGGAATATTATTCTTGGTGCTTTTTTATTTTTAATTACTATATATTCTAATACAGAATATTTTTTAAAGGCTATGGAGATAATATTCAATGTAGATTATTAGGGAGGTGTAGTTTATTGGCGACTACAGAAGAGAAGATTAATACAGAGCAGACAGGAAATGAAATAGAAGGTCATGAGATAGAAGATGAAGCAATAGATGATGTTAAATTGACAGAAGAAGAGTTAAAAGAGTTGGAAAAAATTATAGAAGAGAATAAAGGGCAAAGAGGAGTTCTAATTAATGTTTTACATAAAGCACAAAAGATACTTGGTTATTTGCCAAGAGAGATACAAGTTCGAGTCGCAAGGGGATTAGATATTCCTTTTAGTAAAGTTTATAGTGTGGTAAGTTTTTATTCTTTATTTTCTACTAATCCTCGGGGAAAATATACTATAGAAGTCTGTACTGGCACGGCATGTTATGTAAAAGGGGCAGAAGATATTTTAAAAAAATTAAAGAATGAATTAGAAATAGAACCGGGAGAAACTACTGATGATAAATTGTTTACATTAGAGACTACTCGTTGTGTAGGAGCTTGCGGCATGGCACCAGTAGTTATAATTGGTGATGATGCACATGGGCGATTAACAGTAGAAGATGTACCAAAATTATTGGAGCAATATCAATAGAAGGAGGGAGAGTATGGCGCCTAAAGCTGAAATATTGGTCTGTGGAGGGACTAGTTGTTATTCTTCTGGTGGACCAGATATTTATAAGAATCTTATTGAAGAGTTAAAAAGAAAGGAGTTAGAAGAGAAGGTTAAGTTGACTCAAACGGGGTGCTTTGGTTTTTGTGAAAAAGGACCAGTAGTAGTAATTTATTGTGAAAAAGAGCCGAATGGGATCTTTTATTGTCAAGTTAAACCAGAAGATAGTGAACGGATCCTTAAAGAACATATAATAAATGGAGAGATTATAGATGACTTGCTTTATGAAGATCCAGAGACAGGGGCTAAAATTCCTGGGCATGAAGATATGGGCTTTTATAAGTATCAACAAAGAATTGCATTAAAGAATTGTGGACTTATTCAACCATATAAGATTAAAGAGTATATAGCCAGAGATGGTTATAGAGCATTAGGTGAAGCTTTATCTCATATGACGTCTAAGGAAGTCATTGAAATAGTCAAGACTTCAAAGATAAGAGGTAGAGGAGGCGGTGGGTTTCCTACCGGACTCAAGTGGGAGTTAACAGCAAAGGCTAAAGGTTCACCTAAATATGTAATCTGTAATGCGGATGAAGGTGATCCAGGTGCTTTTATGGATAGAAGTATATTGGAAGGAGATCCTCATAGTGTAATTGAAGGCTTGGCGATTGCTGCTTATGCGATTGGAGCAGAACAGGGATATGTATATGTACGAGCTGAGTATCCATTGGCAGTAGAAAGGTTAGAACAAGCTATTAAAGATGCTAGAGAATTAAATCTTTTAGGAGAAGATATATTCGAGACTGGTTTTAAATTTGACTTAGAGATTCGAGTAGGAGCAGGAGCATTTGTATGTGGCGAAGAAACGGCATTAATGCAGTCTGTACAGGGGGAACGAGGAGACCCGCGTTTTAAACCTCCTTATCCAGCCAACAAGGGTTTATGGGGACAGCCAACAGTGATCAATAATGTAGAGACTTTAGCTAATATACCAGGGATTATCTTGAATGGTGGTGAATGGTTTAGCCATATAGGAACTGAAGAGAGTACAGGGACTAAAGTCTTTGCTTTAGCAGGAGATATTCATAATACAGGATTGATTGAAGTTCCTATGGGGACTACTCTACGTGAAGTAGTCTTTGAGCTTGGCGGTGGGATTCCAAATAAGAAAGAATTTAAAGCTGCTCAGACTGGAGGACCATCCGGGGGATGTATTCCTAAGGAACATTTAGACATTCTTATGGACTATGATTCCTTAATAGAAGTTGGTTCGATGATGGGTTCCGGTGGATTGATCATCATGGATGAAGATACTTGTATGGTAGATGTAGCACGATTCTATTTGGATTTTACCCAGGATGAAGCCTGTGGGAAGTGTACTCCTGGTCGAGTTGGAACTAAGAGATTACTAGAGATGTTAAATAAGATAGTAGAGGGTGAAGCCGAACCTAATATTCTTGAAAAATTAGAAGCTTTGTCGAATCAAGTTAAGAAATCCTCTTTGTGTGGTCTAGGACAGTCAGCACCTAATCCAATTTTAAGTACGCTGCAATACTTTAGGGACGAATATGAAGCCCATGTATTTGAGAAGAGATGTCCTGCTGGGGTTTGTGAAGCATTATTAGATTATGTAATAGATGAAGAGAAGTGTAAAGCATGTGGATTATGTGCTGAAAAGTGTCCAGCTGCTACTATAGAAGGAGATAAGGAAGAAGGATATACTATAAATTCAGAAGCATGTAAAAGCTGTGGTATCTGTGAAGAAGAATGTCCTTTCGAAGCAATTACGAAAGGTTAGAATGGGAGGGATTAAATGTTGGTTACGGTAACGATAGATGGACAAGAAGTAGAAGTAAGTGAAGGAACAACAATATTGGATGCCGCTGATATGTTAGATATCGACATTCCGACTCTTTGTTACTTAAAAGAATTAAATGAGCCAGGAGCTTGTAGAGTCTGTTTGGTGGATGTAGAAGGTGATGCTAACTTTCAACCAGCTTGTGTTTATGAAGTTACAGACGGTCTAAAAGTTAGGACTAACACTCCGCAGGTTATAGAAGCACGCAAGAGAGTTATAGAACTTCTTTTGTCAGACCATCCTTTTGAATGCTTGACTTGTGTTGCTAATCAAAATTGCGAATTACAATCTGTAGCTAAGCAGTATGGTATTAGGGATTTAGAGTTTGGTGGGGAAAGAAATAAGTTTCCAGTCGATGATCTGTCGCCATCGCTAGTTCGAGAGCCAAGTAAATGTATCTTATGTAGACGATGTATTAGTGTCTGCGCTGAAATCCAGGAAGTGCATATTTATGATGTCATTGAAAGAGGGTTTGGATCAGTTGCAGCACCTGCTTATAACGAAAGCTTAATGGATACGCCTTGTATCACTTGTGGACAATGCATTATGGTCTGTCCAACTGGAGCGTTACATGGTCAGGACGATACGCAAAAAGTATGGGATGCATTAGCTGATGAATCTAAGCATGTAGTGATTCAGACTGCGCCTGCTATTAGGGTTACAATTGGAGAGATGTTTGGGTTGGAAATAGGTAGTTTAGTAACAGGACAATTAGTAGCTGCATTAAAGAGGTTAGGTTTCGATAAAGTCTTTGATGATTGTTTCGGTGCCGATGTAGTTGTAATGGAAGAGGGGCATGAGTTGATGGAAAGGTTAGAGAGTGGCAAGGATTTACCACAATTTACTTCTTGTTGTCCAGGATGGGTTAAGTTCTGTGAATCATTTTATCCATCAATGTTAGATAATCTGTCAAGCTGTAAGTCTCCACAGCAAGTCTTTGGAGCTTTAGCAAAAAGTTATTATGCTGAACAAGCGGGGATTGACCCAGAAGATATATTCTGTGTATCAACTATGCCTTGTGTAGCCAAGAAATACGAATCTCAGCGACCAGAGATGGATTCTAGTGGTCATCGAGATGTAGATGCTGTATTAACTACTCGAGAATTAGGTGAGATGATTAAGCAGATAGGATTAGATATTAAAAAACTGCCAGAAGAGGATTATGATGAACCGATGGGTTATGCCAGTGGGGCAGGAGTTATCTTTGGTTCTACTGGGGGAGTGATGGAAGCTGCTTTACGTACTGTTTATGAAAGGATAACTGGTGAACGACTAGAGGACTTTGAATTAAAATCAGTAAGAGGGAGAGACTTTAAAGAAGCTGAGATAGATTTAAAAGATGGTCGAAGCTTAAAAGTAGCTGTAGCAAGAGGAACGGGGAATGCTAGAAGATTAATTCACAGAATCATGAATGGAGAAGCCGAATATGACTTTATTGAAGTGATGGCTTGCCCTGCTGGAGGATGTGTCGGTGGTGGTGGACAACCGATCTATTCTGGGCGTGATAAATGGCTTAGAATGGTTGAAGATAGAGCCCATAGAGCTAAAGGTTTATTTGAAGAAGACGGACAGAAAGAATATCGAGTTGCACACGAGAATCCATTTGTGAAAAAATTGTATGATAATTATTTAGGTGATCCTCATGGAGAAAGATCTCAAGAATTATTACATACTAGCTATGTAGATAGGCAGTTATATACACATGAAGAAAGGTATAGTGATAAGAAAGGTGAGCCAATGAAGGTTGCAAAAAAGAATCATTAAAAAAGAAGCCCTTCCACAGAATTAGGAAGGGCTTTAAACTAATATATTAAAGAAATATTATGGGTTTTTAAGCACTAATATTATCTCTTTCACCAACAGGTAATACAGTTCCATCAGAAACAGAATTAATAACTTCCGCAGCTGATAGATACCAAGCAAGAGCAGCACAAACTAAACCTAAATAGCCACCCATTGTTCCAAACTTAGGATTTACTAAATCTCCTAAGCCTAATAAGAAGAAAGTAACCCATAAGGTTAAGAAGACCAACCAAAGAGTTCTATTAAGCTTGAATGTACCTATCCACATATAGAAAGTGAAGAATGCCCAAGCCATAAGCACTAACCCTACAGATACAGCACCACTTTCACCTAAAGATATCCATCCAAGTGCAAGTGAATACTTAAGTAAAGCAAAAAACATCCACCAAGCACCATAAGAAGTAAAGGCAGTAGCTCCAAAAGTATTACCAGTTTTAAACTCCCACATACCAGCCATAAATTGAGCTAAACCACCATAAAAGAATGCTAGTGAAAAAACAATTGCCTCCCCTTCTACTGGTAGAATACCAGCATTATAAAAACTAAGTACAAATGTAGTTAAAGCGAAACCTGCTAACCCTAAAGGAGCAGGATTTGCTATTTTAGTATCAGCCATTTTTAATCCCCCTTTGTATTCTAATAAATATTTTTGATTAAGCCTAAAAGTTAACCACTTAAACATGATAAATAAGATTAGAGAATGACCTAAAATAAATATACCATAATACCAGATATATTATTCCTATTTAAATTTCATACATATGTTATGATTTTTGTTATATCAAGGCGTATTTAAACAGTAGAATACTTGAAATTTCCTCCCTCCCTTCATCTTTTTTACTTTAATTCCTAACCATAATATATTATAGATGGAATTAAAGTTAAATAATTACTGTTGAATTAAATTATATAGCAAAATTGGATTAATGTCAAGAATTTTCTGAAAATTTTAATAATTAGATTAATAAAAGGTTTTTGTTAAATTATATGATGTATATTCTTAGTATATGCTAAAAAAAACTTAATGTGCAGGAATAATCTATTAGATTAAGAATTAATAGTTAGAAGTTCAGTTTAAAATATTGATAGAGGGGGAAAATTATGATTTATGAGCTACAAATTGGAACTAATGCTAAAACGGAGTTGTTAGACATAACTAGTAAAGTTCAAAAGCTCATTCAAGATATTAATTTTCAAAATGGGATTTGTACTATCTTTGTACCTCATACTACTGCGGCGATTACTATTAATGAGAATGCTGATTCTACTGTTAAAGAGGATATGTTAATGGAGTTAAATAAGGTGATTCCATTCAATGATAATTATCAACATTTAGAAGGTAATTCTGCAGCTCATATTAAATCAACCTTAGTTGGCTGTAGTCAACAGATAATCATTAAGGAAGGAAATTTAGTTTTAGGTACTTGGCAAGGAATCTATTTTTGTGAATTTGATGGTCCTCGTAAAAGAAAAATAAAATTAAAGTTGATTTCTGAGTAATATAATAAAAGTGATTAGGAGGAATAGAAATGTTAGTCGACTACCATACCCACCCAATTGGTCATGATGATGCTGATCATTCTAAAGAAAACTTGAGAAAGTTTGCTAAAAGTGCTCAAGAGAAAGGGATAAAAGAATTAGGGATAGCTGATCATAATCGCTATCATAAAGCATTTAAGTTTGATAATATTCAAGCTGTTAATGAAGAATTTACAGATGTTGAACTTAAAATAGGGATTGAGATGGATTACACACCATTACATGAAGGAGAAATATTTGACTTTTTAAATCAATTTAAGTTAGACTATGTTATTGGCTCAATTCATTATATTGATGATTGGATGTTTGATCATCCAGATTATGTTGATGAGTATGATAATTGGAATATTGATCAACTATATGCAAAATACTTTTCAAATATCGCTCAAGCAGCCGGTTCAGGTCTCTTCGATATTATAGGACACCTAGATCTGATTAAAGTCTTTGATCATCATCCGCAAGAAGATGTATTGAAGTATGCTGAACTTGCTTTACAAACAATTGCAGATCAAGGCCTCTGTCTTGAGATTAATACTAATGGACTTAATAAACCGGTTAATGAAATGTATCCGAGTATTCAATTATTAGAAAGAGCTTATGAATTAGATATACCAGTAACCTTAAGTTCAGATGCTCATTCACCAGAACGAGTAGGAGAAAAACTGGTAACAGCTAAGAAAATGTTAAAAGAGATAGGATATAATAAGTTAGCTACTTTTAAAAATCGTGAGTTAGAGCTAATTAATATGTGAAAGTAGTATATAAATAAAAGGAGATGTATTTATTGACTAAGTTAGATAAGAGGGAAAAGATTAGAAATATAGCAATTATTGCTCATGTTGACCACGGTAAGACGACTTTGATCGATGGCATGTTAAAACAGAGTGGGATTTTTCATAAAGAGAAGAATTTAGAAAAGAGAGTAATGGACTCTAATGATTTAGAAAAAGAACGAGGCATTACCATCTTATCGAAGAATACTGCGATAGAATATGACGGAGTCAAGATTAATATAATCGATACTCCTGGTCATGCTGATTTTGGGGGAGAGGTAGAAAGGATTCTTAAGATGGTAGACGGTGTTCTTTTAGTAGTAGATGCTTTTGAAGGTCCTATGCCGCAGACAAAATTTGTTCTTAGAAAGGCGCTAGCTTTAGATTTAAAGCCAATAGTGGTAGTTAATAAGATAGACCGCAGTGATGAGCGAGCTTATGAAGTGGTAGATGAGGTATTAGATCTATTTATTGAATTAGAAGCTTCCGATGAACAGTTAGAATTTCCAGTGATTTATACTTCGGCTTTAGATGGATATGCTAAGGAAAACTTAGATTTAAAGAATGAGAATTTAAATCCTTTATTTCAAAAGATAATAGAAGAGATTCCTGCGCCGAAAGGAAAGTTAGATGCTCCTTTGCAGATGATAGTAACTACAATTGAGTATAATGATTATGTAGGGAGGCTAGCGGTAGGTAGAGTTATGCATGGGAAGATAAAGAATGGCGAAAAAATAGCGATTTGTAAACCTGACGAAAGTATAGTTCAAGATAAGGTGAGTAATCTATATAAATATCACGGATTAGATAAGAAAGAGGTTGAAGAAGCTAAAGTAGGAGATATAATTGCTATAGCTGGATTAGAAGAAATAAATATTGGAGAGACGATTGCTGATTTAGAGAAACCAACGCCCTTGCCGTTTATTGAGATAGAGAAGCCAACGGTCACCATGGCTTTTACTACTAATGATAGTCCACTGGCTGGACAAGAAGGAGATTATTTAACTTCGCGTCATTTACGGAGGAGATTATTGAAAGAGTTAGAAAGTAATGTTGCTTTAGATGTAGCTGAGACAGATAGTGCTGATGCTTGGCAGGTTTCTGGTAGAGGAGGATTACACTTATCGATCTTAATTGAAACTATGCGTAGAGAAGGTTATGAATTTCAAGTTTCTAAACCGGATGTAATTATGAAGGAAGAAGATAACAAAAAATTAGAACCATTTGAAGACTTAGTAATTGATATTCCAGAGAAATTTATGGGAACGATTATGGAGGAAATCGGGAAACGAAAAGGTGAAATGCAGAATATGACTCATCTTAATGCGGGGAGGATTAGATTAGAATTTGAAATTCCAGCCCGAGGTTTAATCGGTTTTAGGTCAGATTTTTTGACTTTGACTAAAGGAGAAGGGATCCTAACCCATACTTTTTCACATTATGCTCCATATAAAGGAGAGATCCCTAAAAGGGAACATGGTTCTTTAGTAGCAGATAGAGAAGGAGAAGTAACTAAGTATGGAGTTTGGAATGCTCAGGAAAGAGGTACTATCTTTGTTGATGTAGGAACTAAAGTTTACCAAGGGATGATTATTGGGGCCCACTCGCGTGAAAATGATTTAGATATTAATATCTGTAAAGAGAAGAAGTTAACCAATATTCGTGCTGGCTCAGCCGATGAAGCAATTCAATTAACTCCACCTACTAAATTGAGTTTAGAACAAGCTTTGGAGTATATTGCTGATGATGAATATGTAGAAATAACTCCTAGCAATATTCGTTTAAGAAAGAAAGTTTTAAATAAGAAGCGAAGAATAAAGGCCCAAAAGAAATAGGGGGGGGTAGAATGGAAATCTTTAAGCGCTTCTTTAAGGAGTATCTTAAACCAGAGAAGAAAGGGTTAGCGATAGCTGTTATTATGATGTTCTTTGTAGCAGTTATCTCTACTGTTATTCCGCAGATGATTCGGTTAGTAATCGATAGAATAATTCCTCAAAAGGATTTTTCACTTTTAAACTGGGTTATTATTGGTTCGTTTTTTCTACTGGTAATTAGAAACTTATTAACTTTATATCGAGTAAAGTTGGTTTTTGTCATTTCACAGAAGGTTTTATTGGAGATTAGAAAGAGATTATATAGTCATTTACAGCATCTATCGCTATCTTATTATGAACAGAACCTAACCGGTAAGATAGCCTCTAGAGTGACTAATGACGTAAAAGATCTACAGCGGATGATTGTGGCTGGTTCTTCGCGTTTAATTCAGCAGTCATTAACGATAGTTGGAGTTATTATCTTTTTGTTTGTGATGAACTGGCGTCTAACTTTGGTTACAATGTCTTTATTTCCGATTATGCTATTTATAACGTCTAAATTTGGACGTAAGCTAAGAAAAGTAAATAAGAATATTCAACAGAAGATGGCTGATATGAGCGGTGTGTTACAAGAAGCAATTTCAGGGATGAAGATAGTTAAGGCTTTTGTTAACGAAGAGCACGAACTAAATAAATTTATGAAAGAAGCGGTTGAGAATAAACGTTTAAATATTAAACGAGGTAGTTTATATGCTAGGTTAGATACAAGTATTAACTTTACTTCTAGATCATCGACTTTAATTATTCTCTGGTATGGTGGGCTGCAAGTAATGAATCAGAACTTGACTGTAGGTGAGCTAGCTGCTTTTATAACTTATACTCAGATGTTATTTAGACCAATTATCAGATTAACTATGTTGAATAACATTATTCAGCAAGGTATGTCTAGTTTAGAAAGAATTTTTGAAGTATTAGACACCGAGGTAGAAGTTAAAGAAAAAAGTGGAGCTGTTGAGTTAATTGACTGTCAAGGAGAGATTATATTTGAAGATGTAAGTTTTAGTTATGCATCGGAAGAGGAAGTATTACATAATATTAATTTAGAAGTAAGTCCTGGGGAGATGGTAGCGTTAGTAGGGCCTAGCGGTGCTGGAAAGACGAGTATCATTAATCTATTACTCAGATTTTATAATCTTGATTCTGGTAGAATTAAGATTGATGGAGTAGATATTGAAGATTATACTTTGGATTCTTTACGACAACAGATGGGAATTGTTTTACAAGATCCGATTTTATTTAGTGGCACGATTAAAGAAAACTTAATTTATGGCTGTCCTGAGGCCAGTCAAGAAGAGATAGAAAGAGCAGCGAAGGCTGCTAATGCTCATCAATTTATTACTAATTTTCCTAATGGATATGAGACAGAGATTGGCGAAAAAGGGATTAAGCTTTCTGGGGGGCAGAAACAGCGAGTGGCTATAGCAATGGCCTTATTAAAAGACCCTAAAATATTAATCTTAGATGAAGCAACTTCATCTTTAGATTCGGAATCAGAAAGTTTGATTCAAAATGCATTAGAGAACCTCTATTTAAATCGTACTACTTTTGTTATTGCTCACCGCTTATCAACAATAGTAAAGGCTGATAAGATAGTAGTGATTAAAGAAGGCAAGATTAAAGAGGTAGGTAATCATAAAGAATTACTAGAAGAAGATGGGGTCTATAAGGAATTATACGATGCTCAGTTTAAGAAGGAAACATTATACTTAGACGCGGATCAGGTTTCTTAAATAAAATTTTATTTATTTTTAATTTTAAGCAGGAAATTTGTTGTTTAATAAGGAATTTTATTTTGAATGATGAAAGAGAATTTTAAATTTAGAAATTAGTCTAAGGGGAGGAAAGAGATGTATTTATCTGAGCGCGCCAAAGGAATAGATGAATCACCAACTTTAGCAATTAGTTCTAAGGCAAAAGAAATGAAGAATGAAGGGATTGATATTATTGGTTTAGGAGCTGGAGAACCTGACTTTGACACTCCAGAACATATTAAAGCAGAAGCAATCAAAGCAATCGAAGAAGGCTTTACTAACTACACTCCTGTAGCTGGAATTAAAGAATTAAAGGAAGCTATCATCAAAAAATTAAAGTTAGAAAATGATGTAGAGTATAAGCTAGATGAAATTATAGTTTCTTCTGGTGCTAAACATTCACTTTATAACACTTTACAGGTTATCTGTGATGATGGTGACGAAGTTATTGTACCGGCTCCTTATTGGGTGAGTTACCCACAACAGATTAAATTAGCCGGTGGAGAACCAATAATTTTAGAAACTGATGAAACTAATGGATTTAAATTAGAATCAGAAGCTTTAGAAGGACAGATTACAGATAAAACATGTGCTCTTATTTTAAATACGCCGTCTAATCCAACTGGGGCGGTATATACTGAAGAAGAGCTGAAAGAGATTGCTAGAATAGCAGTTGAGAATAATATTTACATTATAGCTGATGAGATCTATGAAAAGATTCATTATGGTCAGAAGCCAGTAAGTATAGCCAGTTTTGGGCAAGAAGTTAACAATTTAACCATTTTAGTTAATGGTGTTTCTAAAGCTTATTCGATGACTGGTTGGAGGATTGGATATGTAGCTGCTAAAGAAGAGATAGTAGATGCTATGTCTAAATTGCAGAGTCATAGCACCTCTAATCCTAATTCCGTTGCCCAAAAAGCAAGCGTAGCTGCCTTAGAAGGCAGCCAAGAACCAGTAGCGGAAATGTTAGAAGCTTTTAAAGAACGAAGAGACTACATTGTCGAAAGAATAAATAGGATTAACGGATTATCGGCTAGAACGCCACAAGGCGCTTTTTATCTTTTTGTAAATGTTAAGGAGCTAATTGGAAGTAAGATTAAAGGGGTTAAAATTATAGATGACCAAAAATTAGTCGAATTCTTATTAACTGAAGCTAAGGTGGCAGTAGTTCCTGGGAGTGCATTTGGGGCTCCGGGTTATTTGAGGTTATCTTATGCTACTTCATTAGAGGATTTAACTGAAGCTTTAGATAGAATTGCTGATTGTTTAGATTGAATTTAATTTTGACTTATATTAGTTGCTTTAACTTTAACGATAGTTTCTTCCTGTAGGAGTAACCAGATTAAATCTATTTGGTAGTTTGTGTCATCAATAATTATTACTCGGTCGTCAACTGTATTACTGATTAAAGTACCGTCTATCTTATTCATTTGGCGACCGATAATGCTATTTAAAATTTCATATAGTTTTGATTCTAGTTCTTGTTTGATATGTTTATTCTCTTCAGTTTCAACCACAATCTTTATTTTTTGTACTACCTTCCACTTTCGACTTGATAGGCTTTCTTCTAACTTCTTCAATTCTTCATTTTGGTTCTTGATTTTACTGTTTAATTCCCTATTTTTATATATTAAGTTATCTATTTCGTTGGCTACAATTAAATTTAATATTAAAGCACCCATAATGAATCCCAATATAAATGAAGCAATTAATTGCATTAATTCAGCTTTAGTTAAACTTAAAAATCTAAACTTCATATCTTATTTGCCCCCAGTTAAGACAGTAATAATCCAGATTCCTAATTGAGCACCTAAAAAAGCAACAATTAGAATTATTAGTTGTTTAACTACTAAGGATAATTTTCCTTCCATAAAACCGCCTTCTAAGACTCTTAAGTTAGAAAAAGTACCACCAATAGCAGTAGCTACTGCCCATAATTTGATATCTTCTGCTAATTCAAACATAATTTTAATAGGAGACTGTTTGGTTAAAGTTCCCCCAATACTTCCGATTAATGCTCCTCCCAATAGAACACCGAGGGAAGTAAAGAAAACAACAACTATCTTTTGCATAATATCACCTGCTTAAATTGTTAATAATATATATTTATATAAAAATATATTTAGAACTTGGTTATCTTGTATAAATAAGGACAATTAATTTTAAGCAGGATTTTTAGGTGGTTAGCTTGAATAACTATATATATTGGGGTTAATAGAGTTATATCAAAAAGAGAAGAAGTTAATGCCAAAATTTGATATATATTGATGTTATATAGGCTTAAATTGGGAATAATAGTCTTTAATTATGGATAGAGGAGGGCTGGCAGTGACTGATTTTGTTCATCTACATGTTCATACAGAGTATAGTCTTTTAGATGGAGCAGCTAGAATTGAAGAATTAGTTAGTCAAGCTGCTGCTTATGATATGCCAGCTTTAGCTATTACAGATCATGGTAATATGTATGGAGCAATAGAATTTTATAAAGAGGCTAAGAAACAAGGTGTTAAACCGATTCTTGGTTCGGAGGTTTATGTAGCTCCTCGAAGTAGATTTAGCCGTGAAGGGAAGAAGGATGAAAAGGCCCATCACTTAGTATTATTAGCTAAGAATAATCAAGGATATCAGAATTTATTAAAGTTAGTTTCCTTAGGCTTTTTAGAAGGGTTTTATTATAAACCCCGGGTTGATCGTGAGTTATTAACAGAATATAGTGATGGTCTAATCTGTTTAAGCGGCTGTTTAGCTGGCAAAGTGGCTAAAGGGGTCTTAAATGAACAGATTGAAGAGGTTAAAGCGACGATTGAGAGTTATCAAGATATTTTTGGTAAGGATAACTTCTATTTAGAACTACAGGATCAAGGTCTACGTGAAGAGAAGATGGTTAATCATGAATTGTTAAAGCTAAGTAAGGAATTAGATATACCAGTAGTAGCAACTAATGATGTTCATTATTTAAAAGAAGAAGATGCTCAAGCGCATGATGTACTGTTATGTATTCAGACTGGAAAGAATTTGTCTGATGAAGATAGAATGAAGTTTCCTAATGATCAGTTTTACTTAAAGAGTGGAGATGAAATGGAGACTGTTTTTGCAGATGCTCCACAGGCCATTAAGAGTACTTTAGAGATTGCTAAACGATGTAATGTAGATTTAGATTTTGACCAGATCTATTTACCTCATTATGAAGTTCCTGCTGAACATGATTTATCTTCCTATCTGCGAAATTTATGTTTGACGGGAGCAGAAGAGAGATATGGCGAAATTACTGAAGAGGTTAGAGAAAGGTTAGATTACGAGTTAGAAATTATCGAAGAGATGGGTTATCCAGCATATTTTTTGATTGTTTGGGATTTTATTAAGTATGCTCGTGAGGAAGGGATTATGGTGGGGCCAGGGCGAGGAAGTGCTGCCGGAAGCTTGGTCTCCTACGTATTAGGAATTACTGATTTAGATCCACTAGAGTATGGGTTGATCTTTGAAAGATTTCTTAATCCTCAGCGGGTTAGTATGCCAGATATAGATATAGATTTCTGTTATCAACGACGAGATGAAGTTATTAATTATGTAACAGAAAAGTATGGTCAGGAGAAAGTGGCACAGATTATCACTTTTGGGACTATGGCAGCAAGAGCAGTAATTAGAGATGTAGGTAGAGTTTTAGATTTGCCGTATGGAGATGTAGATAAGATAGCTAAACTGATTCCATTTGGAGCTAATTTAGATGAGGCTTTAGAAGCTTCGCCAGAATTAAAGTCGATCTATGAAGAAGAGCGAAGAATTAAGCGATTAATCGATTATGCTCGTCGACTAGAAGGATTACCTCGTCATGCTTCAACCCATGCTGCTGGAATAGTAATCTCGAAAGAAGAATTGACTGATTATACTCCTTTACAGCAGAATAAAGGTGAAGTTACTACTCAATACCCAATGAATGATTTAGAAGAGATCGGTTTGTTAAAGATGGATTTCTTGGGGTTAAGGACATTAACTGTTATTAACAATACCTTAGAAATAGTTCAAAGAACTCAAGGTATAGAGCTAGATTTAAGTGATATTTCTTTAGAAGAGCAAAAGACTTATGAATTGCTCCAAACTGGTAATACTGAAGGGCTCTTTCAAATTGAGTCTAATCTATTTCAGAGGTTAATTACTGATTTGCAACCGACAAAGTTTGAAGATTTAATTGCCTTATTGGCCTTAGGACGACCAGGACCATTAGGGAGTGGGATGGTAGATGACTTCATTCAACGCCGCCATGGTGAAGCTGAAATAGAGTATCTGCATCCAGACTTAGAACCGATTTTAAAAGAGACTTACGGTGTTATTGTCTATCAAGAACAAGTAATGAAGATTGCTAATGAAATAGCAGGCTATAGCCTTGGCGAAGCAGATATTTTAAGAAGAGGTATGGGTAAGAAGAAACCAGAATTGCTTAAGAAACATCGACAAAAATTTATTAGTGGAGCTTTAGATAATGGCTATTCAGAAAAGCTAGCAAATGATCTATTTGATTTAATGGAGTATTTTGGGGGATATGGTTTTAATAAATCTCATAGTGCTGCTTACGCTTTAGTTTCCTATCAAACAGCTTATCTTAAGAATTATTATCCTGTTGAATTTATGGCAGCATTGTTGAGCAGTGTTATGGGAAATAGTGATAAAGTGGCTCGCTACATTGAAGAGTGTAGGCGGATGGGAATTGATATTCTGCCTCCAGATGTAAACGAAAGTGAAGTCAGGTTTACAGTAGTCAAAGGTAAGATTAGATTTGGTTTGGAAGCTGTTAAGAATGTAGGTCAGAAGGCGATTGAAGAGATAATTGATACTAGGGAAGAAGGCGATTTTGAATCAATCTTTGATTTTTGTGAGAAGGTCTCCTTAGGCAAGGTTAATCAAAGGGTGATTGAAAGTCTAATTAAAGCTGGAGCTTTTGATTCATTAGGTGCGTATCGTTCTCAATTATTAAAGGCTTTAGATAAACTCTATGAACAATATCGTCAAATTCAAAAAGAAAAAGAGAATGGACAACAATCTTTTATGGATTTTTTAGATGATGATCAATTTGTTAATGACACTTTAGAACTACCAGATATTAAAGAATATAGTTCAGAAGAGTTATTAGCCATGGAACGGGAATACTTAGGGCTATATATATCTGGACATCCAATTGATAAATTTCAGTCTTTATTAGATAAATATGAGCCACTCTCGACTTTGCAGATTAAAGATTTAAATGATGGAGAAGAAGTGGTAATAGCCGGAATTATTAGTGACTTAAATCAGATTGTTACTAAGCATGGTAAGAAGATGGCATTCGTCCAATTAGAGGATAGGGTTGGTCAAATTGAAGTAGTTATCTTTCCTAAATTATACAATAACTCAGGAGAATTATTAGTTCATAATGACTTTCTCTTGGTAAAGGGAAAATTAGACCGAAATGAACAAGTAATAAAAGTAATTGGAGAAAAGATAGAAGGGCCACCACAAAAAAGATTATATTTGAAGATAAGCGAGATAGAGATAGAAGAATTAAAAAAAATGGCACAAATACTGAAAAATTGCCCGGGGAATATGTCAGTATATATCGTTGCTGATCTTGAAGAAGAGAAAGTACTGCTATCAACAGCTGATAAGTTTTCTGTTCAATTCAGTGAAGAACTAGAAGAGAAATTAAAGGCAATTAATGGAATCGATGATTACATTTTGGATTAAATAAACATATATTATATTAAATAATAAAAAGAGTAAAGGGAGGGGAATTTAATGAAAGAGATAGTAATTAAGTCATTAAAAGATAGAGGTGTAAAGATAAAAGATATTGCTAAGATTGCTTATGATTTACAGGTGCCTTATAATCCAGATTTGACTTTAGACGAATGTATTATTAGTGTTGAAAAAGTATTTGAAAAGAGAGAGGTCCAGTATACAATTTTGACCGGTATCGCTTTAGATAAGTTAACAGAAGATGGGGTTGTTGAAGAACCTTTATCTAGTATTATTGAAACTGATGAACCTTTATACGGGATTGATGAGAGTTTAGCGATGACTATTGCTAATATATATGGGACAATTGGGATTACTAGTTTTGGCTATTTAGACAAAAATAAAGTAGGAATTATGGAAGAATTAGATAGTAGCAAAGATAATGTGAATACTTTTTTAGATGATATTGTAGCAGGGATTGCTTCTGCTGCTTCGGCTAGATTGGCTCACCATCATCGCAATCAAGAACAAGCAGATATTTCATAAATTATAATCTAAAATTTAATAGCCGGATTGGAGGGAAAGGTTTGGAGAAATATCAAACGGATTATTATAAGGTTGTAACTACAGTTGGCGGAACTTTAAGTTATAGATTAAGAGAAAGATTTTTAGAATTTGATTTACATTATTCCGTTAAGGTCATTAAAGGGCCAGAAGGTCGTAAAGTTGAATTTGCAGTTGTAGTTAAGAGAGATATGTTAAATAAGACATTAGAATTGATTAAAGAAGTATGTATTGATCCGATAATAACAATTCTACCTGTAGCAGAATTTAAAGATCAGAAAAGCGAAAGAGAGATTCGGAAAGTAACTTTGTTGGATGGAGCAAGTGTTAGTTCATTGGCAGAACTTTATGATGGAGTTTTTCTTGATAAAGGTAGTAGAGTAGTAGGAAATGCAATTTTGCATGAAGATGTAACGATAGGACAGAATACCTTCGTTGGTACAGGTGTCATTATTAGGACCGGTACTACTATAGGTGATAACTGTCATATTGGAACCGGGGCTATTATTGGAGATAATGTTCAAATCGGAGATAATGTTAATATTGAAGAGAATGTCACGATTAGAAGTGATGTAAAGATAGGTGATAATGTATCGATTGGTACAGCAGCTAACTTAGAGAGTAATATAACTATTAAGAATAAGATTAGGATTGGACCTTTGGCTAGAATTTTTAATGTAGGACGTAAGAGAGCAACTATAGAAGATGATGCTGATAGAAGAGTAATTTCTACAGTGATTGATAATGGAACTTTTATTGGTAGTGGAGCCATAGTAGGAGGTAAAGTAGGGAAGAACGTAATGGTTGGTTCTAATGCGATAGTACACACAGCTAGAATAGAGCATGGGGTAACTATTGGTTCAGGAGCAGTAGTTCCGTTTGGTAGGGAAGTAAAGTCTGGATTAACAGTTATTGGTTCTCCAGCACAGCCAATTAAAGATTATAAAAAAGAAAAGAAACTACTTAAATTATTAGAAAAAAAGTATAAAGATGAGCTTGAATGATTTGTGCCTCCATATATTATTGTGGAGTCTTTTTCACTGTATTAATTAAAAAATAGCTTAGAAGCTAATAATATATTAGATTTGATTTATAATAAGTAATGTAGATTTATTTTACAAAATTACATTACATAGGGGTGGAATTCATGAAAAAGTTTTTATTAATCGTATTAACCTTAATCATGGTATTATCTTTAGCAGCATGTGCTGGAAATCAAAATGCTAATGATAATAATGCAGCTGAAGATAATACAAATAATAATGCTGCTGAGCAACAAAAGCAACAAGTTCAAGAAGATGAAGAACTAGGTGACTTAACAAAAGTCAGATTAATCTCTGAAGACTGGAAAGAATCTGGTCATCAGTATGCTATCGTCGATGTAGCCGAAAGAGGAAAGCCATGTTCTAATTGTCATGATGGAAATGGATTTAATGCCCAAAATAAAGAAGAGTTTAAGGCAGAGCATGTTACAGGGATTGATTGTCAAGCATGTCATAGCGATGTAGGTGCAGAATTAATTAAAAATGGTGAAGTTGAGTTGCCATTTTTAGATGAGCCATATGAAGCTGGAAGAGGTGCTGTTTGTATGGCGTGTCATAATGGTAGAAGGAATCCATCAGAGCTATTTGAGGATTCAAAAGCCAACCAATTAGAGAAGTTTACTTATCCTCACTATAGTATGGCAGCTGCATTGCTTACTGGGAAAGGTGGTATGGAAATACCTAGAGAGGAATATAGCACTTCATCTGGACATCCCGGTCTAGACAATACATGTGCAAGCTGTCATATGATAGAAGCTGAAGAAGGATATGAACAACATACTTTTGTAATGGAAGAGGAAGCTATTGAGCAGGTATGTAGCAAGTGCCATTCTGATATTGACACATTTAACTTAAATGGATATCAAGATGAGACGAAAGAAAGATTAGAAAAATTAAAGAAAGCAGTTTTAGAAGCCACTGGTGCTGCTGAAATTGATTCATATCACGGAGGGTTTTTATTTAAAGATGAAAATGGGGAAGAAATTAAGGATATCCCACATGAAGCATATGTTGCTGCCTATAACTGGAAGCTAGTAAAAGGAGATGGCAGCTATGGTGTTCATAATCCTAAGTACGCTAAAGATTTATTAGAAAAATCATATGAATTTTTAACTAATGGAACTACACAAGGTGAGGATACAAAAAATAATGGAGATGATAACCAAGAGAATAATGAATAGAGTTAATTACTTTAAAGAGGAAGCTTTTAGCTTCCTCTTTTAGATTCTTTTAATACTAAAAAAGGTAAGGAAAAAAATATATAGAATACTATCTATATAGATAATATTAAGCGAATAGAATAAGAGTATAATTAAGTGGAGGTTAAGAATTTGGAAGAATTATTTATTACTTTAAAAGAGTTAGTGTCTAAAGAGTTTGCTGTTTTTATTGCTGCCATGCTACCAGTAACCGAGCTGAGAGCTTCTATTCCGTTGGCAATCTCATGGGGGTTGAGTCCAACTAAAGCATTTGTTCTGAGTGTTATTGGGAATGCAGTTCCGGTTATACCTTTATTATTTTTATTAGACCCAGTAACTAAATATTTAAGGAGGATAGAATTATTCGATAGATTTTTTTCTTGGTTATACGCTAGAACTAGGCGTAAAAGTGACAAAGTAGATAAATATGGAGCTATTGGTTTAATTTTATTTACAGCTATTCCCTTACCGACAACTGGAGCTTGGACAGCATCTGTAGCAGCTACTATCTTTAAAATTAGATTTAGGTCTGCTTTTCCAGCAATTATTACAGGTGTTCTAATTGCTGGTGTAGTAATTACTCTTTTAAGCACAGGGGTTAGCCATTTCTAAAGTTTTGCTTGACAATAAAAAGAAAGTATATTATCATGAGTGTAACAGGTTTTAGTACTTATATATAGACATTGACCCAGAAAGGGGATTGATAATGGAAACGCGCATAGATGAAGACTACGTAGTAATTAAAGCTTTAGAAGACGGGGTTACAATTATCGGTTTAACTCGTGGTAAGAATACTAAATTTCATCATACTGAAAAGTTAGATGAGGGAGAAGTAATGTTAGCTCAATTTACAGAGCATACTTCGGCAATTAAGATTAGAGGTAAAGCAAAGATTATTACTGAACATGGCGAAGTGGAGTCTGACGGTTAATTTGATAAATTGATTAGTTGCTAGTTTAGTCAAAAGATGAGAGTTGGGAAGAGTTGAGTATAGACAATTAAATATTAAGAGATGAGTTGAGTTTAGTTGAGTTTAGTTGAGTTTAGTTGAGTTGAGATTAGATTAGGAAGAGAATTCTTTAGTATGATTCTGTCATAGGTATATTATGTCTAATTTAGAATTTATAGACATGGTTAATTATCTATATTCAGAGGTGAATTAGTGCATCTATTCATATTAAAGATGATGATTAATCTATGAACCAACGAATATAAGCCAGGCTCAATTGAGCCTGGCTTTTTCTGGTATGGAGGTGGTAAATTAATTCGATTAGAAGTTAGCGGCAAGGAGTGCTAAGAAGCACAAAGATAATTGCTAACAGTTAATATAAGTAGTTTGAGATTAGAGAGGAGTTGAGATGAGATGAGTCAACCTGCTAGAGAGTTATATCCTTTGGTAGGGCGTAACAAGGAGTTAGAGAAGAGTATAATTCAGATTGACAGAGTTAAAATTGGTGATAGTAAGCCGGTGATTATGGCAGGACCTTGTGCTGTTGAAAGCAAAGAACAACTATTTACTACAGCAAAGGTCGTTGCAGAAGCTGATGGCGTATCAGAAAGCTTTAGGAAGGAAGTTGGAGATGTATTATCCTAAAAAGGAAGAATTCATAACTAAAGCTGAGGAAGGAAATTTAATTCCGGTCTATTGTGAGGTAGTAGCTGATATGGAGACTCCGGTGTCGGCATTTAAGAAGTTAGGAGATACTGAATACTCTTATTTGCTCGAGAGTGTAGAAGGAGGTCAGAAGGTAGGACGTTACTCTTTTATTGGTGGTAAGCCATTCTTGACTTTTAGTTATCAAGATGGAGTGGTGACTATTGAGAAGAATGGAAGTATTGAAGAGTATAATACTGACCATCCATTAAAAGAGTTAGAAGATATCCTGGCTAAGTATCAACCAATGGAACTTGCTGATTTACCAAGATTTTATGGTGGGGCGGTTGGATATTTAGGTTATGACCTAGTTACTTCATTTGAAGAAATAGAATTAATGGCTTCATCAGGATTAGATATTCCAAATAGTCTATTCATCTTGACTGATACTATCTTAATCTTTGACCATGTCAAGCATAAGATCAAGATAGTGGCTAATACTTTGGTGGAAGATAATCCAGAGGAAGCTTATCAGCAAGCAATCAATAAGATTAATAAGATTAGAAAAAGGCTTAAAGTTGATTCTAAAAGCTCGTTTGCGTTAGCTAATAATAAGCAGCCAGAAAATATTGAATTTAAGTCTAATATGAATCAAGAAGAATTTATGCATAAAGTAAAGCAGGCTAAAGAGTATATCAGGGCAGGGGATATCTTTCAAGTCGTTCTTTCACAAAGATTAGAGGCAGAGATAACAGTTCAACCTTTTGAAGTCTATCGGGTATTACGACGGATTAATCCATCGCCTTATATGTATTATCTTAATTTTAAAGAGCTACAGTTGGTGGGAGCATCACCAGAAATGTTAGTTCGAGTCGAGGATGGAGTCGTAGAGAATCGACCGATTGCCGGGACGAGACCTCGAGGAGCGACAGAAGATGAAGATAAGGAATTAGCAGAAGAAATGTTAAATGACAAGAAGGAACGAGCTGAACACACGATGTTAGTCGATTTAGGCAGAAATGATGTTGGGAGAATCAGTAAATATGGTACTGTAGAAGTGGATGAATTTATGGAAGTAGAAGAGTATTCACATGTTATGCACTTAGTATCTAATGTAAATGGGGAATTACGAGATGATCAAAGTGGGTTTGATGCGCTTCGTTCTTGCTTTCCTGCTGGAACAGTCTCTGGTGCTCCTAAAATTAGGGCAATGGAGATCATAAGCGAGTTAGAACCGACTAAACGGGGGCCATATGCTGGTGCCATCGGTTACTTCAGTTTTAATGGTAATCTCGATAGCTGTATTACGATTAGAACTATGTTATTCAAAGAAGATAAAGTTTATGTGCAAGCAGGAGCTGGAATTGTATTTGATTCCGACCCAGCAGCCGAGTATCAAGAGACCTTGAATAAGGCGCAGGCTTTATTAAAGGCGATTGAATTAGCTAGTTGAGAGTAAAGTTGAGTAAAGTAAAGGTTAATTAGATGAGAGGAGATGAGAATAATGAAGGAATTTATTAATCAGCTAATGGAGGGTAAGAACTTAAGTATCAAACAAGCAGCCGAAGCAATGAATCTAATTATGAGCGGTAAAGCAACTAAGGCCCAGATTGCTGGCTTTATTACTGCGTTACGCATGAAAGGTGAGACGGTAGAAGAGATAACTGGCTGTGCCCAGGTGATGCGTGATAAGGCAACTGAGGTTAAGCCAAAAGAACCAATAGTTGTAGATACATGTGGTACTGGTGGTGATGGAGTTGGTACGTTTAATATTTCTACGACGACTGCTTTAGTGATTGCTGGAGCGGGGGTTCCAGTAGCTAAGCATGGGAATCGTTCAGTATCTAGTCGGAGCGGTAGCGCTGATGTTTTAGAAGCCTTGGGTGTTAATTTAGAATTAAGCTCGCAAGAGGTGGCTAAGGCCGTAGATGAGATTGGTATTGGCTTTCTATATGCTCCTAAGTTTCATAAAGCGATGAAACATGCAATTGGGCCAAGGAAGGAGCTTGGAATTAGAACAGTCTTCAATATTCTAGGTCCGTTGACTAATCCTGCGCGAGCAAAACGGCAAGTATTAGGGGTGTATGATCCAGAATTGACATCAGTTTTAGCTCGAGTCCTTGGAAATCTAGGTGTAGAAAAGGCATTTGTAGTTCATGGAGCTGGTGGGCTAGATGAAATTTCGATACTAGGAGAGACTAAAGTCAGTTATTTGTGCGATGGCAAGGTAGAAGAACTTACGATTCACCCTAATGACTTTGGCTTATCAGTAGCAGAATTAGAAGCAATTAAAGGTGGTACCGTCCAAGATAATGCAGAAATAACTCTTGAGATATTAAAAGGTGAATCTGGACCAACGCGAGATATAATTTTATTAAATAGTGCGGCTGGTCTTTTAATAGCAGACCAAGTTGATAATTTAGAAGAGGGTGTCGAATTAGCAGCTAAAATTATTGATTCAGGAAAAGCATTGGAAAAATTAGAGGAATTAATTTCCTATACAAAGAAAGTATATAACGAGCAAAAGAGTGGTTATAAATGTTCTTAGAGAGAATAGTTAAGAATACAAGAGAAGAAGTTAAAAAACGAAAAGAAGAAGTAAGTTTAAAGGAGTTAACTAAGCAGTTAAGGCCATTAGATGAGATTCAGGATTTTAAAAGGTCTTTGCTCAAAGAAAAGATAGGTTTAATTGCTGAAATTAAGAAGGCCTCGCCTTCGAAAGGATTAATTAGAGAAAACTTTAATCCAGTTGAGGTTGCTAAGGTATATACTCAACAGAATGTGGCAGCTATTTCAGTATTAACTGATGAACGCTTCTTTCAGGGAAGTTTAGAGTATTTACGTTCGGTGAGGGAAGTGACAGACTTACCTTTATTACGAAAAGAATTTATTATTGACCCTTATCAGATCTATGAAGCACAAGCTTATGGAGCCGATGCAGTGCTCTTAATAGTTAATATTTTATCTAAAGGAGAGTTAGTAGAACTATTAGCATTAACTAAAGAATTAGGCTTAGATGCTTTAGTAGAAGTGCATACTACCGAAGAACTTGGGGTTGCTCAAGATGCGGGGGCAGAGATCATAGGGGTCAATAATCGTGATCTAAAGACTTTTAATACTGATTTAAAGCAGACTTTAAAGCTCAAGACATTCTTGCCCAAGGATAAAATCATAGTTAGTGAAAGCGGGATTTCAACTAGGAAAGATATTGAAATCTTGACTAAAGCTGGCGTAGATGGAGTTTTAATTGGGGAAGCAATCATGAGGAGTAATAATTTAGAAGGAAAGATTAACGAATTAATGGGAATGAGCAGTGAGTGGGATGACTAGAATTAAGATTTGTGGAATTACTAACTTAGAAGATGCTAAGTATGCAGTTAGTTTAGGAGTAGATAGCCTTGGTTTTATCTTTGCTGATAGTCCAAGACAGGTTAATGTAACGCAGGTAAGGAGAATAGTTAGAGAGTTACCCCCCTTTGTTAATTATACAGGTGTCTTTGTTAATGAAGATAGTAAGAAGGTGCTAAAAATTGCTAAGGATTGTAGTTTAGATACACTTCAACTGCATGGGGAAGAAGATCCAGAGTATTGTAGGCAGTTTAAGCATATGAAGGTGATTAAGGCTTTTAGAGTAAAGGAAGAGTTAGATTTAGTAAAGTTGAAAAGATATGAAGTAAATGCCTATTTACTAGACACTTATATTGCTGGACAATTAGGAGGAACAGGAGAGACTTTTAATTGGCAATTAGCTGTGCAGGCTAAAGAATTAGGACCTATTATCTTAGCTGGAGGCTTAGAACCTGCAAATATTACAGAAGCAATTAATCAGGTTCATCCTTATGGAGTAGATGTTAGTAGTGGAGTAGAAAAAGTAGCAGGTATAAAAGATCATAATAAATTAAAGGGATTAATTAAGAGAATAAGGAGGAAAAATTATGACTAATAAGAAAGGACATTTCGGTGAATTTGGTGGGAAGTACGTTCCAGAACTATTAATTCCAGCTTTAGAAGAGTTAGAGGAGGCTTATGATAAGTATAAAGATGATCCAGAGTTTATAGAAGAGTTTGAGTATTATTTAGAGCAATATGTAGGGCGAGCAAATCCACTCTATTATGCTGAAAGGCTAACTAATAAGTTAGGTGGAGCAAAGATTTATCTTAAGCGAGAAGATCTTAATCATATGGGTGCGCATAAGATTAATAATACCTTAGGACAGATCTTACTGGCACAGAGAATGGGTAAAGAGAGAATTATAGCTGAGACTGGAGCAGGACAACATGGTGTAGCTACGTCTACAGTGGCAGCTATGTTTGGCATGGAATGTGAAATATTTATGGGAGCAGAAGATGTTGAGCGTCAGGCTTTAAATGTTTTCCGAATGAAGCTATTGGGAGCAGAAGTGACTCCTGTAACTGAAGGAACAGCTACTTTAAGTGATGCTGTCGATGCTGCTATTAGAAATTGGGTAGAGAATGTTGATGATACTTTTTATCTACTAGGCTCAGCAGTTGGACCTCATCCTTATCCAACGATGGTGCGTGACTTCCAGTCGGTAATTGGTCAAGAAGCTCGAGAACAGATTCTTGAAGCGGAAGGAAGGTTGCCGGATCATTTAGTAGCTTGTGTTGGTGGTGGTAGTAATGCTATTGGACTCTTTTATCCATTCATTGAAGATAAAGAGGTAAATATGATCGGAGTAGAAGCAGCTGGTTTAGGTGTAGATACTGATAAGCACGCTGCTACCTTGACTAAAGGAAGTAAAGGTATTATTCATGGTTTTAAAAGCTATGTTTTACAGGATGATAATGGTCAAATTATGCCGGTGCATTCTATTTCTGCCGGACTCGATTATCCAGGGATCGGTCCTGAACACAGCCACTTAAGAGATATAGGGCGTGCTGATTATGAAGCAGTGACCGATGAAGAAGCTGTAAAGGCTTTTAAATTACTTTCAGAAGTAGAAGGGATTATTCCTGCTCTAGAAAGTTCACATGCTATTGCTTACGTTAAGAAATTTGCGCCTAAGTTAGATGAAGATGAAATTATTATTGTCAATCTCTCCGGTCGAGGAGATAAAGATGTATATACTGTAGCCGATAGGTTGGGAGTTGACCTTTAATGAGTAGGATAAGTTCTACTTTTAATCAATTGCAAGCGAAAGGGGAGCAGGCTTTTATTCCTTTTTTAATGGCTGGTGACCCTAATTTAGATTTAACCCAAGAGTTAGTCTTAGCAGCAGAGGAGAAAGGTGCTGACATTATTGAATTAGGGATTCCTTATGCCACTCCATTAGCTGATGGTCCTACTATTCAAAAGGCTGGTAGACGAAGCCTAGCTCATGGTACTAATTTAAATGATATCTTTTCTTTAATAGCCAAAATAAGATCAAAGAGTGAAATTCCATTGGTATTGATGGGTTACTATAATTCCATTTATAACTATGGGCTTGAAGAGTTTGCTACTGAGTGTGAAGAGGTCGGTGTTGATGGAGTTATCATTCCTGATTTGCCTTTAGGTGAAGATGAAGAGTTAAGGGCATATAGTGAGAGTTTAGATATAATTTTACTAATGTCTTCAACTAGTACTGAAGAAAGAATGAAGAGTGTAGCTGAAAACTCTTCAGGCTTTATCTATGCAGTTTCAACGCCGGGAACTACCGGGGCTAGAGAAGAAGTTTCTAAAGAGGTTGAAACATTGGTGAAGAAGCTTAAAAAATTGACTACAACTCCAGTGGCAGTTGGTTTCGGGGTTTCAAAACCAGCACATGTATTAGTAATTAATAAGTTTGCTGATGGAGTTATTGTTGGCAGTGCAATCATTGAAAAGATAGAAGATAATCTAGATTTAATTAAAGATGAAAAAGAAGAATTTGTTACTAAGGTTACAGATTTTATTTATAGTCTAAGTAATCCTAAAACTTAAAATAATTACTAGGCGCCTATCACTTGTTTTCAAGTGATAGGCGCTTTTTTAAATTTTTAATCAGTAAAAATGAGGATAACCTCTTGATTAATAAGCCAAATTATATTATAATATATCTTGAGTTATTTTATATCCATAAATATACATAAAATATTAAAAATTCTATTAAATAAACTTTATACCAAGGGAGAAGGAGATCTATAACTAAGAAAAGAGGTTATGATGATTTCAAAATTTAGAAAGGGGAGATTTAGCTATTATTAATCAAACTAATAGGACTTTACTTTTTGAGGAAGTAAATCCAGAAAAATTAGACTTAATTACTTTAGTAGGTGATGTGAAAGGGATAGAGAGTTTAGATGACGATAAAATAAATGAGATCAATGATCATCTGTTGGTAGAGAGTTTTGAAGAGTTTTTAAAGAAGTTCAGTCCAACGATCTATTCATATTATAATGCAGCTAATCAACAGGTTGCATATACTGCCAAGAGACCAGAGGGAATACCAGAGAATTGTGTAAGTGAGATAAAATTAAACCAAAATAATGATTTTCTAAAGATGTTATTTACATTAATTGATACTAAAAAGAGTCAAGGAACAAAGAATGTAGACTTTAAATTCGAAAATATTCTCGATATGATTTCCCCTAAGAAAGTAATGGAGGATATAAAACAAGTAAGAAAAGAGATTAACTATTTATATGGAAAATACGAAGAACTTGATGATGAAGATCCAAGTAAGTTAGAATTAGGGGATAAGTTAAATATAAAGTTTGAGGAAGCAAGTCATAACTATAATAATGTATTAGGTATGTTACCTTTAGCAATTGAGGATATTAAAACCAGGTTGCTATTAGGAGATAGTCAAGATGGTGCTGAAGCTGAAGCAATAGAGGCGGGAATTCTTACCATGGATAAGCAAGGAGAACTTAAGATATTAGAAGCACCAAAAGAAGAAGAGACTGCTTTAGTAGAACAGAATGAAGAGAACAATAATGCTTTAGTTGAAGTATTTGAAGAGGATTATGAAGAGATAACTGAGAATCCTACTCCTTATGTAAAGGACTTAGTAGTTAGGACTTTTGCACCTATATCTACGCCAACTACTGATATAGATGTAGAAAAAGAGGTTCAAAATTATAATAATTATCTTGAATTTTATAAGCAGTCTAAGGATGACTTTGTACAAGCAGCTAAACCTTTAATCGAGAAGTTACTTGGGGTTAAGATGTTCTTTGAGCAGTATGAGACTGAAGGTAGAGGTATGAAGCCCCAATTATTAGTTAGCAACTGTAAAGTAGATATGCTAGTAAAAGCTAATAATAAACCGCGGTTAGAAACATTTTTAAATACAGTCAATAAGAAGAATAACTTTTCAGAGACTATCTGGTTTGGAATAGTACCAGGGATAGAACTAGAGTCATCAGATAAAGTAAAGACCCGAAGAATTCGTTTTAAAGGAACAGATAAGAGTAATAAACAGAAAGGTAAGACTGTAGAGTCTTTAACTGCTATACTTGATGTAGTAAAGGATTATAAGATTCAGACATTCTTTAACTTCCAAGCAACTGAAGAGACTACCTTTAATGATATGGCAACTAAAGGGGTAGCAAAGTATATAGATAAGACGGAGATGTTAACTCGCCAAGAATATAGTGAGTATGCAATTCCTTGTTTGCCGAATTTCACAGTGATACCTAAGAATAAGTCTGGAGTAGTTTTAGATAAGAAGATGGTTGCCCTTGATGATGGGGCTACTCTATCTAAAGAAGAGGAAGATATTTTAAAATTATGGTTAGAAGGGGTATATATAGATGCTTCCTATGTAGCAGCAGGTTTAGTAGCAGCTTATCAATGTTCGGATTATTTAAATGAAAGATTTAAAAGAGTAGATAATTCTTATCCAGGGGTTAGATTTGACATAGAAAGTGGAGATAATAATTTAAAGGTAACAACAACATTAGCTAAAGAGATAACAGGCTTTACTAATGCAATAAAAGATTCAATCAATAGAAATAATTTTGGTTTTGTATTTGCTTCTGAGAATGCACAATTAGATGGTAATACTGTTAAGAGGATTACTGTTTATAAAGCAAGGAGTCTAGAAGTTACAGAGGAAGGATTCGATTCAATCTATAAGACTTTAGTTAGCACTTATATAGAGAGAATTTTACGTTTTAAGACTAGTGATTTCAAACAAGATAAGATCGTTAAATTCTTTAGCAATAATCCAAATAGCCAAAAGAGCAAATGGCTTGATAGTAAAGGTTATATTAATTCTATATTACAAGATGGTGATGATATTACTTATAATATTGACTTGGAAAGTAATACTTGTCAATTAGATCTTGCGTTTAATGGCAATGTTAAGAATTTAGAAGTCAATATTACTAAGAGTACTAGTGCAACTGCTAGTTAATTAGAAGACAAATTATTTAGATATTAATACATATATGATGATGTGTTAATATAGATAACTTATATTATATAGGGGGATGGTAATTATGGGATTTAGATTAACGATTGAAGGGCAAAGTGGAACTATTAAGTTAGGAAAGGATAATATTACGACCGCATCTTACAAGTCAGATTCTCCAGATGCTTCTAATGCGAAAGCTACAGATATTGGAACAGAATTGAGAGTTTCTGGAAAGATTATAACACCTGTAGATGGCAAACCAGATGATACAAAAAGGCTTGCGACATGGTCTTTGGTAAGTGCTGAAAAGGCAGATGCCTACAGAAAGGCTACTTTGGAAGTAATTGCAGGAGATCAAGTAGTAAGAAAAGTAGATTTGCCAAACGCATTTATAGTAGATTATGAAGAAGATTTTGGCCATACTGAGGGAATTGGTACTTTTGAGTTATTCCTCAAGCAGAAGAAGGATAAGAATGACTTAGTTGCTATTGAAGGTGGATATGCTGTAGGCTAAAACTGAAGAGGCAAGTTGAAAGGGGCAATTTAGAGATTGCTCCTTTTTATTTATCATATGGCATTTTTAGGAAGGTGGTTTGGGAGTTTAGTAGAATTATATAGTTTGGGAAGGGTTAATATAGTTGACAGTTGATAGTTGACAGTTAAGACCATTAAAACCTCAAAGCGATTAGACACAGACTTACTCAGACGGGACACAGACTAATGACAATTAACAATTAAGAGCATTAAACTTTGAATTAAAGTTTGAAATCTTAATAGAATTACAAATCTTTGTAGTTGTATTGAGATTTTGAGCTATTAATTCTGACGATAATGATGAATAACATAAGCGAGGAGAGATAATAAAAATGGGAAATAAGAAGAAAAATAGTTGGTTGACTGGGTTAATAATAGCATTGATTATAATTTCATTACCACCAGCATTTATGTATATTAAGTCGTTAAGTGATGGTACTGATGTTGGGAAGGTAAGAAGAAAAATAAAGGAGCACCTTTATAAAGAATATGGTAAAGAATTTGTAGTGGATAGAATAGGAATAAGAAGTAGTCGGGGTCAAGAATTTTATCAAGCAAGAATCTATCCTAAATCAATTATTGGAACCAATAAAGAACGGGACGAGTATTATTATTCAACGGCCTCTGTAAGCAAAAAATCTTTTGATAGATTAGGTGGAGTTGGAGATGGTTATTCGATAGTTCAAATGAATATAGGATCAGAAGAATATTTATTACCTAAAACAAAAGAGATATTTGGGAAAAGAGTATTGCTAAAGACGGATGTTAAGTATAAAAAAAGAGAGAGTGAGGATTTTTTTGGATGGCGATTAGAATCCAACTTTGAAAAGATGTTGAATAAAACAAAAAATAATCCTAAGGATAATAGAATTGAATTAAACCTTCAGGTTTATATCTTTAATCGAATAGATGATAAAAAAGAGAAAGAAAAAAGACGGCAGCAGATATTTGATTTTGTGCAGTATTTAAAAGATGAAGGGTTGTTTGAGTATTTAGAATTAGGAGTAATATTTATTGATGAAAGAGTTTTAGCACCTAGTTATGATAAATTTAGGAGTAAAATATATAGGTCAGATGAAGTAGTAGTAGAAGTAGAAGGTGAGGAAATATATATGCCTCCAATGAAATTAAGAAGAGAGATGTCAAAAGTATTGCAAGAAGAACTAGACAAGATGAGTGAAAAAGAGTTGTTGGTTAGTATGAGAAAGATAAATAAAGAAGATTTAACTTATGATGGGATAAGAGAATATAATGGTCAATATCAATGTTGGATATATTCTATAGGAATATTAGAAGAAAAATATAGTTCTTCAATAACAAAAAAGGATAGAGAAAGAACATATGATAAAATAAGCGATGTAGAATTGATTAAATATAAGAAATATATTTATATAAATTAAGGAGGGGAAGAGATGAGTACAGCTGAAAACAATTCAGTAATAACACATAAAGAGTTATTGACATTCAGTAATTTAACAAATTTAGAATGGGAATTTGTAGGATTAACATCTGGTGATAGTGATGATGAAAAGAAGAGGTCAACTCAACTAAATGACCTATTAAATCCAGAATTATTTGTAAGATATGATGCTGATAGTGATTCATATTTTTATCCGTACCTCAAGGGTAAAACTGGAAAGAATATTAATCTTACAGATGAAGATAGAGAAAAAGGCAAAGCTGAGTTACGCAAACACGCTGGAATAGCAATGGAGTATTTAGAGAAATGGCAAAGATGGCAGGATACAAGTGAGAAAGAAGGTACTGACGAAGGTAGCTTTTTAGGAGATTGGGAAGTAATCTATGCCGCAGATAATTATAAGATAATAGCAGATTTTTTTGATGATTTATATGCAGCTAAATATGGGGAGGAGCCTAATCCAGCTGAGAGGCCATATTCAAGCAGAGGAGAATTAGATGATAAAAAGAAGGCAATGACAACTTTAGAAATAATAACTAAGGGAGTCGATATAGCAGCAACCCTGCTACCTATAGCGGTAGAAATTAAATTTGCTGACGAAGTGTTAGGAATTAAAAAGACTTCTTATGCAGACGATATATTACCTGATGTTAATAAAACTTTAGAGAAGATAACTACAGGTGATAAGTTATTTCAATTAGATGAAATATTGGAGTTAAGTGAAAAACGTTGTGCTTTAGCTTCTATTTATTCTTCATCTAAGATAATAATAGTTGACAGTTGACAATTGACAGTTGACAGTTAAGACCTTAAGACATTAAAATCTATAAACCTTAAAAAATAATTAGACACAGACTTACTCAGACAAGACACAGACTATGGATAATTGATAGTTAAAAACATTAAAATCTTTAAAACCCTTCACAGTTTGAAGTCTTGATAGAGCTATAAATTTTGTGGTTGTATTAAGATTTTAAACTAAAACAAAGAGGTGAAGAAAATGAAAAGATACAAGAAGGTGATACTTTTATTAGTAATAGTTATCTTAAGTATTATTCTAACAGCTTGTACAGGTGGTCATGATGTTGAAAAGGTAAGAGCAAAGATAAAAGATTATCTTTATAAAAAGTATGGAGAAGAGTTTGTAGTAGATAGGATAGGGACGAGAAATGATGATGGAATAACTGAGTATGTCGCACGAATATATCCTAAATCAATAATTGGCACGCATAAAGAGGGAGATAGGTATTATTATGGTAGTGCAAGTATTGATAAGCGTGCTTTTGGGAGATTAGAGAAACCTGGAGATAATTATGGATTAATTCAAATAAACTTGGGAGCAGAAAAATATTTGCTACCTAAAGCAAAAAAAATATTTGGAGAAAGAGTGTTATTAAAAACAGATGTTAAGTATAAGAAAAGACAGAGCACGGGATTTTATGCCTGGTATAAAGAACCTAGTTTTTTAAAAGCTATGGAAGAATTAAAAGCTCATCCTGAAAAGAGAAGGATAGAGTTAGAGTTATATGTATATATATTTAATCGGATAGAGGATAAGAAAGAGAAGGAAAAGAGAAGAAAACAGATATTTAATTTTGTTCAGTATTTAAAGGATGAAGGTTTATTTAAGTACTTAGAGTTAGGAGTAATATTTATAGATGAAAGGGTTTTAGCACCAAGTTTTAGAGAATATAGTAGTGAAGTTTACTTCTCTGATAAGGTAGAAAAAGAAGTAGATGGTGAAACAGTGTATTTACCACCAATGGAATTGCGAAAAGAAATGTCAAAAGTGTTACAAAAAGAGGTAGATAAGATGAGTAAAGAAGAGTTGTTAGCAAATATGAAGAAGATACGGAAGAGTGAATTGACATATAAAGAAATAAATAAAAATAATGCACAAGCTTCTTTTTATTTATATTCTCCTAAAATAGCAAATGAAAAATATAAGACAGCTTTAAAAAAAGGTATATTAGAGGAAAAAGAATATAATGATGTAAATGAAATTGTAATAGAAAGTGAGTTTGAATATATTTATGTTGATTAAGGAGGCGAAAATAGAGTGACTACAAATAGTGGAGTAAAAAGTTCAATATCTCATAAAGAAGCATTAACTTTTAATAACTTAACAAATTTAGAATGGCAGTTTGTTGAATTATATAATCAAACGACGGGAAAAAGGAAGAACAATCTCTTTTTAAATGACCTTCTAAAACCTGAATTATTTGTTGAAACAGATGAATATGGAGAAGTAATAGAATACAAATACGGTGGTTTAGATGAAGAAGGAAACTACAAAAAAGAAGAAGGAATAGTAGAGCTACGCCAAAACGCAGGAATAGCTATGGAATACCTGGAAAAGTGGGAAGACGAAGGACTTGAGGAAGCTAGATTCATGCAGGATTGGGAGGTTATCTATGCTGCTGATAACTATAAGGTAGTTACAGATTATTTAGATGATACATATGACAGAATTCAAAAGAAGTTAAACTTAAATTCTAATAACAAACCAAAGCTATATCCAACACGCCAAGAACTTGAAGATGTTGAAAAACTACAGAGAAGGGTGGAAATTGGGTATAAGGTATTTGATGGGGTATTAGATATAGCGCTTAATTGGGGTGATTTGGCTAAGAGTTCAATAGACTTGAGTGATAAGATAGTGAAAGAGGTTAGTCAAAAAGCTTTAAAAGGCTTAGCTAAAGAGCTAGATGATAATATTATTTTACAATTGCTTACCTTGGGGTATCTTTCGAGAGATGATTTAAAGAAGGTATGTCAAGAGTTAGGTAAAATCGGTGGTAAAGCTTATATGGATTTGAAAGAAGAGGATAAGTTTGTAGATGAATTAGAAGAGATACTTAAAAATTCTTCTGTATTAATAACAGAAGAACTCAATCTAGATGATACAGGATTTAGAGTAGTGGCTTTTAAAAAAGGTGAGGATATAGTAATAGCTTATAAAGGTCATAAAACAACTGACAGTCAATTGCTTCCTGAAGAAAAAGATTACTTGCAAATTGTTTTTAATAAAATTAAAAGAGACAACAAAGATGCAAAGAGAATAAAATTTACTGGATATGAAGGAGGAGCAGAGTTAGGTTTTATAAATACTCTTAATATTTCATTAGACCAAGATAGTTTAAATAAGAAACAAACAATAGATAGAATAACTGCAACTCTTTTCTATAATAAAATAGAAGAGGTAAAGGGATTGATAGATTTTACTCCCGAAGACTTACATAAAAATTATAAAAGTAATATTAAAATAATGATAAAATCATCAGTTAAGGATATTCCAAATGGTCTTGCTAAAAAGACATTTTTGTTAGTAGTAACTACAGGACTTATGACTTATTTTGGGAAGACTATTGCATTAGGGGTTATAGGAAGTAATATATTATTGATTTTGGTCGGGGTAATTGCATCTACTGGAATAGATTTTTTAATTACTTGGTTTGGAAGTGAGAAAGTAAAAGAAATATATGACTTGTTAATAGATTTAAAATTAATAGAACCAAAACAAAGTGGTATAAAGGGATATGTAACTGATAAATATATAAATCAAAATTATATTGAAATTAAAATAGATGAAGGTGAAGAGATAAAGATAAAAAAAGAGCATGCGATATTCCTTATTTTTAATCATGTAAAAAATAATAATTTTAAGAATATAACTGAATCAATAACCAAGTATGGTAATTTAGAATATAAAATTAAGAATGAAATTACTGCATCTACAGTTACAAGTAGAAGTGCAACTTCTAATACAGAATATTGGAAATTAGAAAAAATTAATGGAGAGATTTATGAAATTACAGAGGTGATAGAAGAGAAAACATCAGTTTCTAGAAGTGTTAATACTAGTATTATTAACATGTCATTAAGTTCAGAGCATAAAAAAGAAATTACAAAAGGGATTATGAGTGCGAATTTAATACAAGTACTAGGTATTATGCAAAGAAATTATAAAGAAAAGAAGCAAGATGCTTTTGAATTCATTTATACTACCAGGGAGGGAATAAGTCTTTCCAACGAAATAACTCAGGCAATAAAAGAAAATATTCCTATTAGTAATTCAGATTTAGCAAATGAATTTGTTTTTATGCCTTATTTAGATGCAAAAGGTAATATCAATGAAGAAAAACCGAAATTAAGAGAAGAATATATAGCCAGTGTATTAAAAAGTTCAATAATTTATAATTATTTGAAAAAATCAAGGTCCAAAACTAGAGGTTACGGTTTTGAACATGCCTTAAATAATTTAAAATATAAGAAGGAAGAATTAGAAGAGATTGGTCATGATTTTGAAGGTAGAGAGGTAAATAAAGAATTCATAAAAATAATGCATGAATTACAGTATGGTAGTGGAGAGGTTCAAAGCCATAGCTCACGAGACATTAGTAATTGTAAAATATCTCCTTACCATTACAAAAATATATTAGAAATGTTAAGAAATGATAAAGGATTATTAGAGAACTTATATGAAGAAAAAGAGATTAAAGAAGTAAATCCGCGTGCTGCTTATCAATTTATAAATAATGAACTAGATGGTATGGTTATAATTAATTCAAATAATAAGCTCGAATATAAGTATAACCCTCATGACTATATTATTGGAGGAAAATTAACTCTATATGCTTTAAATCTTTCTCAGGCAGTAAAAGAGAGGGACGAAACACCGTTTAAAAGAATACCACAAGAAGAATTTATGAATGTCTTAGAGATAAATGAAATGATTAAGAATAATTCTGGTGAAATAATTGATTTTGAAGATTTAGATATCGAAGTGCCAAAAGAAGACTTATATGATGACAATATAGATATCTTAATAGAAAAATTAAATAATTCAAGTAATATAAACCGTTCTTCAAAAACAAATACAGAAATATTGGCTGAAGAATTTGGACTTAAATAATAGATAGTTTTATGGGGGTGACGATATGAATAAAAAATATAATTTTATCTTGAAAAGAACTTTTGGCTTAGATTCTGATAAAGAGATAAAAGAAATAATAAATGATATTCAAAAGCAAGTTACTAATAATAAAGGATTTAAAATGCAAGAAATTATAGATGAAGATAAAAAAGAAGTAAACCTTAGATTCAACCCAAATAATGAAGAGAGTAAAATAACTAATCTTCTTGTTGCAGCTGGATTACCTAATGAACAATTTGATAAGGCTGAGAATATATACAGATTAAAACTTAATGATCAAGGAACAGAATATAAGTATAACTTGCACGGTTATTCCCAAGCAGGAGCTTATGCTCAATATGCAGGTATACTGGCGGAAAAGTTTAAAGTTAATCAACAGATAGTTACTTATAATAGTATTGGATTAGAAACTTTTTTAAAATTTAATGGAAATGAATTCTTAGGCTATAAAGCTGGTTTATTATATTACTTAAATGATCTATTAAATAAAGATTGCATAATGACCTTAATATTTAATGAGCTTATTTATCACAAAGTAATAGAAGACGGTAATATAAGTATTGAGTATAGAGATGAATTTGTTGAAGGCATAAAAGTTAAAAAAATGAAAGAAGCATTAATCAAGGTACTTAACAAAGTACTAAGCCTAGAGCAAAAAGAAGCAAAGAAACTAGTAGAAGAATCCTTCAACCCTTACATAATAGAACGCAAGATGAGATTTATAGATAGCTACCAGCAATATAAAGCCAGAACCCAAGAAGCAAAAGGTAATATTATCAATTACATAATGGCAGATAATATACCAGCTAGGCTGTTAGGACATATAGGAGACACATATGTCGTAGATGAAAATTTATGGCGGTTAGATAAAGGGAAAGTTAGCAACTTAAGTGAGCGAATATCAAAATTAGAAAAGAAAGAAGCAGTTGATTTAACCAAGCCTAAATTAGACCTCTTCAAACCATTTATCTTAACTAAAGAAGGCGGTAGCTTTAAATCGGCTGTTGATAGATTGCGAAATATTCCTCAAGAAGGTAACCTAACTAATAATGTCAGTCGTGATTACTTACGTTCGTTAATCAAAGATATAATTCTTGATTTCAAAACCAAGGACGAGGGATTCTTAAAAGAAATCTTTAGATTATCTAGACTAGGTAGGGAAGGCGAGATTATGGTGATTATCAAAGACCGTTTGCGCCATAGTATGTACTTGCAAAAGAAGTTGGATACGAAAGATAGTAGCGGTATATTTAAGAGTAGATATCTACAAGAGAATCAAGATTTACTAACTGAGGAAGATAGAATCTATCAACTAGCTAAGCCTATATTAAATCAGTTAAATCATAGAATGGGTTATTCAGAGTTAACAAAATTATGGGACTGGAAGATAACAGGTAGTGGGCAGTTCTTAATTCTAGGTAATAAACTAGAAAGTAACGAAGAGGTAAAAGAATATCATGCCTCAGACTCAAAGCGAAAGTTTACTAATGAAGAAGTAAAGTTAAAGATAGAACTAGAAGAACCATCTCAAAATAAAATATACGGCACCCACAAAACACGAAGTAACTACAAAGAAGAATACGACACCGAATACCGCCTCGAAGAAGAAAATACCTACCAATTTAGAAATACTCAAGGAATCGGAGCAACAATCCTCAGTAAATATACTAATCCTGAACGCAAAATTAAGATAGATAAGAAAGAGATCTCCGGAGTCTATAATGAAGTAGACGAAATCGAAGGCAAGGTTAAAGTTGGTGGTGAAGAGTATTACGGCAGTAATATCATCTATAGACCAGATCGTTATGAATTAGTCTATCTCTATGGTCCAGAAAAGAAGGATAAGTTAATTATCGATGGTTTTAAGAATGGAGATTATGGCATAGAGTTAAAACCAAAAGTAAAAGAAGCTAAGGCTACCAAAGAACCGATAACTTATACTCCCCATCGGGTTAAGATAGATCCATTTGAATTCCAAATCTTAGATAAGTTAGAGATAGATAAGTCTGTCTATGACCATACTAGAGTCAAGATTGCTGGTATGATTAGCGATGAAGATTTACAAGAGTACGAAAGATACCTAGATAAAGAAGACCCTAAATTAGTAATCACTTATGATAATCAAGATAATAAGATTCTATTTAAAGGTGTCATCGAAAATTATCGTTTGGATTATAAACCACAAGAGTATTACTTAGAATTAGAAGCGGTCTCTTATAGCGTACTATTAGAACGCAAATGGAAGAATCGTATCTATCAGAACTTTGGCACAACCTACGGTGAAGTATTTAATAAGCTAATGGATGATAATCCATTATTTCATATCACCTTTGCTGACGATAGCTTAGAAGAGACTTCATTGGTCTCTAAGAACTATCCACTAGTCTTACAGTATAAAGAGAACGAATGGGACTTTCTGAAACGTATTGCTTCTTACTTAAATCAACTGGTAATTGTAGACGATACGAAAGATGACGAAGAAAAGATTACTATCTTACTTGGATTCCACACTGGCAAAGTAAAAGATTTAAATAATATTGCCGGTGTTCAGAGGATGAAGAGTATTAAAGAAAGAGACCATATTTATCCGTTCTATCAGACCCATTACCATGCCCACTTTAGATCCGATGAGATATTCGATATCGGTAAGAAGGTTAATTATCGCTTAGATAATGAGACTAAGGAGACTGTCGAATTGATTATAATCAAGAATAGAATCTATATGGAAGATAGTATTCTACGTTCAGACTTAAGTTTAGTTAAAGAAGAAGAGATAGATGTAATGAAAAGAAGACGCAAGCGACTAATCAAAGGAAAAAGTTTTAGAGCTGAGGTTAAGAAAGTTAATCAAGACTACACAGTCCAAGTAGAATTTCTTGATATCGAAGATGACTATAATCCACTTAAAGCCTTTCGTTTTCCAATAGACAAATTCTATACCGATGCTTACTTCGCACCAGAGGTAGGTGATGTAGTAGATATCTACTTTAAAAGCAAGAATGAGAAACATGCTACCTCAAAGAGTAGTAGTACCGATAATGACAAGAAGATAGATCATGACCCAGTGGATAAGCTAATCAAGACTCCTGGTGGATTTCAACTCTTACTCAATAACCAAGAGATTCTATTAGCAGGCAAAGATAAGAAAGCTAGCCTTCATCTAATGGAAGAAGAACTTAATTTAGGAGTAATGAATGGCGGTGGACTAGAAATGACTAAAGATAGAGTTAGAATCGGTAACCAGAAAGGCCAAGGAATCATCGATGATGAAAAGACAGAGTTAAGCTTTGGCAAACGGCGATTAAAGATAAGTAAAGGTGGGATTAGTCTTTCGTAACTATATTTGAAATCTAATTGGAAGAATTTTAGATACAATTGGTTATACAAGTAAGTTTATTGAAGTAGAGAAGAATAACCACACATATTATACTATATAATGGTATAATATAAAAAATAATACATTATAAGCAGGAAATTCAATTAAGAAATAGAAGATAATTAATGGAGGAATTATATCTAGGTTGTTTTATGATTTTAAGGGAGGCAGATTTAATGAGTTCGACGAAAGGGGACCAAGCAGAAGTAGGTAGACGTTTTACGCCGCATAAGATTAAATTTGATATCTTTAAATTTAAAGCATTAGAAGAGTTAGAGATAGATAAAGCGATCTATGAGCATACTGAGGTTAAACTTAAAGGGGTTATAGATGAAGCCAATGTAGCCGATTACGATAGATATTTAGCAAAGCAAGAACCAAAATTAGTTATAAATTATGGTGAGAAGGGGAATAAGATATTATTTAAAGGAATAATAACAGACTACAAATTTGTATATAAGAAGTATGATTATTATCTTACTTTAAAAGCAGTATCGTATAGTATCTTACTAAAACAAATTAGAAGGAATAGAATATTTCAGAATTTAGGTACTACCTATAATGAAGTCTTTGATAAATTAATGCAGGATAATCCGAAGTTTCACCTTGCATTTGCTGATGACGCTATGGGAGAAACGCCATTAGTCTCTAAAGAATATCCTTTAGTATTGCAGTATAAGGAGACTGATTGGGACTTTTTGAAGCGAATAACGTCCTACTTAAATAAGATCTTAATTGTTGATGATATGAAAGATATTCAAGAAGGGGTTAATATTTTAGTTGGAGCCCATCCGGGTGCACCAAAAGAGCTTAATAATGTTTCAGGTGGTAAAGCAAAGAAGACTGGACGTAAGAATAATAAATTCGATTATTATAAAATTTATGGTCATGAAAATCATAGATCAGAAGATATATTCGATATAGGGAAGAAGATTAATTATAAAGTAAATAATCAGACGAAAAAGAAGTTAGAACTAATTATATTAAAGAACAGAATTTATTTACAGGACAGTATCTTATGCTCTGATTTGACATTAGCTAAGCAGGAAGCGATCAATTTACTTAAAGAAAAACGTAAGGTTCCAATTGAAGGTCGAAGCTTTAGGGCTAAAGTCAAGAAGCTTAATAAAGATCATACCGCTAAAGTAAAATTTATCGATATAACTAATAAATATATAGGATTTAAAGCATTTAATTTTCCGATTGATAGGTTATATACTGAGGCTTATTTTGCGCCAGAAATAGGAGATATAGTAGACATATATTTCAAAGGTAAGAATGAAAAATATGCAACGTTAAAGAGTAGTAGTACCGATAATCAGAAGAGGAATAGACAACTTCCTGAGGATAAGGAGATAATTACTCCTAATGGTTATCGAATTAAGATGAACAATGAAAGCCTGCTAATTTCAGGCAAAGATGAAAAATCATTAATGGAGATAAAAGAAGAACTGATAAAAGTAATCAGTACTAAAGGAACGATTGAAATGACGCCAGATTTGATTAATATGAAAAGAAAAGATGGTGCTGTACTCATGGACGATGCAAAGACCGAAGTAGAGTTTGGAGGCAAGAAGATGAAAGTTAATAATAGCGGGATTGATATGTCCTAAGATAAGTTGAGTAGATTATGAAGGGAATACTATTGGAGGTAGGTTAAGAAAGTGAAAGATTTAATAGGGGCTAAACTAGATCAAATGGCTAATCTTAAAGATCGAAAAGTACTAAAGGAGATAATGGAGGAAGCCTTTTTTAATATTATAGATTATCAAGAGCAAGTAAATGATGCTTTAGAAGATAGAGTCTTTAATATAATGGAGGATAAGGAGAAGTATTATGATATCTATGCAACTCTTGTTAAGCGAGAGAAAGTTGATCTATTGGATGATTTCTTATTTCCAATCTTAGAAGAAGATAAAGAGGAAGAAGTCTATGATAAAGAAGAGCTTATAGAAAAGATTAAAGCAGGCGAAGAAGTTGTTGTTACTAAAGTCTTTTTAGAATTAGAATACGAAAAGATTCAGTCTTTAATCGAAGAAGGAGAACCACTGTCAGGAACCATCATTAGTGATAGTGAAGAGTATAATATTTCGATTAAATTAAAGTATAATCGAGACTATCTCAAGGCTGAAGAAGAATTATACAAGACTTTTTTGCGGAGTGGCATTAGATGGAGAACTATCAACAATCCCTATATTCGGAAGATCTTCGATATTGTAATTGTAGATAGTGGTGAAGAATTAGATGATATAACAGATTTTGAAGAGATAAACTTTGATTTAGGTAGTTTAGAAGATAAGAAACATGTTGGGTATGTTCCTGTCTGGAATATAAAGAGGGTAGAACAGAAGAGTGATGGTTTTCCGGTGCCAGCTGAAGACAAGATAAATTATGATCATGTAGTATCTTTAAAAGATTTAGGTGTGGAGAATGGTTATTTAGTTACTTCAGATAACTTCAACATAATAGCTATTAAGAAAAAGGAAGAAGACTTGATTATTACTTGTGATGATAGTAATTCTACTTCTTGGGAATTACTGAAGATTGTCCAAGATAATAAGCCTAAAAACCAGACATTTGAATTTGAATTAATGTCAAATAGTAAGCAAGGTTTACTGATGAATCGACTTACTCATCAGAAGTTCAAACCAGTAAGAACTTTTGGGGACTTAAATAGAATAATAAATTCTTTTAAAGAGATCGATAACTTAGTTTTATAGGAAGTTGAAATATTAAATGAAATGATAGATGAAGACTCTACCTACGACTTTAATTTTTATATAGAAGATGAAATCAGAGTAAATAACAGTAAGAAAGTAATGTTATTAAAGTTTAAAGATATCGAAGATAATTATTTAAAATATGACTTACTTAGTTTCGTGATTTCAGAAGTTCAGATGCATTTTGCGGAGTACATTTGTAAGGGAGTATTTATTTAATGAACTACATATGGGAATTAATTGTCAGAGCCAAAAATGAGAATATAGATTTAAAAGAAATTAGTTTTAAATTAGCAAATAGATACTCACCGTATATGGAACTTAGTAATCAAGATATAAATTCTAAGCAAGTAGAAGCTGAGGCAGAGATTAATCCTTATTATAGATTTTTCGATATTTTTAAAGAGTTATTTATGCCTGATTATGATGATTGCCAAGAGTTAAGAGGTGTATTTTTAGATATAGTAGTTCATTTTTTAACAACGATAGACCTTAAACAGGGAATGGACAAGCAAGAGTATTATAAAAAAATTATTTACCATGAAATTAAGGGTGGCTATTTTGGACAAGTAGTAGAGGAAGGGATAGATTATTTTACTAATCAAGAAAAGAGTCTTCTATTAGATAATATTTATAGGTTCTATAATACCGGGAATCATATATATCATTTAAAAGATACTATTAAAAAAATCTTTAAAGACTCTATCATCTATGTGAATTGTTATGAAATAAATGAAGTTCTTATCTATATTGGCCAAGTTAAGAATCAGATTAATCTTATGAAGTTAAAGGTGATAAAGGAATTATTCTTACCAGTGAATTTTAAAATAACGACTTATTGGGAGAAACATTTTGGAATAATAGGGGTAGTAGAAACGATGACAATAGGGGAAATTTCAATTTATGAAAAGGAGGAAGCCAAAAATTGAATTCTTATAAGCTTAATCCTAATATAAGAAAGAAGAAACAAGATAGGAGATTCACTAAAAATGAATTACTGGAAATGTCCACTTATAAATTAAAGAATATATGTAGTAGATATAAGATAGTTAAAGCCTATCAAAGTTCTTATAGTAGGGAAGAGTTAGTAGATATTATATTTAAATATCGAGGAGTAGAAAAAGTAAAATTAATAGAAAAATATAAATCCGGTGGTCTTGCGCGATTACAAGATGCATTGGATGAGAATTTAGTTACTAAAGTGCGGGTTGCCGATAAGATAAAGATTCCAGCTAAGATCACGATATATGAAGGGGTTGGGATTACAAAAGAAGATAAGTATAAAGTGGTTATTAAGGGTGAAATAGAAGAGTCTAATGTCTTATTAGTCAATGGGAAGAACTATTTATGTGGTGTCTTCAATCTTAAGAAAGATACAGAAGGTAATTATTATTTAGCAGCAAATAATCATAACTTTAGATTAGAAGAATTTAATAATAAGAACTATAGTCTTTTATTCTTTAAAAAGAATGATTCAAATTACTTATATAAGAGTTATTATGAAGAACGCAAGTTGCCGCCAAAAAATATTGAATACTATAAGGTGCCGATTATTGATTTCGAAGTCAAAGCATTAGAAACTACAAAAGCGGTATTATGTATTGACTTCGGCACATCAAATACAACAGCAGGAGCATATTTAGATAGTAATTATGTTTCAAATCTTTCTAGTAATGACTTGTTAAATGAGAACATTAAATTAAATGAAATAAACTTTGTTAAGTTTCCTCATGTAACTATTAAGAATGAACAGTGGATTAAGATGACGCCAACTATAGTTTATGTATTAAATTGTGAAAATCCCAATAATATTAAGTTCATATTTGGGCATGAAGCAAAAGAGCGGATGAAGAAGAATGACTATACCAGTAATGCTACTGTCTTTCAAGGAATAAAAAGGTGGGTTAATACTTACCAGAAACGCGAAGAAGTCTATGATGAATTTGGAAATATAGCAGAGATAACAAGAGGAGAGGTAGTTAGAGCTTATATTAATTATATTGTTAAGACAGCTGAACACCAGTTCAAATGTAAATTTAAGAACTTACATATTTCTAGTCCAGTAAAGATGAGAAGACAATTTATTAATATGTTCCAAGAAATAGTTGAGGGCTATAATGTAGAAAGTAAGTACTTTTTAGATGAAGGGATATCTGTACTGTATAATACAATAGCTAATCTAATTGAAAAGAGAAACTTTTATGATGGCCAGGAGTACAAAGCATTAGTTATAGATTGTGGAGGTGGAACTACCGATTTATCTTCTTGTAAATTTCAAATAGTTGAGGGGAATATTTCTTATAAAGTAAATATCAAAACCGGTTTTAAAAATGGAGATACAAACTTTGGTGGTAATAATATAACATATCGAATAATGCAGTTCATGAAGATAGTTTTTGCCTACTACTATCAGAGTGAGCAAGAGATTATAGATATAGATGAGTTGATTCCATTTCCGAGTATAGACCTCTTTAGATATGTGGATGAGTTGGGGATAGATAAAATCTATACTAAATTAGAAGAGTACTATCAAAGAGCAGAAACCGTAATTCCAACTAGGTACCAAGAATATGAGAATAAGACCAGTGATGAGTACCAGAAAGTAAAGAATAACTTTTACTTTTTGTGGGAGATAGCTGAAAGAATGAAGAAACAGTTCTTTAAAAAGACAAGCATTTTAAGAAATAAATTTGAGTCAACTGAATTTAATGAAGTAGATAGTGATTTATACGTAACACCATTAGATAAGTGGAGTCTTTCCGTTTATAAGTACGGAGTATTAGAGACAGTAGATAGATTTCCAGATGTCATTTTTAATATTAAAGAGATAACTAAATTGATTAGAGCCGATATTTATGAAATAGTTAGAAAGTTTTTAGATAAGCTTTATGAAAGTGGAGAGTTAATGGATTATTCCATAATTAAGTTAACAGGACAGTCTTGTAAAATAGATATTTTTAAAGAAGCTCTTAAAGAATTTGTTCCAGGGAGAAGTATAGAATTTAAACAGAAGGATAAAGAAGAAGAGTCTCTGTATCTAAAGCTTTCTTGTCTAAGAGGAGTAATAAAATATATGAAAGCAAAGAAACTTGGCGATATTGAGGTACAAATAGAAAGTGAGTCGCCAATTATTCCCTATTCTATAAGTGCAATTACATTTACAGGAGAAGAAAAGACAATTGTCGGAAGTCAGAATCGGATAGACCAAGCTAAAGGCAGTATTTCTAAACCGTTAAGCACAAAAGAAATAAAGTTTTATTTAAAGAATGTGCAGGGCGTATTACAACAAGAGTATATATATGAAAATCATTTTAATGACTATCAAGAGATAGTAGTAGAAGACTTATTACAAGAATATGAAAATAAAATAGTGCAGGAAGAGACAGATAAAATTAAAAATGGAGAAGTAAAGTTCTTTGTATTTACTGATAATGAAAGTTGGGGTTTCTTTATAGTACCAGTTAGCAGAATGGATGATCAATTATATGTAGGAAAGAAAAAATTCTTTGCATTTGAAGATGATTTATCTAATCTGGACTTCTTTGATGGATTAAAATAGGTGCATTAACTTTTCCCGAATATAGTAGATCAAGCAGGAAGGATGATAACTTGTTTAGTAATCAATTTCCTTATTTTAAAAAAGGTAATATATTAAAAAAGAGCATGCTTGAAAATATTAGAGATTATCCGCGAGATTTTATTAACTTATATTTTCAAGACTATTCTGATGGTATATTAACAGGCTGTAGTTTGGAAGTGAAAGGTAATTATATAAATATTAATAGAGGATTGATTAAATTTAAAGATAGAATGTACATGTTAAATGAAGTTAGCAAGGTGGATTACGAAGATAGCAGTAATGAAATGATTTTAAAAGTTAAATTTTTAGATTCTAAAGAGGAGAATGATTTTGAAATATACGAAAGCAATATATACTTGGATACTGGGCAAAAATTAGAAGAAAGTGAATTTGAACTTGGAAGGTTTAAGTTTAGAAAAGGGGCTCAATTAAGAGATAATTATAATCAATTTACGGATTTTGCTATAGAGTATAATACTATAAATTTAATTAATGTAAAGTATTCCAGTGTTAGTGAACCAAGCATTCATCCTTTAATAAGTAAAATGTTTGCCCATCAAGTATTGGATAATATAGAAGATAGTAGCTTGGATATAAGTTTTGCTATGCAATGTTTAAGTAATAAGGTGGTAAATAGGAAACTGATAATGGCTTATTTAGTTAAAAAGTTGGGTTTAGAAGATAAAGCATATACTAATATGGAAATATATAGGTTTTTAAGAAGGATATTGAAACTGATATCTGGAAATATATCAAATGGAACTCAAGCAAGAAATCGGCCTAATAAAATTATAGTTGATTAGAGGGAGGCTATAAAGATTATTTATGGGGGATTACTATAGTATTTTAGGGGTAAGGAAGAACGCTAATAAATCGACAATAAAGAAAGCATATAGAAAGTTAGCATTAGAGTATCATCCAGATAAGAATCCAGGTGATAGCGAGGCTGAAAGGAAATTTAAGAAGATTGTTAAGGCCTATGAAGTATTAAGTTCTAAGCAGAGCAGAAAAGAATATGATGAGCAGTTAAATCAAGAGTTTAATAAGAGGCAAACTGGAGGTTATTCTCAAAAGCAAGAAAAATATAGGACTAATTTCAATCCTAACGATCTTAATAATGTTGAGCAGAGGTTTAAAGAGTTTTTTGGTTTTGACCCTAAAACTAAAGAGAAGATTAAGAAGAAAAAGAAACAAAAGAAAGATCAAATGAATACTGATGATCTTTTTAATAGATACTTTGGGGCTAATAAATAAAGCATTTAGGAGGGAGTATTAATGAATAAAATCTTTTATATCTTCAAAAGGATACTACCTGTTATCAATATACCTAAACATATTAAACGGTACTACTTGAAATGGAAAATATCAAGGCATAAGGATGAAGATAATGAATCGATTCATTATTTGTTAAAGTTTATTAATCTTGTTATATTGGCAATGATATTAGGGGGAATTATCTATTTAAATATAATTTATAAGGACAGAAGATTAATAGTCGGTAGTATCGTAGCTATAACTGTAGCTGCTATTGGAATATTTGTAAAGAAAAATAAAAAGAGGAACAAAGTTGCGACAGGCTATCAAGAGGTTGAAGCACTAATACTAAAAGATGAGAGTGACCAAATCATAAAAAGATGGAAGATACACAATTCACCATCGCTATTAATTGGAAAAAAGACTAAAGCAAATGAGGTTGATATTGACCTATCAGAGGCTGTATATGCTTCTTTAATTAGTAGGCAACATGCAGTAATGAATAATACGGGTGATAAGTGGTACTTTGAGGATATAGGTTCGTCAAATGGTAGCGGAATTAAAAGAAAACAGAGCAGTGAAAAAATTAAAATAGAGCAAGGAAGACCATATCAAGTTAATGCTGGAGATACTATATATATAGCAAATACGAAGTTATTAGTTAAATAGAATTTAGAGGAGGAAATATCAAAATGAATATGGAGAGGTGTCCAAATGGGCATTTATATAATCCTAGAAAATATAATGAATGTCCTTATTGCGACGAAAAAGTATTAGAAGACAACAAAAATTCTGGAGAAGAAGAGTCTAACAAGAAATCATCTACTGCTTCTAATACTAATCAAAATGGGGCAAAGACTTTAGCCTATTATGATAATCAAGATGGTATCAATCCAGTAGTAGGCTGGATAGTATGTATAGAAGGAGTAGAACGTGGCAAAGATTATAAGATTGTAAGTGAAAAAAACTTTATAGGTCGTTCAGAAGATATGCACATTCATATTGCTGGTGATAATGCAATATCTAGAAGAAATCATGCGGTAATAAGTTATAATCCAAAACAAAGAAATTTCATGTTAATTCCTGGAGCTGAAACTAGTGGGATTATATATATTAATGAAGAAGCAATCTATGCACCAACAGAACTATCGCCTTATGATGTGATAGAGATGGGAGAAAGTAAATTTATATTCATCTCTTTATGTGGTCAGCATTTTGAATGGGGGCTTGAATGACTATATAATTCATCTAATTTTGATTAAAGAAGGAGAAAAGTATGTTATTTAAAAGAATATTTGCATTTCCTAATCTTTTAATCTATCTTAGTATCTTATTAATAGCAAGATATTTAGTAGAGAGTTATTTAAATGACAAACGTTATAAGCCTAAATTATTAATTGGTAATGCTCAAGATAGAGGAAGTAGAAAAGAACAAGAGGACTCATTTTCAACAATAAAGAACGAAAACGGGGTTTTAGCTGTATTAGCAGATGGTATGGGAGGGTTATCGCTTGGGAAGAAGGCAAGTAACCTAGTGGTAAGAACATTCTTGGAGGAGTTTACACGGACTTATAATATTCATCCTATTAAGAAATTCTTAATTAATACTACATATATAAGTAATGCTAAAGTTTTAGAGTTTAGTACTGAACGCAATATAGGGACAACCTTAGTAGCGGTATTAATTAATAATGGTAGACTTTATTGGACTTCGGTTGGAGATAGTTATATATATCTTTATAGAGAAAAAGAACTAAATTTACTTAATGAACAACATACTTTTGCTAAAGAATTAGCTGTTGCTTATGAAGCAGGGGAAATAAGTCAACAAGTAGCTTTAAATCATCCTAAGCGAGACAGGTTGACAAGCTATCTTGGTTACGAGAATTTTTATGAACTTGACTATAGTAATTCTGCAATCGAACTACAGCAAGGGGATAAAGTGATTCTTTGTAGTGATGGGATAAATGATTCTTTATCAGAAAGAGAACTAGAGAAAGTTATATCTAAAAGGGCCCATCCATTAAAAATCTCAGAGGAAATCTTAAAAATAGTGTTAGATAAGAATATTAATAATCAAGATAACGCAACGGTCATCGTATTAGAAAAGACTTAATAAGAGCATTCTAATTGTTAATACTTAGTGTTTTATGAGGAGGAAGAAGAAGTGCGTAAAGACAATAGTGAATTTATAACAGAATTTATTACTAAGTCAGGCAACTTTAAAAAGAATAGAGATTATTTTGCTTATGTTGAGCTTGATGATATGGCATGTTGGGTATTAGCGGATGGATTAGATTCGTCACCAGATATGTTAAGTGCTGAAATAGCAGCTGGAAGCATTCTTAACGACTTTACTGAAAATCCTTCTATGAAGCGGAGGCATATAAAAAAATATATTAAGAATGCTCATCAGGCTTTACTTCATGAAAGTAGACTTATGAAATTGCAGTCTACAGTATTAGTTATTGTTAGTGACTACTCTTCGCTTATTTGGGGAAGTGTAGGGAATGCACGTTTATATCATCTAAGAAATGAAAGGATAAATCGTAAGAGTAAGGACCATAGTATAGCTCAGATGTTAGTAGATGCTGGTGAAGTTGAGGAAAAGAGACTTAATCAGCACCAAGAGAGAAATAATTTAACAGAATATTTAGGAAAAGATGGTACAGTTAAGCCATATGTAAGTAAGAAGCTTAGATTGAAGGATGATGATTTTCTATTGATGTGTACTTCAGGTTTTTGGGAGAATATCAACGACCAAGAATTGGTAAATGGATTAAAAGAAGCAAATGATGCAAAAGAGTTTGTAGAAGGTCTAGAAAGTAAGATATTAAACACGGGTAATGATTTAGATAATTATTCTATTGCTTCTATTTTTATAAAGAAAGCTTTTCAAGAGGATAAGTCAAGAAAGAAATTATATAAGAAGATAGCTATCTTTTTAATTCCAATTCTCATTTTAGGTAGTGGGTTCTTTATTTATAGCAAGATTAGCAAGCGTAGGTTAGCAAAGACTTTGAAACTAAAAAATATAAAGAAAGCATCTACTAATAATAATGAAGGTGATAGACTATTTAAAGAAGGTAAATATAATAAGGCGTTAATAGAATATAACAAGGCAAGAAATCTGTATAAGAAATCACAACAAAAAGAAAAACTCGTGGTAGTAGATAAGAAGATTAAGGAGACTGGAAGGATTATTGCTGGTAGAAAGTTAGAAGAAGACGGTGATAAAAGTTTTACTACAGGCAATTACCGAGATGCATTATCTAAATATAAGGAAGCTAAATTAAATTATCTAAAAGCAGGTGAATATAATCTATCTCAGATAGAGGATAAATTAACGAAGACCAATGATACTTTAAAGGCTATTAATTATGAAAATGAAGGTGATCTATTCTTTAAGTCTGAAGAGCTACCGGTTGCTATGGATAAATATATGAAGGCATTAAAAATCTATCGTAAAAATGAAATGTCAGCGAGAGAGAAGAAAGTAAAAGCTGACATACAGAAGATTGAAAAATTAATAACAAATAATCAAAGATTCAGTAAAGCTCAAGAGGTTGAGGTGACTGGAGATGAGCTATTTAAATTAAAAGATTTTAAAAATGCAATTCTAAAATATACTGAAGCCAAAATTATCTATTCAGAATTAGGTATGACAGAAGAAGTTAATAGTATTAAGAAAAAGTTAAGAAATATCGATGTTTTAAAAGCAGCTACAAAAGCAAAGGAGTATGAAACAAAAGCAGATAGATATTTAGAGAAAAAGGAGTATAGTGATGCGTTAGCCAATTATAAGGATGCTTATAAGATATTCAATACAATTGGTAAAGAGGGAAGTAGCACAAGGGTTGAAGAGAAGATTGATAAAAGTGAAAGACTTATTAAAGCTAAAGAATTATTAGCAGAAGGTGATGCGTTATTTAAAGTTAAAGATTTTAAAAATGCAAATTTAAAGTATATGAAAGCTGAATTAATTTACTTGAATTTTGGCCTAACAGATAAGGTCAAGACAATTAAAAAGAAGATAAATAATGTAAGGGATGCTGAGTCATATTTAAAGGCAAAAGATTATGAAAGATTAGCAGATATGCAGTTAGAAAGTAAGAAGTATGAAAAAGCATTATATAATTATGGACAAGCCAATAAGATATATTCTGAAATTAACAAATCTGAGGCTAGTGAAAGAATACAAAAGAAGATCAAAAAGACAAAAGAAGCCAAAGATAAATTTTTATTCTTCTTTTAGGAGAGTGGGATCTTAACAATGCAGGAAGCATGCCAAGAGACAGATTATATTTATCTGCCAGAAGGAACAATTTTAAAGAATAATTACCGTATTAAGGATAATTTAGTGACTAGAAGTAATTTTTCAATAGTATATTTAGCTGAAAGAATTGATACTAGTGAAGAGGTGGTCATTAAAGAGTTCTTTCCTAAAAATTTAGCTTTGCGTGATCTAGATGCAAAAAGTGTAGTCTGTAAGAATAATCTTTTTAAAGATAAATTTAAAGAAGAATGTAACTCTTTTTCAAAAGAAGCAAAGTTAATGATAGAATTAGAGAATAAATACGTAGCTAAGTGTTATGATTATTTTAAAGAGAATAATACTTCCTATATAGTGATAAAGTATTATCAAGGCAAGACATTGGGTAATTATTTAAATGAAAATAATCTTAATTTTAAAGATTTTTTAAGAGGAATATACTTACCTTTATTAGATGCAGTTAATAATATTCATAAAGAAGGTTATATTCATCGTGATATCAAACCTAGTAATATAATAATTTATAATAAGCAGCCTATCATAATAGATTTTGGCTCAGTAATAGATTATAAGAAGGATTTTCAGAAAAAAGTTCTTTTAACTCCAGGGTTTTCACCAATTGAACTTTATTCTGAAAAGACCAGACAAGGTTGTTATTCCGATATTTATAGTTTAGCAGCTATTCTTTATTACTATTTCACTCAAAAGATACCTAGAGAGGCTGTAGATAGAATAATTGAAGATAAGATAAAAGAGGTAAATGAATTAAACCAAGAAGTTTCTAGTTATTTAAATAGAGTTATAATGAGGAACTTATCTTTAAATTATAAAGATAGAGATCAAAAGGTGTGGTCCTTGCAATTGAAATTATGGAAGGAATATATAAAAATTGAAATAAAAGATAGTATTTTGAAACTATTTAATGGTTTAACTCTGGATAGTTCCAATTAATTGCTATAATATTCTATTAAAAATGTGAAAGAGTTGAAATTTAACCGTAGTGTGTTATAATTATGAGCAGTATTAATGTTGATTATACTGTTCATTTTTTATATTAAGTGGGTTTTCATCTTTTGGGTTAGAGAATTGTGAATTAAAGAGATGTACATACTAAATATAAATATACTATAATATGGTCTGTTGGTTTAAGGTTCTAGGAGTTAAAGTTTCTGTTTTTAGTAAGGGGGGAAGAAAATGTTTAAAGATTGGTTTGGTAGTAAATCAAAGTATGTAACTGTTAAACGGCAAAAAGAGAAATCAAAAGAGAAGAAGAAAAAGAAAGGTAAGGGTAAAGGTAAAGGTAAGATAACAGATGAACTGTGGACTAAGTGTAAGAATTGTGGAGAGATTATTTTTAATAAAAAACTGGCACAAAATTTAAAAGTCTGTTTAGAGTGTGAATATCATTTTCGGCTTAATTCACAAGAGAGGCTTAACTTATTAATTGATGAGGATAGTTTTACTGAATTTGGAGAAGAATTAGAGACTGTTAATCCGTTAGAATTTCCTAAATACGAAAGTAAGTTAAAGAAATATCAAGAAAAGACGGGATTGGATGAGGCTGTAGTTACTGGTGAGGGTCAGATTGGAGGACATAGAGTAGCTATTGCTGTAATTGATGCTAACTTCTTAATGGGAAGTATGAATTCAGTTGTTGGTGAGAAAGTTACACGAGTGATTGAAACCGCTTTAAATGAAGAGCTGCCTTTAATCATTATTTCTGGTGGTGGAGGTGGTGCTCGGATGTATGAGGGAATGTTATCGTTAATGCAGATGGCTAAAACTAGTGCTGCTTTAGCTAAATTAGATGATGCTGGACAGTTATTCATTTCAGTTTTGACTGATCCTACATATGGTGGTATTTCAGCAAGTTTTGCATCTTTAGGTGATATTATTATTGCTGAAAAAGAAGCAAAGATTGGGTTTGCTGGTCCGCGAGTTATAAAGCAAACAATTAATAAAGATTTACCATCAGGGTTTCAAACTTCTGAATTTCAATTAGAACATGGTATGGTAGATAAAGTAGTGGGTAGAAAAGAGATGAAGGATGTTTTAGTAAGAATTTTAGATATACATAGCTTGCGAGGTGAAGTTAATGCCTAAAGATCATTTAGAATTTGAAAAGCCTTTAATAGAATTAGAAGATAAGATTAAGGAATTGAAGCAGTTTATGCAAGAAAAAGATATAGATTTGACTGATGAGATTGAAAGACTTAAAGAGAAGTCGGAACGTGTTAAGCAGGAAGTATATTCTGAGTTAGAGCCTTGGCAAATTTTAAAGTTAGCACGTCATGCAGAACGTCCGACTACATTAGATTATATTAATTTAATCTGTGATGACTTTATTGAATTGCATGGAGATAGGAATTATGGAGATGATCGAGCCTTAATTGGTGGTATAGGTAAGATAGGAGACCAACCTTTGACTATAGTTGGTCATCAGAAAGGGAAAAGTACTAAAGATAATATTAACCGTAACTTTGGTATGGCTCACCCGGAAGGTTATCGTAAAGCTTTAAGATTAATGAAACAGGCTGAGAAATTTAATCGTCCTATTTTAGCTTTAATTAATACGCCAGGTGCTTATCCAGGTATTGAGGCCGAAGAACGAGGGCAAGCAGAAGCAATTGCTAAAAATATGATGGAAATGGCGAGATTAAAGGTGCCAATAATTATTATTGTAACTGGAGAAGGAGGTAGTGGTGGTGCTTTAGGTATTGGTGTCGGTGACAAAATTATGATGCTAGAGTATACGTATTATTCAGTATGTTCGCCAGAAGCATGTGCTGCTATTCTTTGGAAAGATGCTAGCGAAGCAAAGACAGCAGCAGAAGCGCTAAAATTAACTGCTAAAGACCTTTTAGAATTAGGTATTGTAGATGAAATTATTAATGAACCATTAGGAGGGGCCCATAAAGCATTTAAAGAAAGTGCCGAACTACTCAAAGAAGCTATTCTTACTAATTTACAAGAAATTCAGTCTTTCTCTATTTCAGAAATGTTAGAAAAAAGATATGATAAGTTTCGGCAAATAGGGGAATATATAGAACATAGCAGGATAGAAGTCAATGATGAGCAACAAGATGAAGTAGTTAATGAATAGTAATTAAATAAGGAGGTAGTGTTTGGTGAAGAAGATTGGTGTTTTAACTAGTGGGGGCGATGCTCCTGGGATGAATGCTGCCGTTAGGGCAGTAGTTAGAAAAGCAATCTATGAAGGATTAGAAGTAATCGGAATTAGAAGGGGTTACGCAGGGGTTATTGATAGTGATTTCGAAGTTATGAATCGAGGTTCTGTTGCTGATATTATCCATCGCGGAGGTACTATACTACATTCAGCACGTTGTGAAGAATTTAGAACCAAAGAAGGACGAAGGGAAGCCATTGAACAGTTAAAATATGGCGGGATTGAGGGTTTAGTTGTAATCGGTGGTGATGGTTCTTTTACCGGAGCAAAGCTGCTTAGTGATGAATCAGATATTAAGGTGATAGGTGTTCCAGGGACAATTGATAATGATATCGCTTGTACTGATTATTCTATTGGTTATGATACAGCTATGAATACAATTTTGGATGCTATTAATAAAATAAGAGATACAGCCACTTCTCATGAAAGAACTTTTGTAGTAGAGACGATGGGTAGACATTCTGGTTTCCTAACGCTAATGTCAGGGTTAGCCGGTGGGGCAGAATCAATCTTGATTCCTGAAGTTGAATTTGATATTGAAAGTATTTGTGAAAAATTAAAACATGGTTATAACCGTGGTAAATTACATAGTATTATATTAGTGGCAGAAGGTATTAGCGATGATTTTAAAACTGACCGTGATTTGAATGAAAGTAAAGCATTTGCTCTTGGTGAAGAGATTAGTGAGCGAACTGGTTTTGAAACTAGGGTTACAGTTTTAGGGCATCTGCAACGAGGTGGAGCTCCTACTGCACAGGATAGAATTATGGCTAGTCGTTTAGGAGCAGCTGCAGTTGACATGCTAATTAAGGAAGAGACGAATAAGATGGTAGGAATGGTTCATAATCAAGTACAGAGTTTTCCAATAGAAGAAGCTTTAGAAGGAAGCAAAGAAGTAGATGAAGGAATTTATGAATTAGCACATATACTATCATTATAGCAAATTAACAATCTTTTACCAGAGGAGGGTTTTAGATGAGAAGAACAAAAATTGTGTGTACTATTGGGCCTGCCAGTGATGATAGAGAGATTCTTAGTAAATTAATTGATGCTGGGATGAATGTAGCTCGTATGAATTTTTCACATGGGAACCATGAAGAGCATGGGGTTAGAATGGAAAATGTACGTCAATTAGCTGCTAAAAAAGATAAACCAGTTGCTGTATTATTAGATACTAAAGGACCAGAGGTTAGAACAGGGATGTTGAAGAATGATGAGAAGGTAAGATTGAAAAAAGGGCAAAAATTTGTCTTGACTACGGAAGATATTGAAGGAGATAATAAAAAGACTTCTATTACTTATAAAGGATTACCTCAGGATGTGGAACCTGGAGGTGTGATCTTAATTGATGATGGTTTAATTGAATTGAAGATAGATAAACTTGACGAAACTAAAGTAGAGTGTACGGTAGTTAATGGTGGTGAATTAGGTTCTCGTAAAGGAGTTAATTTACCTGGGGTATCGGTTAATCTACCAGCAATTACAGAGAAGGATGTAGCAGATATTAGGTTTGGTATTGAGCAGGATGTAGACTTCATTGCTGCTTCTTTTATTAGAAAGGCAGCGGATGTATTAGAAATTAAGCGAATCTTAGAGGAAGAGAACGCTAATATTAAGATTATTTCTAAGATTGAAAATGAAGAAGGTGTAGAGAATATTGATGAAATTATAGAAGTCTCTGATGGTATTATGGTTGCCCGAGGTGACTTAGGAGTTGAAATCCCGACAGAAAAGGTACCAACTGCTCAAAAGATGATGATTAGTAAATGTAATGAAGCAGGTAAGCCGGTTATTACTGCTACTCAGATGTTGGATTCAATGATTCGTAATCCACGTCCTACTAGAGCGGAGGCTAGTGATGTAGCAAATGCGATCTTTGATGGTACTGATGCCACTATGTTATCTGGAGAGACTGCTGCTGGCGATTATCCGGTTGAATCAGTACAGACTATGGCTAAGATTGCTGAAGAGATCGAAGAATCACAGCGATATAAAGAGCAGATGGCTCATAAGAATATGGTTCCACCAAGAACAGTAACAGACTCAATAAGTTATTCAACATGTGAGACAGCTCAAGACTTAGGGGCAGCAGCAATTATTACTTCTACTCGTTCCGGTCATACTGCGAGAATGGTTTCTAAGTATCGACCTTATTCACCGATTGTAGCAACTACTCCGAATCGAAAAGTATTTAATCAACTGATTCTTTCCTGGGGAGTTAAACCGGTCTTAGTAGAAAACACTAATTCTACTGATGATATGTTAGATGCTTCAGTAGCAGGAGCTTTAGAATCAGGATATGTTGATACTGGAGACCTAGTAGTAGTCACTGCTGGCACACCAGCAGGGGTTCCAGGAACCACTAACTTACTTAAAGTACATATTGTTGGCAAAGCTGTTCTTCGCGGTGCTGGAATTGGAAAGCAAGCAGCAAGTGGGTGCGTTTGTGTAGCTAAGACAGCTAGTGAAGCTAATAAGAAGATGCGTGAAGGTGATGTGTTAGTCACTTATGGGACAGATAAAGACTTTGTGCCAGCTATGGAGAAGGCAGTGGCAGTAATTACCGAAGAGCCAGGTTTAACTTCACATGCTGCGATTGTTGGATTAAATTTAGGAATTCCAGTAGTAGTAGGTGCTTCTAATGTGGTTGATGCTTTAAAAGACGGGGATATAGTAACAGTCGATAGTGTGCGAGGTTTAGTCTATAAAGGAGAAGCAAATGTATTATAGAAAGTTCAAGGAAGAAATTAAATAATTAGTTAAAGCACATAGCATATATGCTATGTGCTTTTTAGCAAATGAAGTTTATTTTGACAATAATAATTACTTATGTTAAAATTTAATTTAAGTTAATGATAAGAGGAGTTGAGAAGCAAAATGGAATTTACAAAGATGCACGGACTAGGTAATGATTTTGTTCTAGTCAATTGTTTTGCCGAAGACATTGATAATGCGAATCAATTAGCTGAAGAGATCTGTGACCGACATTTTGGAGTAGGGGCTGATGGGTTAGTTTTAGTCTTGCCTGCTCAAATTGAAGAAGCAGATTTTAGAATGAGAATCTTTAATCCAGATGGTAGTGAACCAGAGATGTGCGGAAACGCTATTCGGTGCTTTGGAAAATATCTTTATGAAAAAGAGCTAACTGATAAGACGAAGATTAAAGTAGAAACTTTAGCTGGGATTATTATTCCAGAATTAATAATTGAAGATGGTGATGTGCAGGCTGTTAAGGTTGACATGGGTGAACCGCGTTTACATAGTTCTGAGATTCCTATCGAAGGAGTAGATAAGGAAGAGGTAGTTAAAGAGAAACTAGATGTTGATGGTGAAGAGTACGAAATAACTACCGTTTCCATGGGTAATCCGCATTGTGTCGTCTTTGTTGATGATGCTGAGGAATTCCCAGTAACTGAAGTTGGACCGAAAGTTGAAGAACATCCTCGTTTTCCAGAGAAAACGAATGTAGAATTTATAGAAGTAATTAACTCTAGTGAAATTAAGATGCGTGTTTGGGAACGGGGAGCAGGAGTTACATTGGCATGTGGAACCGGTGCTTGTGGTTCTACAGTAGCTTCGATTTTAAATGAATTAACTGGTAGAAAAGTAGAGGTTCATTTACTAGGTGGCGATTTGACGATAGAGTGGAATGAAGAGAATAATCACATCTATATGACTGGACCTGCTGAAGAAGTATTTGTAGGAGAATGGATAGTTTAACTAACAGGTTAAGTTTAAGGCTAAGGAATGAATAGTTGATAGTGAAGCCCAATAAAAAGTTTACTAATTAAAAGCAGAGTCTATCGTAGGCTTGCGACCAGCTTTGAAGTTTAAGCTGGGCGAGACAGTTAAGCCCAGAAAAGAGTTTCCGAATTAGAGGCAGAGTCTATCGTAGGTTGTGGCAGAATTTATTCACGCCAGGAGTTTACACAGCCAGTCTTGGTTTATAGATTGGATGGTTTGCCTGTAAGGAGCTTTGAAGTTTAAGCTGGGCGAGACAGTTAAGCCCAATAAAAAGTTTACTAATTAGAAGCAGAGTTTAGCATAGGCTTGTGATCAGCCTTGGTTTGTAGGCTGGGGGAGATAGTTAACAGTTGAAACATTTATGAAATTTATTTATTTTAATATTAAAGAATATAAGGAGGCAGTGAGTATGTCAGAAGAGAGTTATATTCAACAGTTATTTGCTGAGAGAATTGGTGGGGAGAATTTTGGAAAAGAGGATGTAATCTATAAATTTGAAAAGATTAAAAGAGCAAAAGCTGCAGCTAAGGAGGCTCATCCTGATGTAGAGCTAATAGATATGGGGGTTGGTGAGCCGGATTGGATGGCTGACGAAGGAGTTATTGAAACTCTATACGAAGAAGCACAGAAGTGGGAGAATAGAGGTTACTCTGATAATGGAATCTTTGAGTTTAAAGAAGCAGCAGCTGAGTATATGGAAGAAGTATTTGGAGTAGAAGGATTAAATCCAGAAACAGAAATTAATCATTCTATCGGTTCTAAGCCAGCTTTGGCTATGTTACCATCTGCTTTTATTAATCCTGATGATATTACGATTATGACTACTCCTGGTTATCCAGTAATGGGTACTCATACTGAATGGTTAGGCGGGGAAGTAGTTAATTTACCATTATTAAAAGAGAATAACTTCTTACCTGATTTAGATAGTCTTACAGAAGATCAAAAAGAACGAGCTAAATTACTTTATTTGAATTATCCTAATAATCCAACAGGAGCAGTGGCTACTGAGGAATTTCTTAAAGAAGTAGTTGAATTTGCTAAGAGTAATGATATTATCGTTATCTATGATGCTGCTTATGCTGGATTAACTTTTGATGGTTATGAGCCGTTGTCATTCTTATCTATTCCTGGTGCAAAAGAAGTGGGAATAGAGATTCAATCGTTATCTAAAGCTTTTAATATGACTGGTTGGAGAATGGCTTTTGTAGCTGGAAATCCATTAGTAGTTAATGCTTTTGCAACTGTTAAAGATAATAATGATTCTGGTCAGTTTAAAGCAGTTCAACATGCAGCTGCTTATGCGCTGAGACACCCTGAAATTACAGAAGAGACAGCAGAAAAGTATTCTCGTAAGCATGATTTGTTAGTAGAAGCTTTGCAGGAATTAGGCTTTGATGCTGCAAAGCCGAAAGGTTCATTTTACCTTTATGTTCCCATTCCTAAGGGAGTTAAAGGTGGACCTGAATTTGAGAATGCTGAAGACTTTTCACAATATCTGATAAAAGAACATTTGATTTCTACTGTACCATGGGATGATGCTGGATCTTTTGTTAGATTCTCGGTGACATTTGTAGCAGACGGTGTAGAAGAAGAGAAACGTGTTATTGAAGAAATTAAAGATAGATTATCACGAGATGAATTTGTATTTTAATTAAATTTGATTTTTAAAAGGTTCTAAGAATTAATTCTTAGAACCTTTTTTCTTTTCTATATGAAGGAAATTAATGTATCTCGTAGAAATATAATATAATGATAATATAATATATCTTAAAATTCATAAAAGAGGGGGGGAGCAAGGTTGAAAGTTCCAAAATCAATTGAGGAATTGCCTACAAAAGAACTAAAGGAACTTTTAGAGGAAAAGAAGAATATGTATAAGGATACGGAAGATGAAATGAAGTTTGTACTAGGTCAGACCGGGATTCACCTGCCTGGTAATACCAAGGAGAAGTATAATAGAGAGTTAAAAAGTATTCAAGAAGAGATTGATGAGATTAAAGAAGAGTTAGAGAGAAGAGGATAAAGAAAGGTTTTAATAAGCCAGTCTGCTTTGTTAAAAGTAGACTGGCTTTCTTTTTTATATCTTAATCAAAATTAAAAAAAATTGTACACAATTTTAATAGTTGCTGCATTATAATATAAAAAGATAGTTTATTTAAAGAGAGGGGGAGAGTATATGTCTGAACTTAATGTAAATACTATTATTTCCATTTTGGGAATATTATCTACAGTAATAATTGTTTTAGTTAAGATTAAGCCTGGTTTAGATGATTACTTTCGTAAAGGAACACCTATTTTGGCTGAAATAGATGATATAATAGATGCTATATTATTTCAGTTTCCAAAGAATGATAACTTAAATACTATTAATGATATATTAGATAAAATATTATCTGAATTAAAGCAAGCGGGATATGAAATAGATGATAAGAGTAAGAAAAAAATAGAGAATAGATTAAAAGCTCAGTTGAAGAGAGAAGGATTTAAGTTAGATTTAGATCCTAAATCTGGAGAGTATATGATTAGATATGATAAGAACTTTTAAATTGCATACTTAATTGAGTATGAAGATTCAGCTTCATTATTATTGGAGCTGGATTTTTGTTGTTAGAATAAATAGTGGAATTTAATTTGACATTAACAAAAATAAATTATATAATTCTTACAACCCCTCAGGGAGGGGGTTAAAAATAGGAGGTGTTTTTAATGAAATTTCAAAATCATCGTAAAAAGATTCAGTATATAGGTACGGTAGTGATGTTTTCTTTGGTATTTGGTCTATTTAATCATAAACTTGGTTTAGTATTCTTAGCAATTCCATTTATAGCAGTCTTGCTATCTAATGTTTTAGGAAGGTTTTGGTGTGGTTGGTTCTGTCCGAGAGGATCATTTTTAAATACAGTTATTAGCAAGATATCTAGACACAAAAAAATTCCTAAATTTTTGAAGTCAACTACTTTTAAAGTCATTATGGCTACAATTTTATTAGGGATGTTCACTTTGGCATTATTAGGTTATAATCCTTTAATTCAAGATGAATCTCCTTTAGTTAGGGCAGGAGCTTTCATGATCTTTGTCTGTATTGTAACTACTTTGTTAATTGCTATTCCTTTAGGTATTATTTATAAGCCTAGGACTTGGTGCTCATTCTGTCCAGTTGGTTGGTTACAATCTGCTTTTAGTAAGGATCGGATCTTGAATGTAGAAATCAAGGACTGTAAAGAGTGTGGTATTTGTGCTAAGGAATGTCCAATTGATATTCCAGAAGATTATATTGGAGAGGAAGATATAATTGATGATGCTGACTGTTTAAATTGTATGGTTTGTGTAGATGCTTGTCCATTTGATATTTCCAATCCGACAATTAAATAACTTATAGTAGTTATAATAGATTATTTTAAGTTAAGTCTTTCTTTTAATTATAAGGTGTGTGGATATTTATATTTAAATCAAGCTTCCTAAGTGTGGGGGAGCTTGATTTTTTTATTTTATAATAAATTAACGCATAGTGAAATTATAATGCAACATATGAAATTGTTTAACATAGTAATAGTATAAAGATGTAAAAGAGGTGAAATTATATGTGTGGAATTGCTGGTTGGGTAGATTGGAATATTGATTTGACTCAACAGAAAGAGACTGTTAGAAAAATGGGGAAAGTATTGAATAGGCGAGGACCTGATGAAAGAGGAGAATGGTTTTCTAAAAATGTAGGTTTAGCGCATAGGAGATTGATTGTAATTGATCCTGAAGGTGGAAAACAGCCAATGGTTAGATCATATCAGGGTAATACATATGTCATGGTATATAATGGTGAACTATATAATACTCAAGAATTACGAGTTAGATTAAAGAATCGAGGTTACAATTTTCAGAGTCATTCAGATACAGAAGCATTATTAATTTCTTATATTGAATGGGGAGAAGAGTGTGTTAAGTATTTAAATGGTATCTTTGTTTTTGGTATTTGGAACGTTGCTAGGGAAAGATTATACTTAGCACGGGACCGTATTGGGGTTAAACCTCTTTTCTATACTCAATTTGAAGGTAGCTTTCTATTTGGCTCAGAATTAAAAGCGCTCTTAGCACATCCACAGGTGAAATCGGAGATAGATAAGGAAGGCTTAGCTGAGATATTAGTAATGGGTCCTGGAAGAACACCAGGACATGGAGTCTTTAAAGGGGTTAAGGAATTGAAACCAGGCTATTATCTTACTTATGACCAAGGAGGGTTGCATGAATGCAAGTATTGGTCCTTAGAAAGTAAACCACATGAAGATGATTTAGAAGATACTATTAAAAAAGTAAGAGAACTATTTGTAGACACAGTTAAACGGCAATTAATTTCGGATGTTCCTATTTGTACTTTGTTATCAGGTGGATTAGACTCTAGCGCTATTACGTCAGTTGCTAGTGAAGGATTACAGGAAGCTGGAAAAGGGCAGTTACATACTTATTCTGTAAGTTATGAAGGCAATGATGAGTATTTTGAAGCTAATGAATTTCAGCCTGATGCTGATGATAAGTGGATTAGATTAGTTTCTGATTATGCTGATACTGAGCATCATAATATTGTTTTATCTAATTTAAAATTAGCAGAATGTTTACGAGAAGGAGTTTATGCAAGAGATTTACCTGGTATGGCAGATATAGATGTTTCGTTGTATCTATTTTGCCGTGAGATTGAAAGGGACTTTACGGTTGCTGTGTCGGGAGAATGTGCTGATGAAATATTTGGTGGATATCCATGGTATCATCGTGAAGAAGCTTTAAATGCTGATACATTTCCGTGGTCTAGAAGGATAGATAGCAGGACACAAATTTTTAAGAAAGAAATAGTTGATCGCATTAAACCTAAAGAATATTTGCACCAACGTTATCAAGAGGCTTTAGATGAAGTTCCTCGTTTAGCAGGAGAGGATGCTAAGAATACTAGAATGCGAGAAATGTTTTACTTAAATTTAACACGATGGATGCCGGTCTTACTTGATCGTAAGGATAGAATGAGTATGTATACTAGTTTAGAGGTAAGGGTCCCTTTCTGTGACCATCGCTTAGTGGAATATGTTTGGAATATTCCTTGGGAAATGAAGAATTATGCCGGAATGAGAAAAGGGATCTTGCGGGCTGCCTTAAAAGGGATATTACCAGAAGGGGTTAGGAAGAGACCGAAAAATCCTTATCCTAAAACTTTTAATCCAGATTACTTTAATGCTACTAGAGATTTACTGAGAGAAATCTTAAATAATCCTAACGCACCGTTATTAGAGTTAATCGATGAAGCAGTAGTGCGACAACTAGTAGAAAGAGATCATGATTCTGATTTGCCATGGTTTGGACAATTAATGAGAATACCACAACTGTTTGCTTATTTAATTCAGTTAAATATTTGGCTAGAAGAATATGATGTTACAATTTGTTAGGAGTTTGACCTTTTGAGAGCCGAGCCTTCTTAGGTTCGGTTTTTTTGATTAATATATTCGATTATATGTGAGGGTTGGCGGTTATTAGAATAAATTTTCGAAAATCACTTGACAAGACTGCACATTTTCTTTATACTTAACGTATAGTTAACATAAAGCTAACATTTAAAATATTGGAGGGATAATTATGAGTATTTTATCTAAAGAAGATGTTTTGCAAAAGGCGGAAGAGATGGATGTTAAGTTTGTTAGACTACAGTTTACAGATGTTTTAGGGATTACTAAGAATGTGGCTATTACAGTAGAGCAGTTAGAGGAGGCATTAGATGACAAGATAATGTTTGATGGATCTTCGATCGAGGGCTTTACTAGAATTCAAGAGTCGGATATGTATTTAAAACCAGATTATGACACCTTTGCGATTTTTCCATGACGACCACAAGAAGGGGCGGTGGCGCGATTAATATGTGATGTTTATACTCCTGAAGGAGAGCCGTTCTCTGGTGGGCCAAGAAATGTGTTGAAAAAGGTGATTCAGGAAGCTGAAGAAATGGGTTATGAGATGTATGCTGGACCTGAGCCGGAATTCTTCTTGTTTGAAACTGATGAAGATGGAGAAGCGACAACTAAGACTATGGATAACGGTGGTTATTTTGATTTATCACCAGTAGACTTAGGACAGAATGCTAGACGTGATATCAATTTAGCTTTAGAAAAGATGGGCTTTGAGGTAGAAGCTTCACACCATGAGGTTGCGCCTGGTCAGCACGAGATTGATTTTAAATATGCTGATGCATTACAGACAGCTGATAATGTAGCGACGTTTAAGTTTGTCACGAAAGCAATTGCTAATGGGCATGGCTTACATGCAACATTTATGCCGAAACCGATATTTGGAGAGAATGGGTCGGGGATGCATGTTCACCAGTCGTTATTTAAAGATGGAGAGAATGCTTTTTATGATCCGGAGGATGAGCGAGATTTAAGTAAGACGGCTTATCATTATATTGGTGGTATATTGAAGCATGCTAAAGCTGTTGCTGCAGTTACTAATCCAACTGTTAATTCTTACAAAAGATTAGTTCCAGGTTATGAAGCGCCGGTTTATATTGCTTGGTCGGCAGCTAATAGAAGTGCTTTAGTTAGAATTCCTTCTTCTAGAGGAGTGGGGACTAGAATTGAGCTTAGGAACCCTGATCCATCTTCGAATCCTTATTTGGCTATGGCAGTAATGTTAAAAGCTGGTTTAGATGGTATTAAGAATGAAATAGAGCCAGGGGAAGAAGTTTTAGATAATATTTATAGTATGACTGAATCTGAAAAGCAAGATGCGGGCATTGAAAGTTTACCTGGTAATTTGATAGAGGCTGTAAAAGAACTCCGGGAAGATGAAGTGATTAAATCTGCTTTAGGAGGGCATGTTTATAAGCACTTTGTTAAAGCGAAGCAGATTGAATGGGATATATATAAGATGCAAGTTCATCAGTGGGAATTAGATCAATATTTAAATACTTATTAAACTGGGGGTTATTATGTTAAATAGGAATTATGATGAGATTACAGAGGGGTTAATTAAGTGGATTGAAGAGAAAGTGACAGAAGCAGGCTGTGATGGAGTTGTAGTTGGGATGTCTGGTGGTATCGATTCTTCTGTGACAGCAGCTTTATGTAAAAGAGCTTTTCCTGAAAAGACCCTAGGTTTGATTATGCCTTGTGAAAGTAACCATCAAGACAAAGAAGATGCTAAATTGATAGCAGAGAAATTTGGTATAGAATATAAAGTCTTTGGTTTGGAAGATGCTTTTTATTCTTTGTTAGAGATAATGGGAGAAGAATCAAATGATCAGAACTTGGCTGTGGCTAACATTAAGCCTAGGTTGAGAATGGTTACTCTTTATTATTACGCCAATTTAAGAAATAGTCTAGTGATAGGTACTGATAATCGGAGTGAACTGAAACTAGGTTATTTTACTAAGTATGGTGATGGAGGAATTGACTTAGCTCCTTTAGGTGGCTTAGTTAAAACAGAAGTTAGAGAAATTGCTGAAGTGTTAGATGTTCCTGAAAGGATTATTAACAAGGTTCCTTCGGCTGGTTTGTGGGAAGGTCAAACTGACGAAGAAGAGCTGGGGATAAGTTATGAAGAAATTGATAGATATATTTTAACTGGTGAAGCAAGTGATGAAGTGAAAAAAGTAGTAGATGATTTAGAAGAGAAAAATAAACATAAAGTTCAATTACCTGATATTTTTCAAATTGATTAAGGTCATTGAGTGATTATTTGTGAATGTTACAATAACTATGATAAGCCTAAGGGTGTTAACTCTTAGGCTTATTTATTTGGTATTATTTTATTATTTGGCTCAATTCATGTTAGGTTATTGTTATTTTTATAAAAAACTAATAAAATCCTTGACAAAAGCAGATAAAACTCTTATAATTAACGTATACTTAACATATACCTAACATCAAATGAAGTTATTTAGTTTTCTAAATGGCTTTTTTATGAAAAGGAAGGGGAAATAAAGTTATTTGATGTTAGGTTTGTTGTTGGGACTTATAAGATTTGATAATAGGTATTAAAATTAAAAGAGGTGTGGTAAAAATGAGAAGGAGTTTATTAGTTGGTTTGGTGACTTTAGGAGTGTTGATTTTTTCTTCGGCAACGATTTTTGCGGCAGAAACTACTGCGGCAAGTAATGCAATAGCGATTGATACGATTTGGACTTTATTAGCAGCAATTTTAGTATTCTTTATGCAAGCTGGTTTTGCTATGGTTGAATCGGGATTTACTAGAGCTAAGAATGCTGGAAATATCATTATGAAGAACTTGATGGACTTTTCGGTTGGCTCCTTGATCTATTGGGCTTTTGGTTTCGCATTGATGTTTGGTGCTGGAAATGAGTTTGTTGGTATGGAAGGCTTCTTTTTAAATAGTAATTTCGAAAATTTAGGCTTGAGTATCCCGGTAAGTGCATTTTGGATCTTCCAAGCTGTTTTCGCAGCAACTGCGGCAACAATTGTTTCTGGAGCGATGGCGGAAAGAACAAAATATAGTGGGTATTTGGTTTATAGTATTGTGATCACAGGGATTATTTATCCGGTTGTTGGTCATTGGATATGGGGCGGCGGCTGGTTATCGAATATGGTTGATTTTGCTGGTTCAACAGTTGTTCATTCGGTAGGTGGTTGGGCTGCTTTGGCAGGAGCTATGGTTTTAGGTCCACGAATTGGTAAGTATAATGAGGATGGCTCCGCTAATGCGATGCCAGGTCATAACTTGTTAATGGCTTCTTTAGGTGTCTTTATTTTATGGTTTGGTTGGTTTGGTTTTAACGCTGGTAGTACTGTAGCGGGGACTGATTTAAGTATTGCTTCTATTGCAGTGACGACTAATTTGGCCGCTGCTGCTGGAGCTACATTGGCTATGGTGACTAGTTGGGTTAAGTATGGTAAGGCTGATGTTAGTATGACGTTGAACGGGGCATTAGCTGGTTTGGTAGGGATTACTGCTGGAACTGCTGCAGTTGATAACTATGGAGCGGTAACTATTGGTGCTTTAGCTGGAATATTGATAGTTTTTGCGGTTGAATTTATTGATAAATTACGTGTAGATGATCCGGTTGGAGCAGTGGCGGTTCATGGTGTTTGTGGGGCTTTTGGTACATTGATGGTTGGCTTACTTGCTGTAGATGGTGGTCTTTTCTATGGTGGAGGTGCTGAGTTATTATTGATTCAAGCTAAAGGTGTAGTTAGTGTGTTTATTTGGACTTTCGGTATGGCGTATGTTTTATTTAAAGCGATTGATGCGGTGATTGGCTTGAGGGTTGCTCGTGAAGAAGAATTAGAAGGGTTAGATATAACGGAGCATGGTTCGGTTTCTTATCCTGATTTTGTTCCATTGCACTGGAAGAGTATACCGGTTAGTAAAGAAGAGTAGTAGGAATTAATTTGTTAGTATTAGTGTAGGTCTAAATCATGGAGTCGAAAGATTGGGGTTAAGACTAAGGTTAAGACTAAGGTTAAGACTAAGGTTAAGACTAAGGTTAAGACTAAGGTTAAGACTAAGGTTAAGGCTAAGGCTAAGGCTAAGGTTAAGGTTAAGATTAAGGTTAAGATTAAGGCTAAGGTTAAGATTAAGGCTAAGGTTGAGACTAAGGCTAAGGTTGAGATTAAGGAGTAATGCAATTGATAGAAAATAGATAATAGTTAGAAGTTTATATCGTAAAGATGAGGAGTGATAATAATGAAGAAAGTCGAGTGTATTATAAGGCCGACACGTTTAGAGGAATTAGTGGTGGCTGTAGAAAAAATAGGAGTTAATGGTATGAATATTACTCAAATTGCGGGTTATGGTAATCAAAAAGGGGCTAAAAAGTTCTATCGTGGAGTAGAGTATGAAGTAAAATTGAAAGAAAAATTAAAGATAGAGATTGTGGTTGAGGATGAAAAAACGGATCTTGTAGTAAACGAGATTATTGATGCGGTTCGAACAGACAATGTAGGTGATGGAAAGATATTTATTTATCCTATTGAAGAGGTTGTCAGGATCCGAACAGGAGAGACAGGTGAAGAGGCGATTTAAATTAACCCCCAGGAATTTTATTCCTGGGGGTTAATTTTATAAACCATTTGTATTTTATATCATTTATTGTATTGTTTTCATAATGTAAAATAGACTTGCAACTCCTGAAAATATATTATATAATAACTATACCATAAAAAACGAAATTGAATTTCATATTATGAAAACGAGGTTATTAAGGTGATTAAGAAATGAGAGGTGGAGTAGATGAGAGGAAGTAGGCCAACGGAAAAGATTATGTCAGGTTGTGCAATTAGTGGAATATTGAACAGAAGAGGAAAATGCTTTTCTGGGAAGGAAATTATGGATTCGATTGCTTTGATGCATGATCGTTCTAATGGTTTAGGTGGTGGATTTGCTGCTTATGGTATTTATCCTGACCATAAAGACGAATATGCTATTCACATGTTTTATGATGATTTAGAGGCTAAGGAGAAGGTTGATTACTTTTTAAATCGCCATTTTGTTATCTTAGTTAGTGAAAAGATACCAACACGGGAAGTAGAAGCAATCAATAATCCACCGATTATTTGGCGTTATTTTGTACGACCAGACGAAAGGAAGTTATCAGAATCAGGATTAGAAGAAGATGAGTATGTAGCACAGTCAGTAATGAATATTAATGCTAATTATCGCGGGGCCTTTGTAGTTTCTAGCGGTAAAAATATGGGCGTCTTTAAAGGAGTAGGATATCCAGAAGATATAGGTGAGTTTTATAAGTTAGAAGAGTATGAAGCCTATCTTTGGACGGCTCATGGTAGGTTTCCAACTAACACACCAGGATGGTGGGGAGGAGCCCATCCATTCACTTTACTTGATTGGTCAATTGTTCACAATGGAGAGATTTCATCTTATGGAGCAAACAAACGTTATTTAGAGATGTTTGATTATAAATGTACTATGCAGACAGATACTGAAGCGATTACTTATCTATTTGATTTAATGCTACGTAAACATAATCTCCCTTTAGAAGTAGCAGTTAAAGCAGTGGCTGCACCTTTATGGAGTGAGGTTGAGCGTATGGATGATGAAGAAGCAAAACTTGTTAAATCGATCAGAGCAGTCTATGGTAGTGCACTATTGAATGGACCATTTTCAATCATTTTAGGACATAAAGATGGGTTTCTTGCTTTGAATGATAGAATTAAATTACGACCTTTAGTTGTGGCTGAGGATGAAGAAAGAACTTATGTTGCTAGTGAAGAAGCAGCTATTCGAGAAATATGCTCTAAGCCAGAGAAGCTTTGGTCTCCTAGAGGAGGAGAACCAGTAATTGGTCTATTAGAAGGGAGGAGTGGAGTATGAGCTTAAATTATAATAATCCGGAATTTGTAATTGAAAGAGATCAGGACAAATGTATTGAGTGTCGAGTCTGTGCAAGACAGTGTGCTAACGAAGCACATTTTTATGATGAAGATTTAGAGAGAATGAGAGAAGAAGATATTAATTGTGTTAATTGTCATCGGTGTGTAACGCTCTGTCCTACCAATGCTTTAGTGATTAAAGAATATCCATTAGAGTATAAGAAGAATAGTAATTGGACCGGTGGTATGATAAGTAATATCCAAAAACAGGCTAATACTGGTGGAATCTTATTAACTGGGATGGGTAATCCAACCGATAAGAAGATCTATTGGGATCATATATTACTTAATGCGAGTCAGGTTACCAATCCTTCGATAGATCCATTAAGAGAGCCAATGGAGCTTAAGACTATCTTAGGTCGCAAGCCAGATAAAGTTGAGTTTGATGAAGAAGGTAAGGTAAAGGACTTACCACCACAATTAGAATTAGAAACTCCAATCATGTTTGGTGCTATGTCTTTTGGTTCAATCAGTATTAATGCCTGTAAGTCTTTAGCTCAGGCGGCCAATGAAATGGGCATGATGTATAATACCGGTGAAGGTGGTTTGCATGAGGATTTGTATCCATATAAAGATAGAACGATTGTACAGGTAGCCTCTGGACGTTTTGGTGTTCATCAAGAGTATTTAAATGCTGGTGCAGCTATTGAAATTAAGATCGGCCAAGGTGCTAAACCAGGGATCGGCGGTCATCTGCCAGGGGAAAAAGTAGGAGAAGAAGTTTCAAAGACAAGAATGATTCCTAAAGGTACAGATGCAATTTCCCCAGCTCCGCACCACGATATTTATTCAATAGAAGACTTAAGACAGTTAATTTACGCTTTGAAAGAAGCTACTAATTATGAAAAGCCAGTTTCTGTCAAGATAGCAGCGGTGCATAATGTAGCAGCTATTGCTTCGGGAATAGCTAGTGCAGGAGCTGATATTATTGCCATCGATGGTTATCGAGGTGGTACAGGAGCAGCCCCGACTATGATTCGAGATAATGTAGGAATTCCTATTGAGTTAGCATTAGCAGCAGTTGACAGTCGCTTGCGTGAGCAAAGCTTGAGAAATAAAGTCTCATTAGTAGTTAGTGGTTCGATTAGAAATAGTGCTGATATAGTAAAAGCAGTAGCCTTAGGAGCAGATGCGGTCTATGTTGCTTCCGCTGCTTTAATAGCATTAGGCTGTCATATGTGTCAGAAATGTTATACCGGCAAATGCAACTGGGGTATAGCAACTCAAAATCCAGAATTAGTAAAGCGATTAAACCCTGAAATAGGTGTTGAACGAGTTAAGAACTTAATCGAAGGCTGGTCTCATGAAATTAAAGAAATACTAGGCGGAATGGGAATCAACGCTTTAGAAAGTCTTCGTGGCAATCGATTAATGCTACGAGGGATAGATTTAACAGAAAAAGAGTTAGAAATTCTAGGTATAAAACACGCAGGGGAATAAAAAAGAGGAGGGAGTATTGAGATGAAGAAAGTTTATGCTCGAGAAGAGTATTGTCTTGGCTGTAAGCTCTGTGAAGTTTATTGTGTGACTAATCATTCGCAATCTAAAGATATAATTAAGGCGTATAAATTAGAAGAAGTTACTTCGCGAATTATTGTTGAAACTAAAGGTGCAGTTTCGTTTGCATTACAATGTCGTCATTGTGAAGGGTCACCTTGTGTTAAAGCTTGTATTACCGGAGCAATGCAGAAGGATGAAGAGACGGGAATAGTAGACTATGATGAGGATAAATGCGTAGGTTGTTGGACTTGTATTATGGCTTGTCCTTTTGGTGCAGTCAAAAGAGATGAATTTGGGAATAAAGTGATCTCTAAATGTGATCTCTGTGCTGAAGAAGGTGAGCCAGCATGTGTTGAGAACTGTCCGAATGCTGCTTTGATTTTTGAGGATAGAGAAGTAGAGGAGGTGTGTTAATTTTGGATTATGTAATAATCGGGAATTCCGCGGCGGGAATCGGTGCTGTCGAGGGAATTAGAAGAGTTGATAGAGAAGGTAAGATTACTATTATATCTGATGAAGAATATTCTGCTTATTCGCGACCGTTAATCTCGTATTACTTAGCTGATAAAGTAACGCAAGAAGAGATGAAATACAGACCAGATGAATTTTATAATCAGAATAATGTTGATGCTAAACTAGGTATTAAAGTTACAGAGGTTAATGAAGATGATAAGAAAGTTCTTTTAGAAGACGACGAAGAAGTTACTTATGATAAGTTATTAGTAGCAACTGGAGGAGCTCCTTTTATACCAGAAATGAAAGGAGTTAATAAAGAGAATATTTCTAACTTTATTAAGTTAGATGATGCTAAGGCGATTGCTAGTGATATAAAAGAGAGTGAAGCCGAGGAAGTTGTTATCTTAGGGGCGGGGTTAATTGGTTTAAAGGCAGCAGAGGCTTTAATTAAGAAAGGTTTAAAAGTAACCGTTGTTGAGCTAGCCGATAGAGTATTAAGTGCTATTTTAGATAAAGAAGCAGCTGATTTAGTGCAGGAACATTTAGAAGAAGCAGGTATTAATTTTATTCTAGAAGACACAATTATAGAGTTTCTTGGAGATGAAAAGGTTACAGGAGTTAAATTAAAATCAGGTCAAGAGTTAGATTGTGATTTAGCTGTTGTAGCAGTAGGAGTAAAGCCTAATGTATCAATAGTAAAGGGTACTAATGTAGAGGTGAACCGAGGATTAGTTGTAAATGATAAGTTAGAAACTAACATAGATGATATTTATGCTGCCGGAGATGTTTCCGAAGGTTATGATATGTTACATGAGATGGCAGGAGTAATTCCAATCTGGCCTAATGCTTATAATCAAGGCTTAGTGGCAGGGCAGAATATGGCCGGAAGTAATGAGAGTTATAGGGAAGGGTTTGCACGAAATGCTATCGGATTCTTTGACCTATCGATGATTACGGCAGGAATTATTAACCCAGCTACAGATGAGTATGAAGTTTTAATTGATAAAGTGGAGGAAGATAAAGTTTATAAGAAGATTGTTTTAAAGGATGGTAAGATAGTAGGTTTTATTTATTTAAATGATGTAGATAGAGCTGGAATCTTAACCGGATTAATTAAAGAACAAAAGGGTGTAGAGGATATTAAGAATCAATTATTAGCTGATGACTTTGGTTACATTGATTTTGATAAAGAATGGAGAACTCAAAAGTTAGCAGAGTAGTTAAAGGAGGGAGTAGAATGGCTACCATAGATGCAAAAGGAGTCTATTATCGTCAATTAAATAAACAGATTAAAGATTTAGTTGCGCAAGGCAATGATGAAATAGTGCTTAATAATGTTAATGGGCATCGCTATATAGGTGATGGTTTAGATAGTAATGTAAAATTAATTATAAATGGAACGCCTGGTAATGACATGGCTGCTTTCACTAATGGAGTAGAGATAATTGTAAATGGAAATGGTCAAGATGGGATTGCTAATACTATGAATGATGGTAAATTAGTTATCCGTGGTCATGCTGGAGATGCTCTAGGTTATAGTATGCGTGGTGGAGAGATATATGTTAAAGGAAGAGTAGGTTATCGAGTTGGCATTCATATGAAAGGTTATAAGGATAAACAACCAACTATTATAGTTGGAGGTACAGCCGGGGATTTCTTTGGTGAATATATGGCTGGTGGACGATTAATTTTATTAGGATTAGAACGAGAAGAAGGGAAGTCGATTATTGGTAATCATGTTGCAGTAGGAATGCATGGTGGTGTAATATATGTTAGAGGTGAAGTTGAAGCATATAAGGTTGGTTTAGAGGTCGAAGTACTACCGATAGATGAAGCTGATAGAGAAGAATTAAAAGAGTATTTAGCAGATTATTGCAAAGAGTTTGATTTAGATTTATCAGAGGTGATGAATGCGCAGTTTTCGAAGTTAATTCCGGTTTCTAGTAGACCTTATGGGAATATGTACGCTTATTAAGAACTAAATTGCATTTTTTCATCATAGACTATATAATAAGATATACTATTTAATTAAAGAAGGTGGAAAAATGTTTGGAAAATTACTATTGTTATTTACTTTAGTTCCTATGACTGAGTTGTATTTATTGATAAAGTTAGGCGGCTTTGTAGGATTCTTGCCAACAGTAGCATTAGTAGCTCTAACAGGAGTAATAGGTGTCTCTTTAGCACGAAATCAAGGGTTTTTAGTAATCGGTGAGATTCAAAGCTCATTATCTAAAGGTCAGTTACCAGCGGATAGCTTAGTTGATGGCTTGCTTATTCTAATTGGTGGTGCTATGCTATTAACACCAGGCTTATTAACAGATATCGCTGGTTTTAGCTTCGTTATTCCAGGGACTAGAAAGATAGTAAGAAAGTTAGCAAAAGAGAAACTTGAAAACCATATTAATAAAGGTAATATAAAGTTCAGTTTTTTTGGACCGTCTCAAGAGCAGAGTAATTATCAACAGCAAGATCAACAAGGTTGGCAAGAAACTGAAGAGCAAGATGATGAATGGGATGATACTTCGGAGTCAATAGATGTAGAGTTCGAGGAACTAAATGAAAAGCCTTCAGACTAAAAGTAATAGGCTTTCATAAGCTAACAACCAGCTTTGTTTTTTAGGCTAGATGACAAGTTCAATGAAGAATTGTCGGATTGGAAGCAGTATGTTATCACAAGTTTGTGATTAAGGAGTTAGGGATTTAAGTCTTAAATCCCTAACTCCTCTCTTAATTTAAAGAGTGCTTTATCTTTCATCTTAGCTTCAATCATAACATCAAACTCATAATTAGAAGCTAAATCCAAGAACTTCTGAAAAGCATCAGGATTAATATAATCAGCATGACGTTTAGGGTGTTTTTTGCTACGAGGACTAGAAAAATGAATTTTAGGCGTTCGGTCACTCCAAGTTGCAAAGATATCTTCTAAATAGTCTCCCAAATCTTCTCCTTGGTTATAGCAGTTATGGTGATGAACATCTAGAACCATAGGGATTTCTAATTCTTGACATATCTCTAATACAGCACCGATTGAATATGAGGTGTCATCGTTTTCTAAGACTAATCTTTTCTGCACATCAGGATTTAATCTTCGAAAATTAGAAATGAATCTTTAAAAATAAGTAATAGCAATAACTTTGAAAAGAAGAAATATATTTTATGCACGGACTTATTGTTTGGTGAATATAATAATTTTGAACATAAAGTTTGAGGAGTGAGTATGATGGATGAACACGGATTAATAAAAGATATCCTAGAAAAGAAGAAAGAGTTTTATGAGTTGATTGATCAGGGTCAAAAGTTGGATTCTGAAATAGTAGCTAAATTAGTAAGTGTTATTTTAGTAAAGCTAAATGTTATGTTTGAAGAATCAAACGATAGATTGAGGCAATCAACACTGACTTATAAGTTAATACGACTAATTAGTAAGAAGCAAGATTATCCTAGATCTAAAGTTATTTTAGATGAAATCGAAAGAAAGTATAGCAATGAAAAGACTGTAGATTTTGTGAATTTATTCTGTTTAGAAGCAAAATATTATTTAGAGTTATTAGCAGGAGGAGGGCTAGTAAATAGGTTGGATGAATTAGCTTATAATTATAAAGTATTGGGATGTTATGAGATAGCAGAGTTCTTATATCAAACCTTATTAAAGTATGATCAAGTTAGAAAGAGTTTAGCTTATATTGGTTTAGGAGATCTATATTTTGAACAGGTTGATAATTTAATGGAGAATAAAGGTCAGGAGTCTAAAGAGAAAGTCAAAGAGTTTTGGCAGCAGAGTGTTAATTATTATGAGAAAGCTATAGATGTTGTTGATTTCGATGAAGTTCCTCTTGACTTTGTTAAAGGAATGAGTTATGGAAGATTAGCCGAAGGATATCAAAAATTAAAAGAGTATGATTTAGCGGTTAATGCCTGTCAGGAAGCAATTGGTTGGGATGAAGATAATTATTATGCTTACAAAGTTTTAAATACAATATATGATAGTTCACCATAAAGTGTTGATGAAGAGATGTTAATAGGAGAGTTAAGTACAGAATTGATTCAGACTAAGTTTAATAGAATGATCAATAATTTATGGACTAATTCATTATTAGCAGAAAGTAAGAACGAATTAAATAATGCTAAGATATACTGGAAGTACTTGATAGAATTAGATGCGACGTATAGTTCAGAGGCTAAAGAAAAAGTGGAATATTATTGTAACACTTAAAGTCCTTTCATCATAATATGTAGTAAATCAAGTTTTTAAAAAGGAGGGATTAGATAATGCCTTTTGAAGAAAGATTACTAGAGCAGGTAGGGGATTTCGTAGAAGTAATAATTACTGCTGGGCAAGGTTGTTGCTTGCAAGAAGGGATTCTTTGTTCAGTGTTTGATGATTTTATTGTATTAATCAATGGTGATACAAGAATTGAGATTCCTATAGATAGTATAGCAGCAGTACGTAAATTAGCAGGTGGCGCTCCAGAAACAGTGGAAGAAATTTAATATATTTTAAAATAAGAGAGAAAAAGGGGGGGAGTGGTTATGCCTTTTATTGATTTATTAGAGGATCAATTAGGTGATTTTGTAGAAGTGATAATTACTGCTGGCCAAGGTTGCTGCTTACAAGAAGGAATTCTGTGTCAAGTAGGATTAGATTTTATTACTTTGATTGATGGTGATGAGCGAATTGAAATTCCTTTTGATGCGATAGCAGCAGTTAGGAAGTTGGCTGGAGGAGCTCCACCAACACCAACAGTTTAAATATCAAAAGAGTCAGGAGCAGGTATGCTTCTGGCTTTTTTATTTGTAATGGGAGTATTATCAGTATTTTTTATAGTATGGTCGGCTTCATTAGTCGGTGCTCCACCTGCATAACGAATAATAGCGGTAATTTTTTCAATAGGAATTTCAATTATTAATAGATTATCTATTAGTATTATGAAATCAGCTTCGATTTTACATAAGATTCCCTCAAAAGCTTCTGGGCAGCAGCCAGTGGTTACAATCTTAACAAACTCATCTATGTGATTAATTAATTGCTCACGAAAAAAGGAAAGTTCTTTTTCGTTAGAAGTTTCTTCTCTTTTATTGGACATATTATCTGTATTATCAGTTTCTTTTTTGGGGGATTTTTTATCTTTAGTGTTTCTTTTAGAATTATGTTTTGACTTATTATCTTTAGGGTTAACATCTTGAAACCATATTTTCTTTTTAGAAGATCTCTTATTCTTTCGATGATTATTATTCATGATTATCACCTCTTATAAATAAGGGCCTTATTTATAGTATATGTACTAGAAATTTAATATGTTCCTATAAAGCGATTTTTTATAGTAATACTGTAATCTTTGCAGGTCTTATTAATCTTTAATAGAATTTTTTAGTTAGATAAAAAAATAAAATAGAATAGAAGGGATGCCTATAACTATTTAAACAATTAAGAAGATTGTGGCAGCGCATAATTTTTATTTTATTACATAATAATAATCATATAAAAAAGGAGGAGTATTATGGCTGAAATCAGATATAAAAAAGAAGAATGGAAAAAGAAGATGAAAATAAAATTAGATGTAAATAATATGTTTACTGAACAAGTGGGGGCAGAGCATGGTATCAAAAAAGAAGATATCGATAAGCTTCAAGATGATTTACTTAAGGCTCATAAGGCAATTAAAAGAGCCAGAAAAGCTGGTGAATTAGGTTTTATGGAGCTACCAGAAACTCAAAAAGAAGTAGCGAAGGATATCAAAGAGTTAGTAGCAACTAAGAAGGACGATTTTGATAACTTTGTAGTGTTAGGCATAGGTGGTTCTGCTTTGGGGGCTATTGCTTTACAGACAGCACTAAATCATCCTTATTATAATCTAAATGATGATGCACGTGGAGATGGTTTGAGATTATTTGTGCCAGACAATGTCGACCCTGCGAGATTGGAAGGACTATTAGAGACATTAGATTTAGAGAGAACATTATTTAATGTAATTTCTAAGTCCGGTGGAACAGCTGAAACAATGAGTCAATTCTTAATAGCTCGTAATTTAGTAGCGGAAGAATTAGGTGAAGATAAGGTAGCGAAACATTTTATTGCTACAACTAGTCAAGATACTGGTAACTTAATAAAAATAGCTAAAAAGGAAGGGATGGACACCTTCTATATTCCGGATAATGTAGGTGGAAGGTTCTCTGTTCTAACTCCAGTTGGATTAGTGCCAGCAGCATTTTGTGGAATAGATATTGAAGAATTACTAGCAGGAGCAGAGTATATGGACCAGATTTGTGATAATGAGGATCTTTGGCAGAACCCTGCTTATCTAAATGCTACCTTACAATATTTGGCGGATAAAGATGGAAAATCGATGTCTGTAATGATGCCTTATGTTCATGCTTTAAAAGATATAGCAGACTGGTATCGGCAACTTTGGGCAGAGTCTTTAGGCAAAGAGGAGGATAGAAGTGGCAAGGTAGTAAATGTAGGTCCGACACCGATTAAGGCTTTAGGAGCTACTGATCAACACTCTCAAGTACAGTTATATATGGAAGGGCCTTATGATAAAGTAATTACATTTCTAACTGTTGACAACTATCAAGCTGAAATAAAGATTCCTGAAGAGTATCGTAATATTAAAGGAGTCTCTTATTTAGGGGGGCATACACTTAATCAATTGATTAAGACTGAGCAGTCAGCTACGGAATTAGCTTTGACTAAGAATGGCCGTCTAAATTGCACCATTAATTTACCAGAGGTAAATGAATTTACTATGGGGCAATTATTATATATGTTTGAGTTACAGACTGCATTTGCAGGAGAATTATATAATATTAATGCTTTTAATCAACCAGGTGTAGAGCTAGGTAAGAATTATACATATGGTATTTTAGGGCGAGAAGGTTATGAGAATATGAAAGAAGAGTATGAAAGTAAGCCAGCAAAGAATAATAATTTAATTATTTAATTTTTATAGATGAGGACACCTAATTTTTTTAATTAGGTGTCCTAGTTTCATTATCATTTTTGATTATTATTTAATTTTTCTTCTAGTTTTTTATCTGCAGCTTTCATTATATCTTTAGCCGCATCATCACCCATAGTGCCTGCTTCACTAGCCGGCGAACCAAGTTGTACTCGATCACTAAAACGTCCGATTTGTTGAGCTACATCAGCTTCAAAGCCACTCATTTCTGCTGTACCGTCTACAGTTGGAAATTTGACACGGCCTAGCTCAACATTATTTTCTAAGTTTTTTGGAATAATATCATAATTAGTTTCTTCAGCAATTTCTTTATCACTGGGGATATAATTCTTATCTCTACCATTATCGTTATTCATTTTAAATGTCACCTCCTTAAGATTAGTTTGTAATTAAATAAAAAAATGATGTTAGGAAATATTGCTAATTATTTTTAAAATAAAAGAATTGATAATGATTTTATGAAGGAATTATCAAACATATCGCGAAATATATTCATGTAGGTAATATTATAAATTATAATATTAAACCAAAGTAGTTTGGAGGAGTAAAAGGTGAATTCGAAATTTAAATATTGGTGTCTTTTATTAGGGGTTACACTGGTAATTTTTAACTTCTGTGCGATTGGGTGGGCTGCTGGTTTAGGAGTTAGAGACTTAGAAGAAGGAATGAGAGGTCATGATGTTAAGTTATTACAGCAAAGATTAATTAATCTAGGATATAATATAAAAGTGGACGGGGTTTTTGGTGCTAAAACAAAAAATATAATTAAGAAATTTCAACAAAAATATGATTTAAGTCCTGATGGAATTGTTGGAACTCAAACCCTCTACTATTTAAAACGTTCAAATAAAAATTTAGAGTATGAAGTTCAACCAGGTGATTCGCTATATGAATTATCTAAAGAATATAACATATCTATTAAAGAGATTAAAGAGGCGAATAACCTTTCAAATTCTAGGATTATTGTAGGACAAAAATTAATAATTCCAGATACAGCTCTAGGTGGTGGAGAACAAAAAGATCTTTATATTACTGTAGAGTATAGAGTTAAATCAGGTGATTCTTTGTATAAGTTAGCGAAAGAGTATGACAGTAAAGTTACGAAGATAAGGAAGGTTAATAACTTGCAAAATTCTTTAATTAGAGTTGGACAAGAGATAGAGATTCCTCGTAAATTAAATAAACCTAAAACAAAAAAAGTCTTTTCTGAGCAGGAAAGAATGAAATTTATTTGGCCAGTTAGAGCAAGAATAAGTTCTAATTATGGTTATAGAACTCATCCTATTACACATGAAAAGGATTTTCATGGAGGAATTGATTTAGCTGTTGGGCATGGAACTCCAGTAAAGGCTGCAGCATCCGGAAGAGTAGTAACTAGCTCTTGGGTCAGTGGATTTGGTAAGACAGTAATTATTAAGCATGATGGGCGAACAAAGACCTTGTATGCACATAATTCTCGTTTGAAAGTTAGGGTTGGGCAATATGTTAAGCAAGGACAAACAATATCCTATTCTGGGAATACAGGTTTAAGTACTGGTCCACATTTAGATTTTAGAATTTTAATTAATGGAGATCCGGTTAATCCATTAAAATGGCTACCGAATTAAGAGAGATTATAACCCTTTGGATAGTTTGAATACAGAGGGTTATAATTTTTTTTATTTTTTTTGAAATAAAAGAAGGAATTTTAAGATAAGTGTAGAATAATTATTACTACAGTATTGTGAAAACAATCACTTTCACAATTAGAAATTATGCAAGATTAACAATGTCATTGCATATATTATTACTAATATAAGTATTGATGAAGCAAATTCAAAGCTAAAATTTAATATATCTTTAGCTATTACTGTTATTAAACATTCAAAAAAATCGGTAAAGGGGTGATTTATAATGTTTTGCATTATCTGCGGAAAAGAAATATCTGATGACCAATTTCGGAATACTTGTGACAACTGTGAGCGAGAAGTAAGTAAATTATCTCAACAGATGGTCAAATCACGCAAAAGAATTAATTTTCGTCAACTACGAAAGAAAAAACAAGAATATAGTAAAATTTAGTTATTAATAAAAATTCAGAAAATTTCAAAATGTAGTATTTTGTCCATTGCTTGTCTTTATTTCTAAAAATTTGATTTCAATAATCAATAAGATTGTGCTGATTTGCACAATCTTATTTTTCTTTTATAAATGTCGTAATTTACAATTAAAAACAGGAAATTTAGTAATAAAGATAGAATAAATAAATTATAGCCTTATTTTTTTAGTGAAATTAATAATTTAGGAGGCAGGCAGATGATACCTAAAAATAGGTTGATATTATTATTGATTCTAACTATTCTATTATGTCATGTTTTCCCTGTAGCAGCTAATAATCAAAAGAAATTATTAATAAATAATCAAGTTATTAATAAACATTTAAATATAAAAGAAGAAAATGGTGCTTTATTAATTCCTCTTAAAGTATTAGAAGATAGTTTTAATTTGGATATTGAATGGATAGAGTTAATTAAGAGTATTAATATAAAATTAGATAATAAAATAGTAAAACTGCGTGTGGATGAATCAAAAGTTCAGATTGGTGACCAAGTAAAGGAGTTAAGTACACCGGTTAGGATGACAGATGGGAAAGTATATATTCCACTTGACTTTATAGCACAAATTTTAGGATATAAACTTACTTGGAATACAACAGAGATTAACCTTTCTAAGCCTTCTGTACAAGTGAATGATGTAAAGTATAAAAAGACAACTTCAGGGGAAGAAATTATAATTCATACTAATAAAAGGCCGCGTTATGATATTGCTTCTCTCCAATCTCCAGAGCGGTTAGCAATTGATATTTTGGATTCTAAATTAAGTAATAAGCTTAGAGATATAGCTGTGAATAACGGTCTGATATTTCAGATAAGAAGTAAACAGTTTAAGACAGATGTTGTTAGGGTTGTTCTCGATTTATATCAACCTCTGAGTTATCAAGTTGATATAAATAAGGTTAAGAGTGGTTATCAGTTAAAGTTGAAACTTAGTCCGCGAATTATTGATTTTAGTTATAATAAAAAAGAAGAAAGCTTTTCTATTTTAGCTACGAAAGAGTTAGGTACATATAATGTTAAGTCATTACCAAAGGATAATAAAATAATTGTTGAGTTTCCAAATGTATTATTAGATATAGTTAAAGATCACTTTGCAATCAACAATAAGTGGGTAGATGAAGTAGAATTAGTTCAAGTTGAAGAGAATAACAATACTGTAGCAAAACTTATTCTAACAACAGATAAGTTATTTAAGCTTAATATTTATAATGACCCTAAGAATGCTAAGCGCTTAATTATAAAGCCTAATAGGTTGAAAGAGTTATTAGATGTTAATTATAACCCTAAAGAAGCGAGCGTTAATATAGTTACTAAAGAAATGGTGTCTCCTAAATCTATTCCATTAAAGAAAGGAGCACGTTTAGTTTTAGATTTTCCTGAGACTATCTTTAGAAAAGTCCATAAGAGTGTTGAATATGATGAGAAGTTTATAGAGGAAGTTAGAGTTTCGCAGTTTAATAAAGAAGTTGCGCGGGTAGTAATTGATTTAAAAGAGTTAGTTAATTATGAACTTAATACTATTAAAGATAGTGAAAGTGAACACTATAATACAGTTGTTAAATTAGAATTACCTGATGATAAAGATAATAAAGAATTAATTGATACACTAAACTCAGATAAATCTCAGCAACCTCAACAAAGAAGGGATATTAATCATTCAAAAGATGAGAGTTCGAAAACGAATAGATTAGAAGATGTTAATATAGTTACTAATGGCAATAAAATAGAATTAAATGTTAATTTAAAGAATAAATCTAAGTATAGGATTAGAAAATTTAGTTATCCTAACCGGTTAGTAATTGATCTTCCTCAGACGATTAACAAGTTAAGAAAGGAATCAATCGTTGAACCTAAGGGAATAATTACTGATGTAAGAGTGAGTCAATTTTCTTGGGAACCAGCAGTTACTAGAGTAGTATTTGAATTACCTTATGCTATTGATTATAAGGTTACTTCCAAATCTTTAACTGACCAGATTAGTATTAAGTTAAAGACTCAAAGTGAAGAATCGGTCTTATCAAATCGAACAATTGTAGTTGATGCTGGTCATGGAGGAGCAGACCCTGGAGCAATTGGACCGACTGGTTTAATGGAGAAAGATGTTAATTTAGATATTGCTAAAAAGTTAGCTGCTTTATTACGGCAGGCTGGAGCAACAGTAAAGATGACTAGAAAGGATGACCGATATATTACTCTATGGTCAAGAGCTGATATGGCTAATCGACTAGATAGTGATATTTTTGTCAGTATTCACTCTAATGCTCATAAAGGTAAAGATGCTTCTGGAACTGAAATTTATGTTTATCCAGGTAGTTATGGAGATACTTTGGTATTAGCTAAACTTGTTCAAAGTTCTTTGCAGAAAGAGATTGATTTAATAGACCGAGGAGTTAGGTTTAATGAACTTTATGTTTTAGAAGAGACAACTATGCCTTCGATCTTAAGTGAGATTGCCTTTATTACTAACCGTAAGGAAGAGAAGTTGTTGGCAGATCCTGACTTTAGGCAGAGAGCTGCTCTAGGTCTATATAAAGGAATAGTTGCTTTCTTTAATAGGGTAGCTAAGGAGGAGAGATAATGGCTAAACGAAGTGAAACATTGAATTATGTATTTATTGGATTAATTGTAATAACTATGGTCTTGATTCCACTATTGTTTTTAACGTCATCTCCAGTACAAACTAGGAAGGTAAAACTATACTTTAGTTATAATCAAGCCCAGAATTTGAAAGCAGAAATAAGAGAAATTAAAGTTGATAACATATATAGACAGACTATTGAAGAATTAATTAAAGGACCTACTGAAGAAGAATTAACCATGACTATTCCTCAAGGGACTAAGTTGATTGATCTAAAGCTAGAGAATAAAGTTCTAAAACTGAACTTTAATTCGAAATTTAGAAAAAACCACTGGGGTGGTAGTACAGGTGAAACGATGACGATCTATTCTATAGTGAATACTATGACTCAATTTCCAGAAGTTAATTCTGTACTATTTTTGCTAGAAGGCGAAAAAATTGAAACTTTAGTAGGACATGTAGGTCTAGAAGATCCTATTCCTCCTAATTATAAATTAATTATGGATTAACGATTAAAAGTGAGACAATCATTGTCTCACTTTTATTTAGGTATGTAGAGTCATATTGATAATTTAGTTAAAATAATAATATTAATATTTAATAGGAGGATAATAATATTAAGAGAAATCATAATATTTATTCCAGATAGTACTTTAAAATCGTCTGATTATGAGATAAAATTAATTGTTAAAACTAAAAAGAGTCTGGGAAGGTGAAAGAATGAAATCAAGTAATCCAATCGCACTATTCGATTCTGGGGTTGGTGGTTTGACAGTTACTAAGGAAGTTATGAATGAATTTCCCGATGAAGATGTTATTCATTTTGGTGATACTTTACATCTTCCGTATGGTCCTCGTCCTCAGAAAGAAGTTCGAGGTTTTGCTTTTGAAATTATAGATTATTTAATAGAAATATTGAATGTTAAGTTAATAATTATTGCTTGTAATACAGCAACAGCAGCTGCTTTAAAGATAGCTCAAGATGAATTTGAAGTTCCAATCATTGGTCCTGTAAAGCCAGGAGCGAAGGCGGCAATTAAGAAGACTAAGAATCAAAAGATAGGAGTAATAGCAACCAAAGGTACAATTAGTAGTAAAGCATATCATAAAGAGATTAAGTTACTATCTAAGGAAGTAGAGATTTTTGCTAAAGCTTGTCCAGAGTTCGTAACCTTAGTAGAAAGGGGAAAGGTTACAGGTTTAGAAGTTGAAGAGGTAGTTGAGGGTTATTTAGCTTCTTTAAGAGAAGTAGGAGTTGATACTCTATTATTAGGTTGTACTCATTTTCCATATCTAAGCCAAGTAATTCAAAAAGTGATAGGTCCAGATGTTAATCTGATTTATCCGGGACGGGAGATTGCAATTCAAGCTAGAGAAATTCTATCAGCACTTGATGATTTAAATAAACAACCCAAAATAGGAAGTAGAACCTTTTATGTAAGTGATCTAGATAATATTTCTTATGATTTTGTTAAAGTAGGAAGAGAGTTTTTAGGATTAGATGAATTACAGTTTAAAGAATTACCTATTTTTGATAAACCAAATTTAACACAGGGGATTAAGTAAAGTGATTAGAAAGGTGAAGTGATTGAGTATGGCGGAAAAGATTGGTTTAACGACTACTATACCGGTTGAAATTATTTATGCTGCTGGTGATATACCGGTAGATTTAAATAATATCTTTATTACTAGTGATGAAAGTCAGAAATTAGTAGAAGAAGCAGAGTATGCAGGCTATCCTCGGAATATATGTGGGTGGATCAAAGGCCTCTACTCTACAATCTTAGAAAGTGATGATATTAATAAAGTGATTGCTGTGACACAAGGTGATTGCACTAATACTCATGCTTTGATGGAGACCTTAGAGGTTCAAGGGGTTGAGACGATACCATTTGGTTATTCTTATAATCAAGATGCTGAGTTACTTCAGTTACAGATAGAGAAATTAATGGACTACTTTAAGGTGAGTCGAAAAGAAGTTTTAGAAATTAAGAAGCAATTAGATAAGGTCAGGGAAAATGTTCATCAGATAGATCGTTTAACTTGGACTGAAGATAAAGTGAGTGGTTGGGAAAATCATCTTTTCTTAGTTAATTGTAGTGATTTTAAAAGGGATTTTAATAAGTATAATATAGAAGTAGAAGAGTTTTTAGAGACAGTAAAAATGAGGGAGCCATTTAATGAAAGAGTAAGATTAGGTTATATCGGTGTGCCTCCTATCATTAATGATCTTTATGATTACGTTGAGAAAAAAGATGCTAGGATAGTATTTAATGAAATCCAGCGTCAATTTAGTATGCCGTATGAAACAGATAGTTTAATAGAACAATATATTAAGTATACTTATCCTTATAATGTCTTTGTTAGATTAGAAGATATTAAACGAGAAATAGAGAGAAGAGATTTAGATGGTATTATTCATTATACACAAAGTTTCTGTTTTAGGCAGATTGAAGATTTGATATTTAGAGAAGAGCTAGATATACCGCTACTTACTCTAGAAGGAGACAAGCCTGGAGATTTAGATGCCCGTAGTCAGATGAGGTTAGATAGTTTTATAGATATGCTAAAATAAGATTTATATGAGGTGGTAAGATGAAATGCGGAATTGACTTAGGTAGTCGCAATGTTAAACTAGCAGTATTAGATAAAAATGAAATAATAGATTTAAGAAAGTATGATACAATAGAATTTTATCGAAAATATGGGAAGAAAGAGTCTGGAGAGTTGGTAATAGATTTTGATAAATTTGGGATCAATGATTTAGATTCAGTAATTTCAACGGGATATGGAAGAAATACAATTAAGATTAAAGGTGCTGAACAGATCCCTGAACTGAAAGCTCATATGCTAGGGGGACTCTATCAGACCGACTATGAAACCTTTACTTTATTAGATTTAGGTGGTCAGGATAGTAAAGTTATAAGGATTAAAAATGGTCAGATGGCTGATTTTCAAACTAATGATAAGTGTGCTGCTAGTTCTGGTAGATACTTAGAGAATATGGCAGAGGTTTTAAATATAGATCTTTCAGAATTAAGCAAGTATTATAAGGAGCCAGTAGATATAAATGCTACGTGCGCAATCTTTGGTGAATCAGAATTGATTGGTAAGATATTAGAAGGTTATTCGGTTCCTGAATTAGCTGCAGGGATTAATTATAGTATCTTTAAGAGAGTTAAACCATTATTATTAAAGCTAAAGAGTAAGCAGTTAGTCTTTACTGGTGGAGTAGCATATAATCAAGCTATTAGTAAAATCATAGAAAATGAGTTAGGAGTTCAAGTGATTATTCCTGGTAAACCACAATTTAACGGAGCAATAGGAGCAGCTTTGCACATATGAATTTTAATTTATATGTGCTTTTTTTCTGCAAACCTTGACATTTTTCTGACAATTCAGTATAATAAGATTAACATAATGGTCAGACCATCAGTTGGCTAATTATTTATTCTATTAGGTAACATTTATAAGTTTTTTATGCGAAATAGAAGAAGAAAGGAGTGAATTGTAATGTATTGTATTATTTGTGGAGAAGAAATAGATGGTAAACAGTTTCGTAATACTTGTGAAACTTGTGAGAAAGAAGTGAACAAGTTATCTCGAAAGATGTTAAAGTCTAGAAAGAAGATTAATTTTCATCGATTAAAGAATAAGTTTAAACGAAAAAGTCAAGGATATGCTAAAGGCTAATTAGCGAAAAAAATCAAAAAATATGATTTCTTTGTGAAAAAATATACTTTTTTGAAACTCTTGACATTATTCAGACAATTTAGTATAATGGATTTAACATAAAAGGTCAGACCATCAGATAGTAATGAGAACTATAAAGTATGTTCTTCTGTCTGGCCTTGTTGATAATTATGATTTTTAAATGACATATATCAGGTACTTGATATATGTCATTTATTACTTACTGTTCATTGCATATAATAATTCATAAGATTTAATTCTAAAGATTGAGAAAATTTTTTATTTATTCAGATTGGCCTTACCATCAGTTGGATGAGAAAAGAGACTTATGTAAGTCAGAGCATTTGTTCATAAAACTATTTTCAGAATAATTAAAGATTAAGACTTCTGAAATTAGTTTTAACTTTAATAATATTGTCTAATAGGCAAAAAATGAGAAGGGAGGAGGGAGTTTTTAAGAGATTATTAAGAATAGTTGTTTTAGTTTGAGCTTATAAGAGAAATAATTTAATCTTATTAAGGGGGAGTTAAAAAATGGGTTCAGCTACACTAGCATTTTTAGCATTTTTACCAATTCTAACAGTATTTACTCTAATGGTTGGGTTTAGGTGGCCATCAACTAAAGCAATGCCGATCGCTTGGATTGTTACATCGGTAGTGGCAATGTTTGTTTGGAAGATGGACACAGTTTTTTGGGCAGCAGCTTCAATTCAAGGTGCTCTAATTGCATTCAAAATTTTGATTATTGTATTTGGAGCAATCTTAGTATTACAAACACTTAAAGCAAGTGGAGCAATTCAGACAATCAAATCTGGGTTTTATAGTATTACTCCAGACCGTCGAATTCAAGCAATTATCGTTGCATGGTTATTTGGTTCATTCTTAGAAGGAGCGGCAGGTTTTGGTACGCCAGCTGCGATTGCAGCACCATTACTTGTAAGTTTAGGTTTTCCACCATTAGCAGCGGTTATGGTTGCACTTATTTCTAATAGTACACCGGTTACTTTTGGTGCGGTTGGAACACCGATTATTATCGGGTTTGGTGAAATCTTTAATATTGATAAGGTAGTTAATATGTTACCAGCTGGTATGAATGTGGAGGCATTTATTGACCAGACTACAACTTTTGCTGCAGGCTATCACGCAGTTGCTGGAACATTAATTCCGTTATTCTTAGTTGCATTCTTAACTAAATTCTTCGGTAAGAAGAAGTCTTTTGCTGAAGGTTTAAAAGTTTGGAAGTTTGCTATCTTTGCTGGATTAGCAATGACAATTCCTTACTTCTTAACTGCTTATACTTTAGGTTCTGAGTTCCCGTCTCTAATGGGTGGTTTAGTTGGTTTATTTATAGTGGTTATGGCTGCTAAGAATGGTTTCTTGATGCCAGAAGAGAAGTGGGACTTCCCACCACGAGAAGATTGGGCTTCTGATTGGGTTGGTGAAGAAGAACCAGATACAGATATGAGTGAAGGGCATCATTCTTTATTAACTGCTTGGACACCTTATATCTTAATTGCTTTCTTATTAGTAATTACAAGATTAACGCAGTTACCATTTAAAGCTATGTTAAATAAGTTTACATTAAGTATTCCAAGTATTCTTGGTACTGACTTAGGTTATTCGATTGCGCCTCTATATCTACCAGGTACTATTCCATTTATTTTAGTGGCTGTTCTTTCAATCTTTATCTTAAAGATGAAAGGAGAACAAATTTCAGAGGCATGGAGTGAAACATTTAGTCGAATGACGGCTCCTACTATCGCTTTAATCTTTGCTGTAGGCTTAGTACGAATTATGATTAACTCTGGGGCTACTACTGGTGGTCCAGAAGGATCAATGTTAATGGCTATGGCACAGTTTGTTTCTGATATTACGGGAGGGCTTTATCCACTATTTGCTACTATGATCGGTGTGCTTGGAGCATTTATCGCTGGTAGTAATACAGTTTCTGACATGCTTTTCGGTATGTTCCAGTACGATGCAGCGACTACACTTCAGTTACCACACACGGTGATCGTTGGTTTACAGGCCGTTGGTGGAGCTGTAGGTAATATGATCTGTGTACACAACGTTGTTGCGGCAAGCGCAACTGTAGGGCTTGTTGGTATGGAAGGTATTATTATGAGAAGAAACTTAATTCCAGTACTATATTATTCTTTAGTTACGGGACTTATGGGACTATTCTTCTCTTATGTTATCTTCCCAGGTGCATTCTAAATAGATTGCTAGAGTAAGAATTAATCAAAGGTTGGCAAAAGTAGAAATTTACTTTTGCCAACCCATTGATATTTTTTTATTAGTGGTGGTCAGACCACTAGTCCAGAAATATATGAAGTAGAGAAAACTTATGACCGTTCTCGTGAACGTTTTATAGAAGCATTTTCTTAATCTTAAATATGAAAATTAAAAGGGTGGTTGCACTATGATTAATAATTCAACAATTAATAGATTTAAAAAAGTAGTTGGAGATGAATATGTTTTAACGAGTAAAGAAGAACTCCTTAGTTATTCGTATGATTCTACGGCTGGTGTTGATTCAGTTGTTCCTAAATTAGTAGTAAAGCCAGGCTCTACAGAAGAGGTGGCTGAAGTTATTAAGATTGCAAATGAGGAAGAGATTAATGTCATTCCTCGAGGAGCAGGAAGTAATCTATGTGGAGGAACGATTCCAGTTGAAAATAGTGTAGTAGTAGTTTTAACTAGATTGAATAAGATTTTGGAAATTGATGAAGAGAATTTAACTGCAACAGTAGAAGCAGGAGTAATTACTGTAGATGTTCATGATGCTGTAGAAGAAAAAGGGCTATTCTATCCACCAGATCCAGGAAGTATGTCTGTTTCTACAATTGGCGGTAATATTGCTGAGTGCGCCGGGGGGTTAAGAGGTTTAAAGTATGGTGTTACTAAAGACTATGTTATGGGATTAGAGATTGTATTGCCAACAGGAGAAATTATTGAAGTTGGTGGTAAGACTGTAAAGAATGTAACGGGCTATGACTTGCCAAAGCTATATACTGGTTCGGAAGGTACATTAGGTATTATCACTAAGGCTATTTTAAAATTAATACCTAAGCCTGAAACTCATAAGAGTATGATGGCGATCTTTGATGAATTAGATGGAGCGGCAGAAACAATTTCGAGTATTATCAGTAATAAAGTAGTGCCGGTAACTTTAGAGATTATGGATAGGGTTACTATTAAAACAGTAGAAGATTTTGCTAATATAGGCTTACCTACCGATGCAGAAGCGGTTCTTTTAATCGAAGTGGACGGAATTGAAGAAGTAGTTGAACGCGATGCAAAGAAAGTAATTAAGATTTGTGAAGAGCATGGAGCACGACAGGTTAAATTGGCTAAGACTGATGAGGAAAGAGATGACGTCTGGGCAGCAAGACGTTCAGCATTATCTGCTTTAGCTCGCATGAAGCCGACAACTATCTTAGAAGATGCTACAGTACCACGAAGCAATATACCTGATATGATTAGAGGAGTAAATGAGATAGCTAAGAAGTATGGCTTACAGATCGGAACATTTGGTCATGCAGGGGACGGAAATTTACACCCTACAATCTTAACTGATGAAAGAGATAAAGAGGAGATGGAGAAGGTACACAAAGCTGTTGAGGAGATCTTTGATATAGCTTTAGACTTAGATGGTACATTATCTGGAGAACACGGAATTGGTATTGCAAAGGCAGGGTTTATGGCTCAGGAGTTAGGAGAAGATGGCCTACAAGCATTAAGAAATATTAAGTATTCTTTAGACCCTAAAGGATTACTTAACCCACATAAGTTAATCGGGGATGGTAGTAATGAGTAAGATATTAAAAGAAGTTGAAGAAGAAGTTGCTAAATGTATGAAATGTGGTCTCTGTAGAGCAGTCTGTCCAATCTTTAGTGAGTTAGATAACGAAGCGACTGTAGCCAGAGGAAAAGTTAATTTAATTGAGAATGTTAATAGTGGAGAGCTAGGTTTAACTGATAAATATGAAAAACTTATGGAATTATGTTTAATGTGTAAGGCTTGTGTAGCTAACTGTCCTTGCGGAGTAGAGGTTGATAAAATAGTGCTTAAAGCAAGAGAAGAGTTAGCTCAAGATAAAGGGCTATCTATGATTAAGAAGGGGATATTTAGTGTATTACAAAATAAATTTGTTTTCCCATTAGGAATGAAATTAGGGTCAATCTTCCAAGGTTTAGCATTTAGTAAGAATGATGGTCCACAGCCAGGTAATAATCCACGAGTTTCGGTAGGATTAGATAGAAGAAGGGTAATACCTGATTTAGCTGAAAAGACATTTAAAGAAGAATTTCCTGAGGTAGTTAAAGTAGATAATCCTAAAGCGAGAGTAGCGTATTATACAGGTTGTACTGTTAACTATATCTATCCTGAATTTGGAGAATCAGTGGTTAATGTTTTAGTTGAGAATGGTATTGAAGTTGTTATTCCACAGGGTCAGCAGTGTTGTGGAACGCCAGTTAGGATTTATGGGGATACTAAGACAGCTAAAAAATTAGCTCAGACTAACGTAGAAGAATTTGCTAAGCATAATGATGTAGATGCTATCATTACTTCTTGTTCTTCTTGTGGTTTAGCATTAAAAGAAGAGTTTGAAGAAGTATTAGGTACTAGTCCAGAACTAAAAGAGTTTAGTGATAAAGTCTATGATATTGCAGAATATTTAGTAGATGTTATTGACTTTGATCGAGAAGGATTAGGTGCTGTACGTAGGAAAGTAACTTATCATGATCCTTGTCACTTGGTTAGAGGCATGGGAGTTAGTGAGCAACCAAGAGAAATTTTAGAAGCGATACCTGGGGTGTATTTTGAGGAAATGGATAGACCAGATCGCTGTTGTGGGTCAGCTGGGTCATTTAACTTAAAGTATTATGATCTGTCAATGGATATCAACAAACATAAAATAGAGGATATTAAGCAGACAGGAGCAGATACTTTAGCTACTGGCTGTGGAGCATGTAAGATGCATATCAGTGATGGTTTAAATCAAGCCGGGATGGACCAAGAGATAGTGCATACGGTGCAGCTTTTAGATGAAGCTTATCAGAAGAGAAAAGTCAATCGAGAAAAGAAGTCTAAAAGAGCAGGTTAATTAATTGCGGAGGTGAAGAGAATGGCAGTTGCAGAAGATAAGGTTATAGGTAATAATTTAGATGAATTATATGATAGATTTGTTAAAAAGGCCGAAACATTAACTACTCAAGTTTATAGAGCTAAGAGTGGCAATGAAGTATTAGAATATATTCAAAAAGAAGTGAATGAATTGGGTGCTAAAAAAGTAGTTGGACATGAGTCGGAATTACTTGCTGAAATTGGATTAAAAGGCAAGATTGAAGGAGTAGATGTAAAGACGAAAAATATTGTTGAAGAGGTTGAAACTGCAGATATTGGTATTTCCGAACTTGATATAGCTGTTGCTAAGAGTTCTACTTTAATTCAGAATGCCGAAAGCTATGAAAAACGCGTAGTTTCGATGTTACCAAAGACTCATATTGCGATCGTTAAGACTAATAATTTAGTGCCAGATTTACCAGATGCTTTTGAAGTACTAAGAGAAAAGTATGGAACAGCAGTGCCACCTTATTTAGCATTTATTACTGGACCATCTAAAACTGCAGATATTGAACGGACATTAACTATCGGAGTACATGGGCCAGGACGTTTGGTAGTAATCTTTGTTGATTAATTTGGTTAGTTAGGGAGGTAAATAATAATGTCAATGTTAGCTAAGAAAGAATTAACTGATAATATTAAAAAAGCTTTAAATAATGAGAACTTACGAAGTGCATTAGGAAGTTTTGCTGATGGCTTTGTGCAGGATAGGAATGCAGCTTATGAAGATGAAGATTTTGAAGCTTTAAGAAAGAAAGTGCGTGAAGCCAGAGATTATGCTGTTGAACATTTAGATGAATTAGCAGATAAATTTCAAGAAGAGGCAGAAAAGAGAGGGGCTATTGTTTATAGAGCTAAAGATGCCCAAGATGCTAATCAATATATTCAGAAACTATGTGAAGAAAAAGGTGTAGAGACAGTTGTAAAGTCTAAATCAATGGCTACTGAGGAAATCTTTTTAAATAAACACTTGGAAAAACATGATATTGATATTACTGAGACTGACTTAGGCGAATGGATTCTACAATTACAGGAAAGTCATCCTTCGCATATGGTAATGCCAGCTATTCATTTAAAAAAGGAAGAAGTAGCAGATTTATTTTCTGAAGAAGTAGGTTATGAAGTTTCACCAGAAGTAGAAGGACAGGTAGAGTTAGCAAGACAAGAATTGAGAAAGAAATTTTTAAGTGCTGGTATGGGGATTACTGGTGGAAACTTAGCAATTGCTGAAACAGGTACTATTGCGTTAGTGACTAATGAAGGTAATGCTCGCTTAACCACTACTTTACCGCCGATTCATGTAGCAGTAGTTGGTTATGAAAAGTTAATTGCTAAATTTGAAGATGCTATAGCAGCTTTAAAGGCTTTGCCGAGAAGTGCAACTGCTCAGCATATAACTAGTTATGTAACAATGGTGACTGGGCAAGTGCCGACTATAGTTGAAGGTGAAGAAGGGAAGAAAGAACTTCATATTATCCTTTTAGATAATGGACGTCGAGAAATGTTAAGTGACCCAACATTTAAGCAAGCAGCTAGATGTTTAAGATGTGCGTCCTGTTTAAATGTTTGTCCTATTTATAAACAAGTAGGGGGCCACGTATATGGACACGTTTATGCTGGGGGAATCGGTTCAATCTTAACTGCTTTCTTCCATGGGTATGAAACATCAGATGATGTGCAGGAAATGTGTATTGGTTGTCGACGTTGTGCAGAATTTTGCCCGGGAAATATTAATATTCCGGATCTTATTTTAGAATTAAGAAGAAGATTGACAGAAAAAAGAGGATTGCCATTTATCTTTAATGTAGGCATTAAAGGGATTTTAGGGAATAGTAGATTAATGCATACTGGTCTTAAACTGGCTTCTAAATTCCAAGGGCCGATTACAGATGGCGATATGATTAGACATTTACCTCTTGCATTCTCAGAAATTACAGAGTGTAAGAGCTTACCAAAGATTGCAGATAAACCATTTAGAGACCAAATTAAGAATATAAATCAAAAGGTAGATAGTCCTACGGAGACAGTAGCTTTTTATGCTGGGTGTGCTATTGATTTTGCTTATCCAGAGGTAGGGACTTCATTAGTAAAAGTATTAAATAAAGAGAATATTAAGGTTGAATTCCCACAAACACAAGCTTGTTGTGGAGTGCCAGCTAAATATTTAGGTGATATGGAGACAATGAGGAAGCTCGCTAAACAGAACATTAAAGCTTTAGAAGGCAGTTATGATCATATTATTACTGCTTGTCCAACTTGTGCAGAGGCAGTGATTGAAGGGTTTGCTGAAGCATTAGCTGGAGAACCAGAATGGCAGCGTAGAGCTAAAAAGGTAGCTTCTAAGGTAAAAGACTTCTCTCAATACTTAGCCAACAAAGGTTATGAAGTTGGAGATGGAACTAAGAAGAGAAAAGTTACTTATCATGATTCCTGTCACTTAACAAGAAGTTTAAGGCTACAAGAAAAGCCTCGTGAAGTGCTTAAAAGTAGTAATAATATAGATTTTGTTGAGATGAGAGATTCTGATATCTGTTGTGGTTTTGGTGGTAGTTATTCATTTAAGCACCCTAATGTTGCTAAAGAAGTATTGAAAGATAAATTAGATAACGTAGAAGCTACTGGAGCAGATACTTTAGCTATGGACTGTCCAGGTTGTTTAATGCAGTTAAAAGGTGGCGCCGATAAGCATGGCGTTAATATTGATGTTAAGCATACGGCAGAAATTTTAGCAGAGAATTTATAATAAATGGATGTCATAATTATACTTTAAGCATAAGTAACGTAGGATTTTTGGACGGCAGTAATTAATTATGCAAGAATCTTAAAATAACATTTCTACAGTAGATATTCTAAAAATGTTTAGCTACCCAAGCTATTATATTGACTAAAGGAAGTTAGAGACAGCTGATATCTTTAGCTTCCTTTAGTTAAAAACAAGATTAAATCTTTAGTAAATAATTGATAACAATTTAGTTTGGGTATAATAAAATATAGATGGTTTTTATTTTAAAAAGAGGCTCTCCTCCATTATAAGAGAGTCTCTTTTTGTTCTTGTAGTAGGAAATTATTACTTTTTAACAGGTTGTAGAATGAACGGCAATCGGAAGATGTATATTGACTTTGTTCTATTTAAGAAAATCATATTTAAATTGAAATTGTGAACAATTTCTATAAGATAGCAGGAATCATTTGCTCCAGTATAGAAAAATATAAGTAATGTAAAAAATAATAGTATTAAGAAAATGGAGTTATTATATAAGTGGTAAAGTAGGAGAGTGAAATTGAATGTCAATTTTTAAGCCAATTAAGAATAAACGTATTTATCAACAGATAGTAGAACAGATTAGAGAATTAATTGCTGATGGTACTTTGAGTCCTGGTGATAAATTAATGTCAGAAAGAGCAATGGCAGAGGAGTTAAATGTTAGTCGTGCTTCAATTAGAGAAGCTTTTAGTGTGTTGGAGATGTTAGGTTTAATTGAAAGTAGACCAGGTGAAGGTACTTTTATTAAAGAAGTCAAAGAAGAAATGGTGCTTGAGCCTTTAGCTTTAATTCTAGCTAGTGATGTAGACAACATTTTTGAATTGATAGAGACTAGAAAGATATTAGAAGTAGAGAGTGCTGCTCTAGCAGCTAAAAGAGCAACTGAAGATGACCTTGAAAATATTAAACAGGTTATTGATGAAATGAAAGAAGCAATCAACCAAGGTAAGTTAGGTGACCAAGCAGATGCTAAATTTCATTTTGCAGTGGCTAAGGCAACCCATAATCAAATGTTTGTAAGAGTAATGTATACAATATCTGACTTATTAATTCAGGCAATTGGTGAATCAAGAAAGCAGCTCTTTAAATTAAAGGATAATAACGAAACCTTATATGAACAACATAAGCAGGTTTATGAAGAGATAGTAAATAATAATCCACAAAAGGCTAGAGAAGCCATGTATCATCACTTAGAAACAACAAGAAAAGAATTGAACAAATTAATCTAGATATATAGGATATAATCATTGATATTTGAAGTTGATCTAAAGGAGTGGAAAGATGTTTAAACCAATTCAAAATAAACGTATTTATCAACAGATAGTAGAACAGATTAGAGGTTTAATTGCTGATGGCACTTTAAATCCTGGTGATAAATTAATGTCAGAGAGGGCAATGGCAGAGGAATTAAATGTTAGTCGTGCTTCGATTAGAGAAGCTTTTAGTGTTTTAGAGATGTTAGGTTTAATCGAGAGTAGACCAGGTGAAGGTACTTTTATTACGGAAACGGATCCGGAGACATTGATTGAGCCTTTGGCATTAATTCTAATGGTCGATAAAGACAATGTTTTCGAATTATTAGAAATTCGTAAGATAATTGATGTAGAGAATGCAGCATTAGCAGCTAAGCAGGCTACTAAAGAAGAGTTGAAGGAAATAGAAGAAGCATTAAAATCAATGGAAAGATTAGTAAGGGAGAATAATTTTACGAATAAAGCCGATTTTAAGTTCCATTTCGCCATAGCCAAAGCTACTCACAATAATATTTTAGTTAAAATAATGCAAACTATTGCTGATTTATTATATACTTCAATGAGTACCCATTTAAGGCAGTTATATCGAGTAGAAGGAAATCCACAAATGTTATTAAAGCAGCATCGAAAAGTATATGAGCATATTAAAGAAGGTAACTCCGAGGGTGCTAAACAAGCAATGTATCACCATCTAGAGGCGGCAAAAGAAGAACTTTTGCGTATTATCAAACAGGGTCAAATAGAAATGGAAGAAATAGAATAAAGGAATTTGGGTTAATCTATTAAAAAATCGATTAACCCTTGACATTTTGGTGAGAGAACATATAAAATTAAGTGGAAACTAACTTATGTAAGTAGGCTCAAAGAGTATGTTAATTTTCAGAAAAGTCTCTTATTTTAAGTTAGTTAAAATAAAGTATCAATGATTAGAGTAGAAGAGCATAAGGAGGAAAGTAGTAGAGTATCAGTAGCAGACTAAAAAATATAATAATCAATAAAGTATTAGAGTAGGCAGTAGCATTATATTCTACTAATCTTAATAAAATTTAAATTAGGAGGAAAAGTATGTCACAAACAAAGGATCGGGAAAAAGAAACTGCTGAAAAGACACACAAACCTTATGTTGCTGCTGATAAGTCAATGGCTGAATTTACTTTCAAGTCTATTATTTTGGGTGTGATTATGACTGTAGTATTTGCTGCAGCTAATGCATATTTAGGCTTAAAAGTCGGGATGACAGTTAGTGCATCGGTGCCTGGGGCGGTGATCTCGATGGGTATTTTACGTGGAGTACTAAATAAAGGTACTATTTTGGAGAATAATACAGTTCAAACGATAACTTCAGCCGGTACTTAACTGGCTGCTGGTGTAATCTTTACTATTCCCGCTTTGATATTATGGGGAGTAGACCCAAGTATGATTAAGATGTTTTTAATTGCATTATTTGGTGGAGTTTTAGGGGTATTATTTATGATTCCTTTAAGAAAATATTTAATCGTAAAAGAAGATGGAAACCTTCCTTATCCAGAGGGAACTGCTTGTGCAGAAGTTCTAATTGCTGGAGAAGAAGGAGGAGCAAAGTCTAAGTATGTATTTGGAGGAATGGCTCTTGGTGCAGTTTATAAATTCTTATCTGGTGAAATGAAACTCTTGAAAGAGTCTGTTGAATGGGCGATCCCTGGCTATCAAGGCTCGGCCATTGGTTTTGATCTATATCCATCATTATTAGGTGTAGGGTATATTATCGGTCCTAAGATTGCTGTTCGGATGTTAGCTGGAGGTGTTTTGGGTTGGTTTGTATTTATGCCTTTAATTGCTAATGTAGGGGCTGGTTTATCAGAACCATTATTTCCAGCAGCAAAGCCTATTGCCGAATTAGGTTATTGGGGGATCTGGGATAATTACATTCGTTATGTTGGTGCTGGTGGTGTAGCTTTAGGTGGAATTGTTAGTTTGGTTAAGGCACTACCGACAATTCTAGAATCATTTAAAGCCGCTATGGGTGAGTTAACAACAGGTTTAGGCAATGATATTAAAGAGATTAGAACAGATAGCGACTTACCGATAAAATGGGTAGCCATAGGAGCTTTAGTAGTAATTATAGCAATTGCTTTCACACCACAGATTCCAGTAGGAGTCATTGGAGCTATATTTGTAGCGGTATTTGGTTTCTTCTTTGTAACAGTTTCATCTAGGATTGTAGGTATTGTGGGAAGTTCTTCTAACCCTGCTTCTGGGATGACAATTGCTACTTTATTAGCAACTAGTTTAATTATGAAAGCAATTGGTTGGACAGATCAGACAGGTATGATTGCTGCATTAAGTGTAGGAGCTATTGTATGTGTTGCTATTGCTGTGGCAGGTGATACATCTCAGGATTTAAAGACAGGATTCATAGTAGGAGCAACACCTAAAAAGCAGCAAATTGGTGAGTTAATCGGTATTTTAGTTTCCGCTATATTTGTTGGTGGAATAGTATTGATGTTACATGAGGCATATGGAATTGCTTCTAAAGACTTACCAGCACCACAGGCTAATCTAATGGCGATGGTGGTTAAAGGAGTAATGAAAGGTAACTTGCCATGGGCTTTAGTATTTACTGGAGCCTTCTCAGCCTTAATTATTGAGATGTTTGGAATCGGTTCTTTACCTTTCGCAGTTGGATTATATCTGCCAATTCATTTAAGTACACCGATTATGATTGGTGGTTTAATTAAGTTAGCTTTAGATAAGAAGAAATCTCTATCTGAAGAAGAAAAAGCAGACAAGAACGAAAGTGGTATTCTCTTTGCTTCAGGATTAGTAGCTGGAGATGCACTGGTAGGTATTTTACTAGCAGCCTTAGCCATTAAAGGCTGGCATACCTCTATTCAGGTTGGTTCAGGCTGGGCAGGGGGAGCTGCTAATATAGTTGCATTAGCTACTTTTGGGGTCTTAGCTTATCTTTTATGGAAGAACTCAATAGGTGCTAAGCTTAGAGAAGAATAAATATATATAAGTTTAATATTGTAAAAAAATGAAGATACTATAGTCAGGCTACCTTTAAACTTGAGGTAGTCTGATTAATTTACATATAAGACTCTTGCATAATTAATTGTTGACGCTGAAAAAATCGTGTTAATTATGCTTGAAGTCTAATTATGGAATTTGTTTATATAAAAAGGAGTGGAAAATAAGAATGAATAAATTAAAAGAAGCCGCAAATATTGCAATTAATGATTGTATGGGAGTTAAAGAGGATGAGACGGTATTAATCATTACTGATGAACCGTTACGTGAGATTGGACAAGCACTTTTTGTAGCAGCTAAAGAGGTAACTAAAGAAGCTATTTTTACTGAGATTACTCCTCGGGCTAATCATGGAGCAGAACCACCAAAGCAAATAACTGATCTACTAAAGCAGGTTGATGTAGCTTTAATGCCAACTTCTAAGTCATTATCACATACTAAAGCACGTAAAGAAGCTAATGCTAATGGGACTAGAGCTGCTACATTACCGATGATTACAAAAGAGATTATGGGACGGACTCTAACTGCTGATTATGGGAAGATTAAAGAGAGAAGTATTAAAATAGCTGAAATATTGAATGAAGGTCAAGTAGCCCACCTAACAACGGAGATAGGTACTGACCTTAAGATGTCATTAGAAGGAAGAGAAGGCAAGCCAGATACAGGTATTTACCATCAAAAAGGTGATTTTGGTAATTTGCCTGCTGGAGAGGCTTATTTAGCACCATTGGAAGGTACTGCATCAGGAAAGATAGTAATTGATGGAGCGATGTCTGGAATTGGAGTATTAGAAGAACCGATAACTTTAATTGTAGAAGATGGTTATGCAGTAGAGATCGAAGGTGGAAAAGATGCTGATAAGTTAAAAGAAATTGTAGATCAATATGGAAAAGAAGCTAGAAATATTGCTGAATTAGGGATTGGGACTAATGATGAGGCTATCTTAACTGGTGTTGTACTAGAGGATGAAAAAGTATTAGGCACTATCCATGTAGCGATTGGTGATAATAGCTCCTTTGGAGGAAAGGTAGAGGTCGATTCTCATTTGGATGGGATTATAAAAGAGCCAACTCTAAAAATAGATGACCAGATAATTATGAAAAATGGGAAATTAAAGGTTTAAAAGAAGGAGATAGGGAATAAATAACTAAATAACTTAAAGTAGGTATTTTAAAATTTAAAACTTATGCAAGGAAGTAGTAATTAAGTGACTAATAGATAAGTAGAGAGAATTAGAGTATTGGGGAGGTAACGGAATTGATAAATAATTTCGACGAATTATTAACTCAGGCAAGAGAATTAGAGACGAGTGTGGTAGCAATTGCAGCACCTTATGATGTTGACACTTTAAAAGCAGTTAAAGTAGGTGAGGACGAAGGTCTGATTGAAGCAATATTAGTAGGGGATAAACAGAGAATTGCAATAGAGGCTGATAAAGTAGATTATAAACTAGTTGAAGATAGAGTTATCGATGTAAAAGATGATGATGTTGCAGCTTTAGAAGCTGTAAAGCAGGTTGATATCGGAAGAGCTGACTTTGTAATGAAAGGTTTAGTAAGTAGTGCTACTATTTTAAAAGCTGTTCTTAATCAAGATTTTGGTTTGCGGACAGGTCAATTACTAAGTTATGTAGCTGCTTTAGATATTCCAAAAGAAGATAAATTGCTATTTATGACTGATCCAGCAATCAATATCAATCCTAACCTAAAAGAAAAGGTACATATTACACAGAATGCAGTGCAAATGGTCAAGGCTTTGGGTGTAGAACAGCCTAAAGTAGCTGCTTTAGCGGCTATAGAGAAGCCAAATGATAAGATGCCCGCCACTTTGGATGCAGCTAATTTAGCTAAGATGAGTAGAGAAGGAAAGTTTAAAGGTAGTATTGTCGATGGACCATTAGCATTTGATAATGCTGTTAGTCTTAAAGCTAAGGAGAGAAAAGGGATTGAGAGTATAGTAGCCGGGCAGGCGGATATCTTTTTAGTTCCTTACATAGAAGTAGGAAATGTTCTTTACAAGGCTTTAACCTATTATGCTGATACTAAGATTGCTGGTATTGTCATGGGAGCTAAGGTTCCAGTAGCAATGTCTTCACGTGCTGACGATTATTTAAATAAATTAACTTCAATGGCTTTAGGTAAGATAGTAGCAAATTACTAATATTATAGTAATAAATATAGATATTATAGCTACCAATGATTGCTGGTAGCTTTTTTTATCTAAAACAAATGAAAGATGCTATTAAAATTCTTTAATAATTCTTTGAAATTTTGTTGAAAAGAGATATAATATAGATAAGGAAGTCGAAAGAACAAAGTGCATTTCAAATTGTCGGAAAAATAATCATCTTTATTCTATTGTCTCATTTTAATATAGTGTACATAAGGAAAGACTAGTTAGGATGGTGCTAAATATAATATAAAGAATAAAGGTTGATTATGAAGTAAATTATTTGTAATTTAATTTTAATATAATGAAAGGGAGGAGTTAAAATGATTATTGGTGTACCAAAAGAGATTAAGAATAATGAAAACAGAGTAGCAATTACTCCAGCAGGAGTAGAGGCCTTAACTAACGAAGGACATGAAGTAATTATTGAGAAGTCGGCAGGTGAAGGTAGTGGAATTCCTGATGCAGACTATAAGGGGGCAGGAGCAAAGATATTAGATACTAATGAAGAAGTTTTTGCTCAAGCAGATATGATTATGAAGGTTAAGGAGCCGCTATCAGAAGAGTATGACTTGTTTAAGGAGGGGCAGATTTTATATACTTATTTACATTTAGCAGCAGAGGAAGAGTTAACTGAAGCGTTGATGGAGAAGAAGGTTGTTTCTATTGCTTATGAAACAGTTGAGTTAGCAGATGGTTCTTTACCGTTATTGACTCCAATGAGTGAAGTAGCTGGTAGACTAGCTACACAAGAGGGAGCAAGATTTTTAGAAAAGCCACAAGGTGGACGAGGTGTTCTGCTTGGTGGAGTACCAGGTGTAACACCAGCAAAAGTAGTAGTTATTGGTGGTGGAGTTGTAGGAATCAATTCAGCTAAGATGGCATTAGGTTTAGGAGCAGATGTAACTATACTTGATATTGATGCCGAACAGATGAGATATTTAGATGATATCTTTCATGGCAATGTAAAGACAAGAATGTCTAATAAGTATAATATCTATGACGAAGTAATAGCAGCCGATCTAGTAATTGGAGGAGTTTTAATTCCGGGAGCTAAAGCGCCTCACTTAGTTACTGAGAATATGATAAAGGATATGAAAGAAGGAGCAGTAATTGCTGATGTAGCTATTGACCAAGGAGGTTGTGTAGAAACAACTTACCCAACTACTCACGATGAACCGGTATTTACTAAACACGGAGTAGTCCACTATTCAGTAGCTAATATGCCTGGAGCGGTAGCTAGGACTTCTACTTATGCTCTAACTAATGTAACGCTACCTTATGCAATTGAGATTGCTAATAAAGGATATAAAGACGCTTTATTAGATGATTCTGCCTTATTAAAGGGGTTAAATGTTTATGATGGTAAAGTAACATATAAAGCTGTAGCTGAAGCATTTGATTTAGATTATTATAACCCAGAGGAGTTATTGGATTAAGAATAAATAAATACCTATAAATAAGAAGAGGCTTAAGCCTCTTCTTATTTAATAATTAAAGGAGTATATAAGTAATTAAATTCTTAGATTAAAGAGGAGTCTGTATGATTAAAGGTGCTGTTGAAGTAATAGCTGATAATTTGGGAGTATCGCGGTATACTATATATAATTATTTAAAAGAGATAGAGTAAGGTGGATAAATTTAAGGGGTGGTTCTAATGGATGTAGTAACTTTAGAAGAGATTAAAGCTGCTAAAGAGAAGTTGAAGAATATCATCAACGAGACAGAATTAGACTATTCTAGGACATTTAGTGAGATAAGTGGAAATCAAATTTATTTAAAACCAGAAAATTTACAACGGACCGGTTCTTTTAAGATTAGAGGGGCATATAATAAGTTGTCCAACTTGACTGCAGAAGAGAAGGAAAGAGGAGTGGTAGCTGCTTCAGCTGGAAATCATGCCCAAGGAGTGGCATTAGCAGCTAGCCAATTAGGTATCAAATCTACTATCATTATGCCTAAAGGAGCTCCAATTGCTAAGGTCAAAGCTACTCAAGAATACGGATCAGAAGTGATTTTAAGTGGAGATACCTACGATGCTGCTCATGAAAAAGAAGAAGAATATGCTCAAAAGACAGGGGCTACAATAATTCCGGCTTTTAATGATACGGATATAGTTGCTGGACAAGGTACTATTGGCTTAGAGATTTTAGAAGAACTGCCAGATGTAGAAGTAATTATTGCACCGATTGGTGGTGGGGGGCTAATATCTGGAATTGCTATTGCGGTCAAAGAAACAAATTCGAATGTTGAGATTATCGGTGTAGAAGCCAGAGAAGCTGCTTCAATGAAAGCCTCATTAAGAAGGCGTAGACCAGTAGTTTTAGAGACAGTAAATACAATTGCTGATGGAATTGCAGTTAAAAGACCTGGCGATTTAACTTATAAAATTACTTCTAAATATGTTGATTATGTGGCTACTGTAGATGAAGAAGAGATTGCACATTCAATCTCGTTATTAGCAGAAAGATCTAAGCTAATCGTTGAAGGAGCAGGAGCTACCGGGTTAGCAGCAGTTCTAAATGATAAGATATCATTACATGGTAAAAAGATAGCTATCGTCTTAAGTGGTGGTAATATTGATTTAGATATGATCTCTACTATTATTGACCGAGGAATGATTAAAGCAGGAAGAAGAGTATTATTAACTACTTCTCTGCCAGACACTCCAGGTGCATTAGAGAAGTTATTAAGTATTGTAAGTACAACTGAAGCAAATGTAGTATCAGTTAATCATGATCGGTTAAACCCTGACATTTCTTTAAAGCAAGCAGAAGTAGAGTTAGTATTAGAGACTAAAGATTCAGAACATATCCACGAGGTTATTAATGCCTTGAAAAAGGATGGATATGATGTAAAGAGACTTGGATAAATTGATGTAATTATGAAAAAATATTAATTAAGGCTCTTGCATAATTAAATAGAGTTTCCCCATTTTTTAAAGTAAATAATATGAAAATTATCAACACCTAAAATTGTGGACAATTAACCTTAACAATTGATTAAAATAGATTATCCACAGATTACGCAAAAAAGGTGAAATTACCTCCGTTTTTTGGTATAATTAGGTTGGACACCAAAACCAAAAAGGAGGAATTCCACCTATGATTAATTATACCAAACTTATATACCAATTGAAAAGGAAATTATCAAGTTTTTCTAAAAAAATTACTAAAAAGTTATCTAAACCTAAATCTAAATTTGTCTTTCAGGTACTATATGGACTATTAGAAAACCAAACTGTTTTATTAAGTGAAATTTCTAGAGCGTTAAAAGAAGATA